>JAYGEA010000192.1:0-32986 GCA_046582635.1 Alphaproteobacteria bacterium
TCTCGTCCTGGCGCTCCACATCGTCCAGTATCTCGCCCCGCGGCGGCAGGTCATACACCGATGACGGCAGGTAGGAGAGGAAGCGCCGGGTACATTCAAAGGCGTCCGCCTCGCTTTCCGCCGCGTGATTCACGCCCCCGCCGCCGTCTGGATGGCATGGCCGCCCAATTCCTGCTTATCCAGATCCTCGCCGATATGCTTCACCACCGGCGGGCCGGCCACGAACATGGCACCGATATCCTTGACCAATACAGAATAATGGCTGGCCGCCAGACGCGCCGCGCCCAGGCCCGCGACCGAGCCGAGGCCTAGACCCACCACCGGCACCGTCGCCATGTTCTCGGCCAGCAGGTTGAAGCCCGAGGACTGCCCCACGCCGCCCGGCAGATTGGCCCGGCCCTTGGTCTCGATGGTCTTGACCGAACCGCCGCCGCCCGAACCCTCGATCAGGCGAATGATCGGCAGGCGCAGTTCGTTGGCCATTTTTTCGGGATAGATGGCCTTTTCCTTGATCGCCGCATCGGCCGAGCCGCCGCGAATGGTGAAGTCGTCGCCGCTGACAACCACCGACCGGCCATCAATCCGGCCCCGCCCCATGACGCAGTTGGAGGGCTTATGGGAGGTGATATTGCCATCCTCGTCGTAGCTGTAGGACCCGGCGGTGGCACCGATTTCCCGAAATGTGCCGTCATCGAGGATCTGGTCGATCCGCTCCCGCACGGTCAGCCGGCCGCCCTTGTGCTGGCGCTCTATCTTGTATTAGCCGCCCAGCTTTTCCGCCAGGGCGTTACGCTTGAAAAGTTCGTCCCGTTCGTTCTGCCAGTCCATGACCACTCCACACAATAAATTTGGGCGGAGTATAGACGGCTTTCAGAAAAAGCCCATTTCAGAATAAGGAGGCGATTTGATGCAGTGGCTTTTTCACGGTCGCCGCTTTCGGAATTTTGGCCTTTTCGTCCGGATAGCCGGTCACCAGCAGGATATAGGGTTTGTCGGTCTTCGGCCGCTCGCAGATTTCGTTCAAGAATCCCATGGGCGCGGGCGTATGGGTCAAGGTGGCGAGCCCCGCATTGTGCAGGGCCAGAACCAAGAAGCCCGTGGCGATGGAAACGGATTCCGGCACATAATAATTGCGATAGCTGCGGCCATCGGCGCCCTTGCTGCGCCGCTGGCCAAAGATACAGATCAGCCAAGGTGCTGTTTCCAGAAACGGTTTGGCGGAATCCGTGCCAATGGGTTTAAGGGCGGCCAGCCATTCCTCCCCCGCCCGGCCATCATAAAACTCCCGCTCCTCCGCCTCCGCGCCCTGGCGAATGGCTTTTTTTCATAGCCCCATCGCCAATCACCGCAAAATGCCAGGGCCGATGATTGGCCCCGCTGGGAGCCCGGCCGGCGGTTAGGATGCACTGTTCAATAATGTCCCGGGGCACGGGACGGGATGAAAATTCACGCACCGTATGGCGTCGCGCGACGAACTCATCAAAAGCCTGGGCCGATGCCCGCATCTCTTCCACGTTCTGTTCGGGATAGTCAGGCAGCGGGATAGACTGAAAATCCGCATCGAACTGCGCGTCCAAAATGGTCGCTCCCTTCACTGGTTGTTCAAATCATAATCTGCCTTCAGCCGATGGCCTGAAAGCCGCCGTTGTCGCGGGCCTGCTGGGCGGTATCCCGCAAAACCCGGCGCAGAACCTTGTTGGCGGCATTGCGCGGCAATTCATCGACGAAAACGTAGCCCCTCGGCCGTTTATAGGATGATAGGGTCGAAGCCTTGCAATGGCCGTCCAGATCCCCCGCCGTCAGGGCAGCATCGCCGGGGACCACGCAGGCCACGGTCATCTCGCCCCAATAATCGTCCTTGATGCCGACCACTGAAACCTCCCGCACGCCGGGATGATCCCGCAGGATGGGTTCCACGTCGTCGGGGTGGATGTTTTCGCCGCCGCTGCGGATCACGTCATCCACCCGGCCGACCAGCTCGATATCGCCGTCCTCGCGCAAGCGGAAAACATCGCCGGCATAGTACCAGCCATCGCGCATCTTCTCCGCCGTGGCCTCCGGTCGGTTCAGATAGCCATCGAATATGGTGTCCGGGTTGGCATCGATAATCAACTCGCCCTCCTCGCCCGGTGCGACGATGTCATCCACGCCGCCGCCGTACTTGACCACCCGCGCGCGGGAATAAAACCCCGCCCGCAGCCGTGTCGATTGGCCCACGGGCGTGGGGTTATAGAGGGAGCACATGGTCTCCGTGGTGCCGAAAATATGGCGGAAGGTGGCCGGCCACTCCTTGTCCAGACGTTCCAGCAAGGCCGGAGGAATGGAAGCACCACCAAACAGGATCAGTGCCAGAGAAGCCATTTTCGCCGGCTCATAGTTGGGCGCGCCCACCATGCCGGCAAAGAATGTCGGCACCGTGAACAAAAAGGTAATTTCATGCACCGCGATCATATCCACCGCCCGACCTGGATCGAACTGGGACATGATGTAGTAGGTGCCATTGTAGGCCAGGGCGGCCAGAAAATTACCGTAGTAGCCAATACAATGGCTGATCGGGGCCAGACCCAGAATACGGCTATGGGTGCCGATGCGCAGACCGCCCATGGGCGAGACCCAGGTGATGCGCCCCTCGGTGGTGCGCTGGGAAAGCTCCACGCCCTTGGGCAGCCCCGTCGTGCCGGAGGTATAAAATATATAGGCCGGATCCTCGGGCGCGGGGGGGATGAATGTGGCCAGCGCGGCGCCATTTCCCCGGCAACTTTCATTATCCTCCGCGCCCTCGACCGGGCCCACGGACAATAACGGCGCACCCTTGGGCAGGACGGCGGCCACGGCCCGGGCCAGTTCGGGGTTGGGCAGGATAATGGCGCCGGCCATATCGCCGTCCTTGACCAATTCGGCAATCTCCGCCGGGGTCAGGCGGGCATTGACCAGGGCCGGTACCGCGCCCAGGCGCGTGAGGGCCAGGATAATCAGGCAATGTTCGTAAAAATTTGGCAACACGGTGGCAAAGCGTGAACCGGCCTTGATGCCCCGATCCGCCAGCCCGGCGGCGATGATCTCCACTTCTTCGATCATCTGGCGATAGCTCAGGCGGCGATCCGTGCGGTCATCGACGATGGCCAGATGATCCGGCGTCCGTTCGGCGGCGTACCAGACCAGATCGTAGGTGCTATGCATCTACTTCTTCTCCGCCTTCTTGGCCGCGAAATACTTTCCCGTGGCCGAGGCGACGCCCCGTTCGGCATAGGCGCGGCATTGCCGCTCCTTAAACTCGGTGGCTTTTTCCCATTCATCAATGTCATAGAATTCCCGCTCGCCGACGCAGCGGATTTCACGCACCACGCGCACCTCCAGGCCCAGCTCTTCGGCGATCTGTTGGTCGCTGTAACCGGGCTTGCGTTTTTCCGGCGCCAGGTGCTCCACGTAGTTGACCTGGATCGATTGCGACATGGCCAGAACCCGGTCCTTGTATTTATTGTAGACCTCCGGCTCGACAAAAAAGAAGCTCATGGCATCACCTTCCTCATTCAAAATTCGGCCTAGTTCAAATTCCGGTCTAGTTCAAATTCCGGTGCTGGGCGCCCACGGGACAGACCCGCATGCACTCAAAACACTGCGCCTGGCTGACATTGGAATAGGTCATGGACCACAGGGTGCGGGTAAACATGGTGGAATTCAGAATCATCTTGCGCCGCTCCCCGTCCGGTTCGTCCAGGGCAAGGCCCAGGGCTTTTTGGAAACCCGGCACCCAGTTGCCGTTGGTGCGGATGGTGCACCGCGCCCGGTCATATTGGCTGTCTACGATTTTGCCATTCTCCAGGCGGCCGCCCAGACAGCCGCCGTCATTAATGGGGCAGACGGCGAGACAAGGCGTGGTGCCCTCCGCCTCCCACATGGACGTGCACTCAGGCGCCGGACAGACCGCCTCCTCTGCCGGGCCGTCGATGGGCAAGGGCAGGGTGGTGATCAGCGCCGCATAATACATAAAGCCGTATTCCTGGTTCAGGATCGGCCCAGCCAGGCTGCGCGTGCCGCAGCCCGTCAGTTCCGCCGCCAGGGTCAGGCTCATGAACGGCTGCTGCCCCCGGTCCACGCCCGGCGGGTTTAACAGGGCGTAATAGCCGAACTTGCGCTCCACATGATGGCACAACTTCAGGGCCAGGGCGCTGATCCGGTCAGAGGTGGAGGTGGTCTCCATATGCTCCGCCTTGGGGCTGCGCCAGTCCGCCGCCCGGGGCTGGGCGCCGCCCACCACGAACACCGCCCTGGCGCCGGGCAACAGATCCGTGGGCCGGTGCCCGACGGGTGCCATGTGAAAAGCCTCAACATCCGCCACGCCGGCCACCAGGGCGCCACCGCGCGTGGCCTGTTCGATCAATTCATCCTTGTAGGCCTGAAGATTGGAAGGATCGGGGTCTGTCATTTCAACTTCCTCTCGGTCCGGCCGATGGGGCAAACCCGCATGCATTCAAAACATTGCGCCACGCTTTCCTTGAAATGCCCCATGGAGGTACACGAACGGGTAAAGAAATCTGAATTGATCATGGACGACCGCCGCTCGGAATCCTGTTCCTTGATAATCTCCGCCAGGGCCTTTTGAAAACTGTTGATGCCGAAATTCATGGCCCGGGTGCTGCACCGCTCCCAGTCATAATAGACCTCCTCGATCTGGCCGTCCGCATCGATGGAGCCGTCCAGACAGCCGCCCTCGTCCGCCGGACAGGCCGCCATGCAGGGCGTCTTGCCGATATTACGGTAGGTGGCGACGCACATGGGCGCGGAACAGACCTGCTGTTCCAGCATCCCATCGGGCACCAGTTCGGCGGTGGTGATGGCGGCCGAATAATACAGCAGGCCGTATTTCGGATTCAGAATGATATTGGCGGCGAAAGACCGGGTGCCGAGGCCCGCCAGCACGGCCGCCAGCATCATGCTCATCAACGGTTGATGACCCGCCACGGGCAGGGTCGGGGCCTGCATGGCATAAAAGCCGGTCTCGGTTTCGATATGATTGGCGACCACGTGGATCGCCCGGTCGTTGGCGAAGTCATAACCATTGACCTCCATCAGTCGGGCATCGGGACATTTCCAGGCCCCCATGGTCGGCCTCCGCGTACCCACCACGACCACGGATTTGGCGCCGGGCAGGATATCGTAGGGCCGGTAGCCCTCGGGCACGAACTCATCCCACCGCGCCACCGGCGCCACGCCAACCACGTCGCCGCCGACATTCAGGGCCAGGGACTTGAGGGTCGAGGTGAGGTCGCCGTCTGTCCGGGGCTGGTCCGCTTGATCTGTTGCCATCAGATTAGTTTACGCAGCCGGTCGAAATTGCACAATCATGCAAACGCCCGACTCATTTTCAAATAAGCCCGCTCCGGGTTACTTTGGACCGGAATTGTGCATTGGGGAACACCATGCCAGGTACGTTTTCGGCCATTCTATCGAAAATAAAATCCGCACTGCTGCATGCCGCCGCCCGCCGACCGACCCATTTTCTCGCCATCGGTACGGCCCAGGCGGCGAAGGACGAACCAATCCAAGGCGAAGGCACAGCCAAAAAAGATAAAAACGGCGGCGTGCAATAAGACATCTATCCCCCCTTACCACCAAAATGGCTTGCCAAATTCGTGGTTCCGCCGGGCGCGAGAGACGCCGGCATCGACCCGCGCGTATCGGCCTTTATGCATCATGTGGATTTCGCACGCGAAGACATCGACATCACCGTGCATCATACGTTGTTGCATATGGATCATCGCCAGAATTGGTCGTAATGGCTGGTCGTGGCCGGCTTCGGGTAAATTGATCTGTCGGGCGGCCTTGACAGGCTAGGAGACCACGGCAAGATGGCCGGGAGGAAATCCAGCCATAATTCCAGGGCTGGCGGCGAGAGTAGGTTTCAAATTGCGTTCTCCGACATTGATTACAGTCGCCGTTTCCCTGGGCCTTGTACTGGGGCAGCTGGCGATCATGGCCGTGCCGGCCCTGGCTATGGAATTGTCCGGGATCTGGCATCTTGACGCTTCGGAGATCGGCTGGCTGGGCGGCATCTATTTTGCCGGCTATGCCATGGCCTTGCCTTTCCTGCCAGGGCTCACGAACCGCTTCGATGATCGGGCGGTCTATGCCGCCGCCGCGCTGACCGGCGCCGGCGCCGCCCTCGGCATGGCCCTGTTCGCTGACGGTTTCTGGTCTGCCCTGGTGTTTCGCGCCATCGCCGGCATGGGGTTTTCCGGCATCCACATCATCGGCATGAAAATGCTGGCCGACCGTCTTGCGGGCGATGGCCAGGCACGGGCCAGTGCGTTTTACACCGGCGCCTTTGCGTTGGGCAGCGGATGTTCCTATCTGCTTGCCGGGTATCTATCCACGGCCTTCGGATGGGAGGCGGTATTTTTCGCCATCTGCCTGGGTTCCCTTTGCGCGATACCGGCGCTGCTGCTGATCGGACCGTCCCCTGATGGGCACATTCCCGCCAGCAAGGGCCACCTGGCGGATTTCGCCGCCGTCCTGCGCGATGGAGAGACCGTGCGATACATCATTGCCTACGCCGGCAACCTGTGGGAGGTCTTTGCCATACGGGTCTGGTTTGTACCTTTTTTGGCCTTCAACTTTGCCTCGAACGCCGCCCCGAACGCCGATCTGGGCCTGGATATGCAGCCGACCACATTCGCCGCCCTGTCGGTTCTGATCGCCGTGCCCTTGAACATCTTGATCGCCGAGATAGGCATACGCCATGGACGCAGATTGGCCATCGGCGTGGTCTCGCTGGCGTCAGTTGTGGTCTGTGTCGCCCTGGGCTGGCAGGCGGCGGGCGCCTACGGTCTGGTTCTGGTATTGCTGTTGCTACACGGGGTCACAAGCTACGGCGACGTGGGCGCCATCGCGGGTGGCTTCGCGGCGGCGACCAGACGGGAAACCCGGGCGGCCGCGTTGAGTTTGTTGGGCATGGCCGGATTTGCTTTTGGCTTTCTCGGGCCGCTGGCGGTCGGTCTGGCCATTCAGCAGGGCGGCGGCCGCGACCAGCCCACCGCATGGCTATGGGGATTTGCCGTCATGGCCTTGGGCTCGGTGGTATCGGGACTGGCCATGCTGTGGCGCGGGAAATCATAACCGCCGGAACAACAGCAATCCGGTTGTCATCTACAACGCATCGCTGATCGCCTGGGCCAAGGTGCCGGTGTCCGCCTGACCGCCCAGGTCCGGGGTACGGACCGAGCCGTCGGCCAGAACGGCCACGATCGCCGCCTCGATGGCGCGGGCGGCGGTCGCCTCGCCCAGGTGTTCCAGCATCATGGCGCCGGTCCAGATCTGCGCGATGGGGTTGGCAATGGCCTTGCCGGCGATGTCGGGGGCCGAACCATGCACGGGTTCGAACATCGAGGGGTGCTCGCCGGCGGGGTTCAGGTTGGCCGCCGGTGCCAGGCCCATGCCGCCAACAACGGCGGCGCCCAGATCCGAGAGAATATCTCCGAACAGGTTGGAACCGACCACCACGTCAAACCAATCCGGATGCTGCACGAAATGGGCCGAGAGGATATCAATATGGAACTGGTCCGTCTCGATATCCGGGTATTCAGCCGCCATTTTTTCGAACCGTTCGTCCCAATAGGGCATGGTGTGGATGATGCCGTTGGATTTCGTGGCGGAGGTGACCTTACCGGGGCGGCCCTGCTCCCCGGCCCGTTTGGTGGCGACTTCGAAGGCATGGCGCAGAATGCGATCGACCCCGTAGCGGGTAAAGACCGCCTCCTGGATCACCGTCTCGCGTTCCGTACCCTCGTAAATGCGGCCGCCCATCTGGGAATATTCGCCCTCGGCATTTTCCCGTACGATGACCATGTCGATGTCACCGGCGCCACGTCCCGCCAAGGGAGAGCTCACCCCTTCGAACAGTTTTAGCGGCCGCACGTTGGCGTATTGGTCGAAGGCGCGCCGGATGGGGATCAACAGACCCCAGAGCGAGATATGGTCGGCCACGCCGGGATAGCCCACCGCGCCGAGGAATATGCCGTCGAAAGCCGCCAATTGCTCCGGGCCGTCCTCGGGCATCATGGCGCCCAGTTTGGTGTAGCGCTCGCAGCTCCAATCGAACTCGGCCCACTCGAAGCTGAAGCCGTGCTGCCCGCCGACCTTTTCCAGCACTTGCGCCGCCGCGGGAACCACCTCATGGCCGATGCCGTCACCGGGGATCAGGGCAATTTTATATGTCTTGTTACTCACGGGCCGGCTCCATTTTTGCGGGGTTTCGCGGCACAGTCTAACGGCTTCGATGATAGGGTAACAGCGAATTGGGAGGATCAATCAGGGACAAGCTATTCGATGCCGCCGGGGTGCAACAGCTTTGGCGGCAATTTTTGAACTGGGTTGAGCTGCACGTCCGCACGATCGGGTCCCTGGAATTGGCACCGCAAATGGGCAATTGACGGAGCCGCCCGGCCATGGAAAAACCTTGATGAATTCTCGGATTGAAACCACCCATGAAATCTCTCGTCCTGACCTTCATCGCCACGGACCGCCCCGGCCTGGTCGATACCCTGTCGGAAGCTGTAACCGATGCGGGCGGCAACTGGCTGGAAAGCCGCATGGCCCGACTGTCGGAAAAATTCGCCGGTATCGTACGGGTGGACATTCCCGCTGATCGGGAGGCGGCCTTCAAGGCGGCGCTATCCGCACTGGAAAACCAGGGCTTCACACTCACCGTGGAGGCCGCGGCCACCGCCGCCCCGCCGGATGGCCCGGTGCTGCATCTGGAACTCCTCGGTCCCGATCATCCCGGCATCGTCCATGACATCACCCATTGCCTGGCCGAGCATGGCGCCTCGGTGGAGGAGATGGAGACCAGTCTGCGTCGCGCACCCATGGGCGGCGACATGCTGTTTCAGGCTACGGCCAGGGTACGGGTGCCCGCCGCCCTGAGTGAGGACAGTTTGCGGGACGCGGTGGAGGCCTTGGCCGGCGCCTTGATGGTTGATATCACCTTGCGCGAGGATGAAAACTGGCATGATGAGGCAACATTGGTTGGACCGCGACCATGAACATACCCACCGGGCCATTGACGACGCGCGCGGCCATGCCCATTTGTTAGAGACCTTATTGATCGATACGGAACCGGAGATTGTGAAATGATGCCTAACGACGATGCAAGAAAAGCCCGCGCCGTGGGCATCAACCATGTAGCGCTTGAGGTCGGCAATATTGACGAGGCACTGGCGTTTTACGGCGGCTTCATCGATTTCGATCTTGCAAGCAAAAGCGAGACGGCGGCCTTTGTTTATTTCGGCGATCAGTTCATCAATTTCAGTTTGGGCCGCACTCAGGGCCCCGACGAGAAGCGGCATTTCGGCATTGCCGTGGACGACAAGGACCTGGCGCGGGAGATGTTGGAGGGCATGGGCATCACCTTTCTTGATACCCGGTTCCTGGATTTCCTCGACCCCTGGGGCAACCGGGTGGAGATCACCACCTATACCAATATCCAGTTCTCCAAGGCCGACCACGTCCTCAAGGGCATGGGCCTGGAGCATCTGAGCAAGACCGATAACGCCATCGAACAATTACGCAAGAAAAACATGGCGCCGTAGGGCCTCGCGACAAGAGCATGGGGCGGCTATGGCTTTCCCCTGGGTCGGCTCCACGGCCGATCACCGCGATCATCGTTGGCGCCCACCACGTTGATTTCGCCATTGCGCCAGCAGATGGCAATGGCGCCACGGCGCCACAAATCGAAACGGTCGATCACCAGCTTGGCGGAGGGGCAGTTGAACGTCACCGGTACCGCCGAAAGAACCAGGTCGGCGACCCGGCAATCGTCTTCCAGGGCGCGGGCGTCCCGGACGAAACCCACCGTGTGTCCATGCCTGACCAGGGCGCAGCCCAAGCGGGCGCAGCGCATGACCCTGTCGTCCTTGATGGGGTCCTCGCGGCCCAAACGGCGCAGCCAGGTATCCAGGGTGATGCTTTTGCGCCGATAGGGCGCGGCGACCAGGATGGCGCCGCTGTCCAGGCGGGCCGCCATGGCCTTGCCCCGGCCGTCAATCAGGATATCCGGCGGATCGCCATGGGCCGCCAGGACAATGCCGAGCATGATCGCCATCACACCGCCGTAACGCCAGCGGCCCCGCCACAGACACAGCCATAGCCCACCCAGGGTCATAATCGCCAATGGCCAAACTGAAAATGCCGGCACCAGGGCCACCGCACCGGGCCAACCGGCCACCGTGTGCGCCACCGCCAACATGGCCTCGATACCGTAGCCCATGGGCACCAAAGCCAATTGCTCCCAGCCAAACGGCAACAGCACGAAGGCGGCCAGGGCCCAGGGCATCACCCACAGGGCGGTCAGGGGCACGGCGATCAGGTTGGCGGCCAGGCCGTACATGGCGACCCGGTTGAAATGATAGAGCGCATAGGGTGCGGTCGCCAGACTGGCCACCAGCGTGGTCAGCAAGACGGCGCCCAGATACAGGCTGAACCGTTTGGCCCGGCCGCCGTCCGACCGCCAGCGCACCATGGCCGGACCGAAGTTTTCATAAATCGCGGTCAATCCCACCACGGCGGCGAAGTACATCTGGAAGCTGACCGAGTGCAGGCTTTCAGGCGCCCACAGCAATACAACGACGGCGGCCCAGGCCAGCAGCCGGAAGGAAATCGCCACCCGGTCCAGCATCACCGCCAGCATCATCAGGGCCAGCATCAAAAATGCCCGCTGGGTCGGCACGGTGGCGCCGGTCAGCACCATATAGGCAAAGGCGCCCAGCAAAGCGGCGGCGGCCCATTTCTTGATGGGCGCGCGCAGGGTCAGGCCGGGCACCAGGGCCAGCAGAAAACGTAGGGAAAAGAACAGCCAGCCGGCGATCAGGCCCACGTGCAGCCCCGAAATCGCCAACAGATGCGCCAGGCCGGCATCCCGCATATCCTGCAAGACCGCCTCGGGAATGGCACCGCGATCGCCGGTCATCAGGGCAGCCGCCACGGCGCCTGCGGTGCCGGGCAACTGGGCCTGGATATGTTGCGCCAGATTGCGCCGCCATTCCACGATGCGCAAATTCAGACTTGTGCGGTCCGCCGCCGCCACCACCTTGGCGCGGGAAACGGCATACCCCACGGCGCCAATCTCCTTGAACCAGGCGGCGCGGGCGAAATCATAGGCGCCGGGCGCGGCCGGCGCGGCGGGGGGCATCAAGACCGCCCGCAGGCTGATCCGGTCACCAACCACGAGGGGTGGTTCCGGGCTGTGGCGCAGGGTCAAACGCACCAACCTGGGCGCCCGCCAGCGCGGACGTTTCGATATCTCGCTATCGCGCAAAGACAGGCGCAAGCCACGGATCCGAGTTTCAATATTGACGATGGTCCCCGTCAGATAAACCGGGGCCATGCGTTTTTCCAATACGGGGCCGGCAACCCGGTCGCTGCGGCCCTGAGCAGCCCAGAAGCCCGCGGCCGTGGCCAAAAGCGCCAACAACACCAACAGCACATAACCATGGCGCCGGCCCAAACAGGCGGCCGCGAGCATTACCGCGACCACGCCGGGGCCGGCATACCAGGGCGGCTCCAGCGGCAAGGTGAAGTACAACGCCACGCCAAGGCCCAGCATGACCGGCAGCCATAGGGGCCAGCGCTCCCGCTCCGCCAGGAAAGCCTGGGTCAGTTGGGCCGTTGGCCTCCGCCAAGGTGATGTGATAGATAACGCCACGCGCCATATTAGGCATCATAGGCCCCCCACTGGAAAGCGAAAAGCATGTCCGTGATTACCCGTTTCGCCCCTTCCCCAACCGGCTTCCTGCACATTGGCGGGGCCCGCACGGCGCTGTTCAACTGGCTGTTCGCCCAACACCACGGTGGGCACATGCTGCTGCGTATAGAGGATACAGACCGGGAGCGCTCTACCGAGGCGGCGGTGACGGCCATTCACGAGGGCCTGCACTGGCTGGGCCTGGATTGGCGGGGGGAGCCGATATCGCAATTCGCCCGCGCCGACCGCCATGGCGAGGTTGCCCGTGAACTACTGGCCGCCGGCAAGGCTTATTACTGTTACTGCACGCGGCAGGAACTGGCGGAAATGCGCGAGACGGCCAAGGCCGAGGGCCGGTCCATGCGCTATGACGGCCGCTGGCGGGACCGGGACCCAGGGGAGGCGCCGGCGGGTCAGGCGCCGGTCATTCGCCTGAAATCGCCGCAATCGGGCACCACCGTGGTCCTTGATCTGGTCCAGGGCAAGGTGGAGGTGGGGAACAGAGAAATGGATGACATGGTGCTGCTGCGGGCCAATGGCACGCCGACCTATATGTTGGCGGTGGTTGTCGACGATCACGACATGGCCGTCAGCCACGTCATTCGCGGTGACGACCATCTGACCAACGCCATCCGCCAACGGCAAATATATGACCTGATGGGATGGCAGGCGCCGCAGTTTGCCCATATCCCCCTGATCCACGGAGCGGACGGCGCGAAACTATCAAAGCGCCACGGCGCCCTGGGCGTCGAAGCCTATCGTGACATGGGTATTCTGCCCGCCGCGCTGGCCAACTACCTCCTCCGCCTTGGCTGGAGCCATGGCGATGACGAGATCCTAGACACCGCCCAGGCCGTTGCATGGTTCGGCCTGGACGCCATCGGAAAATCACCCTCCCGGTTCGACATCCCCAAACTGGAAAATTTAAACAGCCACTATTTGCGCGCCATGGACGAGGCGGCGCTGTGTGCTCTGTGCCGGGATCAACTGGTCGCGACTATTAGACGGGCTTTGTCGGAGACGGAACAGAACCGTCTGCCCCTGGCCATGGGCGCCCTGAAGGAACGGGCAAAAACCCTGGTGGAGTTGGCCGACAAGGCGATGTTCCTGTTGGACAGCCGGCCGCTTGAGATGGAGGAAATGGCGGCCGACCAGGTCCGGGGCGAAGACGCGCCAGGCTTGCTGGCCAAGGCGCATGCCTGCCTCGGCGGGGTCACGGATTGGAACCACGATGCCCTGGCGGATGCCGTTCGCGGCCTGGCGGAGGCGGAAGGCCTGAAGCTGCGAAAATTGGCCCAGCCCTTGCGCGCGGCCTTGACGGGACGCAACGCGTCACCTGGCATTTTCGAGGTTTTGTATTTTCTGGGCCGCCGGGAAAGCCTGGATCGGATCGGTGATCATATGCAATAAGCGCCATATTTTCACTTTTTGTTCTATACGACAAAATCCACCCTACGCTAATGGGGCCGCCTCGGTTATAGTGGCCCCAGCAAACAACGCAGTTTCAAAGACATGCCGGCCCAGCATCATAGGGTCCAGCCAATCACAAAATACGGGAGAGATCTCATGGCGGCAAAAACAATTTCCCTTGGCGGCGCGGACGGAGGCACGGAATTCGATGTTATGTCCGGCACCTTGGGGCCCGATGTCATCGATATTCGCAAGCTATATGGCGCGACGGACCAATTCACCTACGATCCGGGCTTCACCTCCACGGCGAGTTGTGAAAGCAAGATCACTTTTATTGACGGCGAACGGGGCATTTTGCTGCATCGCGGCTATCCCATCGACCAATTGGCGGAAAACAGCGACTTTTTGGAGACGTGTTATCTGCTCCTGAATGGCGAGTTGCCGGATACTGATCAACGGGACAAATTTGTCCATGACATCACCTATCATTCCATGGTGCATGAACAATTGGCACAGTTCTATCGCGGGTTCCGCCGCGACGCCCACCCCATGGCCATTCTGGTCGGCGTAGTCGGCGCCCTTTCGGCGTTTTATCACGACAGCACGGATATTGATGATCCCCATCAACGCATGGTGGCGAGCTATCGCCTGATCGCAAAAATGCCCACCATCGCGGCCTGGGCCTATAAATATTCCATCGGTCAGCCGTTCATGTATCCGCGCAACGATCTCTCCTATGCGGAAGATTTTCTGCACCTGATGTTCGCCGTACCGTGCGAGAGTTACGAGATCAATCCCATTGTCTCCAGGGCCATGGACCGCATTTTGATCCTGCACGCGGATCATGAACAAAACGCCTCCACCTCCACCGTGCGCACGGCCGGGTCTTCGGGCGCCAATCCCTTTGCCTGCATCGCCGCCGGCATTGCCTCCCTATGGGGTCCCGCCCATGGCGGCGCCAATGAAGCGGTGTTGAAAATGCTGGGCGAGATCGGCGAAGTGGGCAATGTGGAGAAAGCGTTGGCGCGGGCGAAAGATCCGGACGACAGCTTCCGCCTCATGGGCTTCGGCCACCGGGTCTACAAGAACTATGACCCTCGGGCCAAGGTCATGATGGCAACCTGTCACGAAGTGCTGGACGAACTCGGCGTCGATGATCCGTTGTTGGAACTGGCCATGAAGCTGGAGAAAATCGCCCTGAGCGACTCCTACTTCGTCGACCGCAAGCTCTATCCCAACGTGGACTTCTATTCCGGCATCATCCTGCGCGCCTTGGGCTTCCCCACCTCCATGTTCACAGTGATTTTCGCCCTGGCCCGCACGGTGGGCTGGGTCGCCCAGTGGAACGAGATGATCGAGGACCCCAGCCAGAAGATCACCCGGCCGCGGCAACTCTATACCGGGCCGACTGAACGGTCATTCGTATCTCTGGCCGACCGGTAGATCCGGCGATTGAGGTTGAATTCGGGCCCGCTTCATGCGGGCCCTTTTTCGTGGTCAGTTGTCAACCCGGCCATCCATCAAACGCAAAATGGCATCCGCCGCCCGCAGGCTGGGCGCGATCCCGTCCCGGCCAAGAAGCCCGGCAATGTGGGCAAACTTCTCCTGTTGCCGGGCCCGATGGTCGGGGTCGTCCAGCAAATCCGTCAAGGCCTTGGCGATGGATCGGGGCTGGCAGTTCTCTTGCAGAAACTCCGCCATGACCTTTTCCCCCGCCAGGATATTGGGCAATGCCACATGGGGAATGGTCAGCATGCGCCGAACCAGGGCCGCCGTGATTGGATTGGTGCGATAGGCGACTACGGACGGCACCCCTCGCAAGGCAAGCTCCAACGATACGGTGCCCGAGGCGGCGAGCGCCCCTTGAGCGGCGGCGAAGGCGTCCGCCCGCTCCGAGGGTCCCTCCATCAAATGGGTCGGCATGGACCAGGATTGAACGGCTCGGGCAACGGTTTCCGCGACTTGTTCAACGGTGGGTATAACGATATGCAACCCGGGCCGGGCCCGATGCAATATCTCCGCCACGTCGGCAAAGATTGGCAACAGGCGGCGGACTTCGCCCACGCGGCTGCCTGGCAGCAATGCCAGGACCGGCGCATCGGCGGCGATGCCATGGCGTTTGCAAAAGGCCGGACCATCGCCGGGCAACTCGGCCACGCCCTCGATAACCGGGTGACCGACGAATTCACAGGGCAGGTCATAGTCTTGAAAAAACGCCGGCTCGAACGGCAGCAAAGCCAGCAGGTGGTCTATGCGCCCCGCCAAATGGCGGGCCCGGCCCGGGCGCCAGGCCCAGACCTGGGGCGCCACATAATGGATCAGGGGAATACCTTCCCCCGCCAGGCGTTTGGCCAGGCGGAATGAGAAACCGGGCGCATCAATGGTGATCAGGGCGGCCGGACGCAGGGCCCTGACATGCGCCGCCGTTTCCGACAGGCGGCGCAGCAACAAAGGCAGGCGTGGCAGTATTTCGGCCAGGCCCATGACCGAGAGATCGGAAATGGGGAACAGGCTGTTCATACCCGCCGCCGCCATCTGTGCCCCGCCGATACCGCTGAAACTCAAGGGGCCGTTGTGGCGCTGTTCCAGGGCGCTGATCAGCCGCGCGCCCAGGACATCACCGGAAGCCTCTCCCGCAACCATCACGAAATGGCGCCCGGCGTGGTTCAGGGTTCTTCCTCCCCAGAAACACCCAGGGATTCACCCAGGGATTCACTCGGGGCTTCGTCCAGGGCGACGCCGCAAACAAAAATCCCAGCCGCATCGGCCGCCGCGGCCACCGCGTCGCGGTCTGCGATCAAGGCACCGCCGGCGGCGACCGCAATGCCCTTCAAGCCGGCCGCCGCCGCGCCCTCCACCGTAGGTACGCCAATGGTCGGCAGATCGACGCGGCGTTCCTGGCCCGGTTTGGGCCGCTTGACCAAAACCCCGCCACGCTCCGCGCCCCTGAAATCGCCGCACCTGCGCAACATGGCATCCGTGCCCTCGGCCGCCTCGACCGCCAGCACATAGCCATCCCGCACCACCACGGCCTGGCCAATATCCATGGCACCCAAGTGCGCCACCACGTCCATGCCCCGGGCAATATCAGCACGGTCAACAATATCGGGCTCAAGGCCGCCGATCACGCCCAAGGGCGCGCAAAGGTCGGCCAGAATCTGTTCCGCGCCCAGGATGGTAAAGCCCTGTTGTTCGAGATCCTCCACCACGACCTTCATCAGTGCGTCGTCGCCCTTGCGGGCCGCCTTGATGATCTTGGGCAGCAGTTTGGCGCCATGCCAATCCGGTTTCAGCTTGCTGAAATCCGGGCGTCCGACCGGGCCGATCAGCACCAACTCCTCGACCCCTGCGTCCTTCAACAGGCGTATGGTCCGCCCCACCGTGGGCAGATCGACCCATGCATGGGCAATTCCGCCGGCCACGGTCTCGGGCGCGGTTTCGCCGTTGAAGGCAATGACGAAGAAATCCCGGCCCATTGACCGGCAGGCCTGGACAATCTGTCCGGGCAGCGCCCCACGGCCGGCGAGGATGCCCAGCTTAGGCGGCACGGTCCAGTTTCGGCTGACAGAGGGCGCGGGAGGAATCCGCCTGAATAAAGGCCACGATCTCCATCACCTGTTCATGATCCGCGAACATGGTGGCGACATCGACCAGGCGTTCCTGCATGGTGCCTTCCTGGGCGAACAACAGGCGATAGGCCGCCCGCAGGCCGTGAATTTCCTCCCGGCCAAAACCACGGCGTTTCAACCCGATGAAATTCAGGCCGCTCAAATAAGCCCGGTTGCCCAGCACCGAACCATAGGGAATAACGTCGCTTTCCACCGCCGATTTGCCGCCGATCATGGCGTGGCGGCCAATTCTGACGAATTGATGCACCCCCGACATGGCGCCGAGTATGGCGTGATCCTGCACCTCGACATGACCACCAAGGCCCACATTGTTAACCAATATAACGTGATCTCCAATGCGGCAATCGTGGGCCACGTGGGCGCCGACCATGATCAGACAATTGTTTCCCACCCGGGTGACCATGTTACCGCCCGAAGTACCGGGATGCATGGTGACATGTTCGCGGATGATATTGTTGGCGCCAAGGATCAATTCCGAAGGTTCGCCGGAATATTTTGTGTCCTGCGGCGCCGTACCCAGGGCGGCAAAGGGAAAGACCCGGCAGTTCGGCCCAATCGTGGTCTTGCCGGCAATCACCACGTGGCTGTCAAGCACGACACCGTCGGCCAGGTTGACGTCCGCGCCAACCGTGCAAAAGGGGCCGATTTGCACGCCTTTGCCCAGGGTCGCGCCGTCTTCTATGATAGCCGAGGGGTGAATATTCGCCATTCCGTTATCCTATTCTTCAACCAGCATGGCAGCAAATTTGGCCTCGCTGCACAGTTTGCCGTCGACAAAAACCTCGCCCTTGAAGCGCCAGACATTACCCCGCGCCCGTTCCTTGGCGACATGAATACGCATGACATCGCCTGGTCCCACGGGGCGGCGAAAGCGGCATTTGTCGATCGACATGAAATAAACCAATTTGCCCTCGGCCTCCTCACCCATGGAATGCACAACCAGGATACCCGCTGTCTGAGCCATGGCCTCGACGATCATCACACCGGGCATCACCGCGCGTTGGGGGAAGTGACCCTGGAACTGCGGCTCGTTAATGGTGACATTCTTGATGCCGACGGCGCTTTCACCGGCAACAATGTCAACCACCCGGTCCACCAGAAGCATGGGATAGCGGTGGGGTATCATCTCCATGATACGGCCGATATCAACGCTATCGACCGTTCCGGTTTCCACTAAATCACTTACCGGGTCTCCCGCCGAGACTCCCGCTGTGTCTCCTGTAACGTCTTCCGTCATTCCTTCCCGCCCTCACTCTTGGCCGCGATCTTGCCCGCGATCCTGCCCGCGATCCTGCCCTTGGTCTGCGTCATACGGCGCAGGGTGGCAACCCCGCGAAAAAATTCCTTGATGGGCACCGCCGGACTGCCGCACAAGGTCAGGCCCGGCGGCACGTCCGCCATGATACCGCTTTGCGCCGCAATCTGGACCCCGTCGCCAATCTGTAAATGACCGGCCAGGCCGACCTGTCCACCCATGGCCACGAAATTACCCAACTTGGTGCTGCCCGAAATACCGGCCATGGCGGCGATGACGCAACCACGGCCCAGTTCCACGTTGTGCCCGATTTGCACCAGATTATCAATCCAGCAACCGGGACCGATCACCGTATCGCGCATGGAACCACGGTCAATTGTGGTATTGGCGCCGATATCACAATCATCGCCGATCACCACGCAGCCGACTTGAGGTACCTTGACGTGGCCACGGGGATCAATGGCAAAGCCGAAACCGTCCTGGCCGACGCGGGCACCGGGGTGCAGGGTCACCCGGTCACCAACCCGGCAATGAGAGAGGGTGACGTTTGGGCCGACGATACAATCTTCGCCAAGCACCACGCCGGGGCCGATGGTGGCATTGGAGCCAATGGCACAGCGCGGGCCCAGTTCCGCTCCCCCGGCAATAACCGCGCCAGCATCGACCTGACACCCGGGCCCAAGCACAGCGCCGGCGTCCACCACCGCACCCGCCGCCACCCCAGACATGGGCCGCGGCCTGGGATAAAAGGCCTGGGCGATCAGGGCGAAGGCACGGTAGGGCTGGTCGGACAGCAACAATGCCATGCCGTCCGGCGCCCGGGCGGCATGACGGGGAGCGACAATTGCCGCCGCCGCTCCACTGGTCGCGAGGGCGTCGAGATAGGCTTTGTTATCGAGAAAGCTCAAATGTCCCGAGGCCGCCGTTTCCAAGGCCGATATATCTTCAATCATGATCGTGGCGTCGGCCGGAGCGGCCAGTTCGGCCTCGCCGGCCGCCGCCAAATCGGCCAGGGAGAAAGGCCCCTGACGCATAAAATAACGCGGATCGGCCATGGCTATTGCGGTTTTGGCACGCTAATGGTGCGCAGTTCTTGGTTCAGATGCTGCATGACTTCATCAGTAACATCCAATGCCTTGTTGGCAAACAGTACCTGGGATTTATCAACCACCAGCGTGAAGCCTTTGATTTTGATCAGAGTCTTGACGATGGGAATGACCGCGCCCTGGACCTGATCCATGGCGGCCTTTAGGGCCTGATCCAATTGCCCTTTTTGTTTTTGTCCGCGTTTTTGCGCCGCGATGACCTGCTCGCGGAATTCCTGCCGGCGTTTTTCATAGTCGGCGGGGCTTAACAGGTGGCGCTGGCGTTTCAGATCCGTCTCCACCCCACGCAGGCGAATTTCGTCCGCTTGGATCTCAGCTTGGAAGCTGTTCCGATATTGCTTGATTTGCCGTCTGACATCCCTGGCGGCATCCGAAGTACGCAGGATTTTGGCATAGTCCAGAACTGCAATCACCGCCCGGGGAAGATCCTGGGCGCGGGCGCCCGCACCGTTCACAGACGTGAACGACATGGCCAATATTATCAAAATCAATGCAGATGTTAGCCGCATGCCGCCTAATTCCACGAAAATCTTAAATGCAAGCTCAAAATCTGGTGCCGAAACTAAACCGGAAAATTTCATCCTTGTCGAAATTTTCCTTAATCACCGCCCGGGCCAAATCAACACGAATGGGACCGAAAGGCGAGCCCCATGATAACCCAACGCCGATGCTAAATCGCGGATCTTTTGAATCCAGCAGATTGGCGCCGCTGACGTCGGGATTTGACAATGTTCCCGCCTCCGCGAAGGCCCGGCCAAGGACACCGAAGTCGTTGGGCAACCCGATAGGAAACCGCATCTCGCCTGATAGAACAGCGTAGGTATTGCCGCCAATGGAGTCGTCCGTTTGGCTATCCCTGGGGCCAACACCACCCGATTCAAATCCACGCAAACTCGCCCCGCCAAGGAAAAACCGGTTCAAGACCCGCACGTCCTGCCCGATTCCAAAAATGTTGCCCCCCGACAGCGTCAAACTGCCGACAATTTCCCGGGTAAAGGGATGAAAGTAGGCCATCTTCGCCGTGCTTTGAACATATTGCACGTCGCCGCCCAAGCCGGCGAATTCCTGGCCGCCACGAATTATAACACCCCTGCTCGGCAAGGCGATATCGTCGCGGGTATCGTAGGTCAGGGTGTAGGACACGGACGAGGTCACATAATCGCCTTCATCGAGCCGGATAAAGGGCGAAGTGTTGTTATCAATATTTTCAATCCGGTCACTGCGCAGGGAATATCGCAATCCCTGTTTCAAATTTTCGGTGATTGGGAATCGGGACCGCAGGGCGAATCCCCGGGCCTGTTCATCGAACGACGAGCGATCCTGCAGATCCTGCTTGCGGTTGAAGACATCAAAGCCGGCGGACACATTGCGGTCCAGGAAGTAGGGCTCGGTAAAGGACAGGTCCACTTGCTGCCGGGTCGCCGAGAAGCCAAGGGTGAGGCGCAGATCCTGCGCCTTTCCCAACAGGTTTCTTTCGCGGATGGAAATATCGCCGACCACGGTTTCCGTCGTTGAGACGCCGATCCCAAAACTAAGCTCGCCCGTTGAACGCTCCTGCACGTCGACGTCAATGATCGCCTGGTCCGGTGTGTCGCCCCGCCGCTGTGCGACATCAACCTTGTCGAAAAAACCCAGACGGCGAATATTCTGGCGCGAGCGCCGCAACTTGGCGGTGTTGAGGGCATCGCCCTCGACCAAGGTCATTTCACGCCGGATGACTTTATCCAAGGTCCGGATATTGCCGGTGATATTAATCCGCTCAATATGCACCCTGGGCCCTTCGTTGATCCGAAAGACCAGGTCAATCAGGCGTTTGTCACGGCGGCGGTTGACCTGCGGCCGAATTTCGACAAAGGCATAACCGAGGCGGCCGACGGCAAAATTAAGCTTTTCGATGGAGAGCTCAATTTCTTCCGCGTTGTAGGTTTCACCCTCGACAATGGTCAGGAACTGCCGCAGGATTTCGGGATCGAGATTGCGCAGGCTGGTCGATAAATCGATTTTGCCAAACTTGTAAAGCTCGCCCTCCTCGACCGTGAAGGTGATGAAAAAATCACTCCTGTCGTGGGTCAGATCCGCAACGGCGGAGAGCACGCGGAAATCCGCATAGCCCCGCTCGAGATAGAACTTGCGCAGAAATTCCCGGTCGAGTGTCACGCGGTCGGGATCGTAGGTGTCGTCGGATGTATAGAACCGGTACCACCTGGTTTCCTTGGTGGCGATGGCCCGGCGTAACCTGCTGTCGCTGAAATTTCGATTGCCGATGATATCAATGCGGCGAACGCCGGTTACCGGGCCTTCGTTGATCTCGAATATCAGATCGACACGGTTCTGTTCCAATTGCACGACCTTGGGCTCGACCGAGGCTGCGAAACGGCCGTTGCGGCGGTAGACCTGCAAAATCCGCTGGACGTCGGCCTGAACCCGGCTGCGGGTATAAATAATGCGGGGGCGCAGTTGCACCTCCGGCTCCAACGCCTCGTTCGAGATGCGGCGGTTACCCTCGAATGCCAGTCGATTGATAATGGGGTTCTCGACCACATTGACCACCAACACATTGCCCTGACGGCGGATAGAGACATCGGCGAACAGACCGGTGGCAAACAGAGACTTCAGGGATCGATCAACTCGTCCGGGATCATAGGGATCGCCGGCGGTCATGGTCATGTAGGATTGGATGGTCAAGGCCTCGATCCGCTGATTGCCCTGAACATCAATGCGGGCGATGGTTACCGAGGATACCAATTGCGGGGCGGTCTGCGCCACTACCGGTACGGCGGCCAAAAGCATCACTGCCGTCAGGGCGCCGCAAATGGTCGCGGCGAAAGTAACGTTGGCCAGAATGGTCGGGCGAAAACGCAAATGTACGGCCTCCAATTGGCCAGCTTCAGGGGTTATGACAACAGGCCGGCAACGAACTCGATGAAACGCAATTGTATCAGATCATTCCATGTGACAAAGACCGTAAGTGTCAAAACCAGCGCTAATCCGACCCGAAATGCAAATTCTTGGGTGCGTTCCGTCAAGGGGCGGCGCATGACGGCCTCAAAACCATAGAACAGTAAATGCCCGCCGTCCAAGATAGGGATGGGAAAGAGGTTGACCATGCCAAGGTTGAGGGACAATAGGATCGACAACATGATCAGCGATTCCACGCCAAGCTGGGCCGCCTGACCGGAGGCATGGGCAATGCGAAGCGGCCCGCCCAGGTCTTCCGTCCCGCGCCGGCCGGAAATCATCTGCCCGACGAAATCCACCGTCATCGCCAGCATGTCATAGCAAGTGGTGAAGGCGGCGGCCAAGGCGCTGCCCGGTCCCAATTTGACCGCCGGCCGCTTGGCCCGCAAGATACCGATTAACCAGCGGTCGCCGCCACCCGCGCCGCGCGTGCTGATGTCCCGGCGGGCGGCGGCATGCAGACGCACTTCCGTCCCCTCGCGCAGAACGGAAACCGCCAATCTCGCTCCCTTGCTGGCCGCCACCATATCCTGCAGCCGTTCAAAGTTATCAACGGCAATACCGTCGATAGCCATGATCCGGTCGCCAACCCTGAAGCCCGCGATCGCCGCCGGGCTGTCGGCAAAGACCTTGCCGACAATGGCCGTATTGGCGGGCGAAACGCCCAGGTCGCCAAATTTATGGATTATGCCCTGGCGGTCGGCCCGTTCCGTCATTTTGGGCGTCGCGGTCAAGGTCAATTCCCGGCCCGCCCGGCGCAGGCGAAAACTCAACGGCTGGCCAGGGTTGAGAAAGACCGCCTGTTCGAATTGTTCAAAGCGATGAACGCTATCGCCATCAACTTCAAGAATGATATCCCCGACCTGAAATCCGGCGGCTTGTCCCACACTCTGATCAACCACGCGGCCGACTTCCGCGGGTGTAACCCGTTGGCCAAAGACCATGTACATGCCGGCGAGAACGACAATGGCATAGATAAAGTTCGCCATGGGACCGGCGGCAACGATGGCGGCGCGCTGGCCCAGACGCTTGTGGTGGAACGAGGCCTCGCGGTCGGCATCGGATAGTTCGCGCAGAATGTCGCCGTCCGGCCGGCTGGCCCCATCGCTATCGCCGAAAAACTTTACATAGCCGCCAAAGGGGATCCAGCAGATTTTCCACCGCGTCCCCGTGCTGTCGTTCCAGCCACGAATTTCCGAACCGAAGCCGATGGAAAAAACTTCCACCCGGACACCATTCCATCGCGCCACCAGGTAGTGGCCCATTTCGTGCACAAAAACCAGAACGGTCAGGACCACCAGAAATGGCAATCCGTAGTTCCAGGTCCAGGAAATATACTCCAGCATCATCGTTTTTACCCTTGGCCCCTAACTTTGTACCAGGCTTAACCGACCATCAGCCATTGAAGGTAAACCGGCCACCCTGCGCGCGGTGGCGCGGGCCTCGCCATCGGCGGCGGCGACATCGGTCAAATTCGAGACGGACGATACGGTAATCTTGCTTAAAGTTTCCTCAACCACCCGGGCGACCTCTAAAAAGCCCAAATGCCCGGCCAGGAAGGCGGCCACGGCAATTTCGTTGGCGGCGTTCAAAACCGTTGGCGCCGTGCCCCCTGCCTCCAATGCCTCCCGCGCCAGGCGCAGGGAAGGAAAGCGCATGGGGTCGGGCGCTTCGAATGTCAAATTTCCAATACGGGCCAGATCCAGCCGCGCGCTCGGCGTCGCCATACGATCCGGCCAGGCCAGAGAATAGGCAATGGGGGTGCGCATGTCCGGCGCGCCCAATTGCGCCAGGACGGAGCCGTCCACATAGCCAACCAGGCTGTGCACCACGGATTGCGGATGGATCAGAATCTCGATCTGGTCGGCCGCAACGGGGAACAGGTGGTAGGCCTCGATGGTTTCCAGACCCTTGTTCATCATGGTGGCGCTATCAACTGAAATTTTGGCGCCCATGTCCCAATTCGGATGGGCCACGGCCTGGGCCGGGGTTACCTGGGCCATCGCGGTGACGTCCATGTGCAGGAACGGACCACCCGATGCGGTCAGAATGATGCGGTCGATGGTTTCGGGACGGTCAAAATCGAAGACCTGATAGATTGCGTTATGTTCGGAATCCACCGGCAACAAGGTGGCCCCGCTTTGCCGCACCTCCTGCAGCATCAATTCACCGGCGCAGACCAGGCATTCTTTGTTTGCCAGGCCAACCACCGCGCCTTGGCGAATGGCGGCGAGGGTTGGGTGCAAACCAGCGGCGCCGACAATACCGGCCATGACCCAATCGCTGGGCCGGCCGGCCGCCTGGCACAAGGCATCAGAGCCCGCCGCCACTTCGACTCCGCTGCCAGAAAGAGCCTCGCGCAGGGCATCATAGCAGCTTTCGTCACCGATAACCGCCAGATCGGCGTTAAACTGCCGGGCCTGGGCCGCCAACAAATCGACGTTGCGATAAGCAGTCAAGGCAACGACGTCATAGGCACCGGGCCGCCGACCGATCAGATCCAGGGTGCTGCGCCCCACGGATCCCGTCGCACCCAGGACCGTGACGCGGCGCCGCGATCCATCCGGAGTGATATTTTTCCCGCTTTTCATCACCATGGCAAAATTCCTAAATTTGGAAACAAGATGAACAACGCCAATGCCGGCGCAGCAAATAAGACGCCATCGACCCGGTCAAGAATGCCACCGTGGCCGGGGATCAGGGCGCCGCTGTCCTTAACGCCGAAGCGTCGTTTAACGCCGGATTCCGCCAGATCCCCACATTGCGAGATCAACGCCAACAAGGCCCCCATCATGGCAAACATTGGCACCGAGCCCATGTCCAACAAGGCTGACAAAAGGGCCGATGCGGCGGCGGCGGCCAACATCCCGCCCAAAAGACCCGACCAGGTTTTCTTTGGGCTGATGCGTGGCGCCAGCCTGGGCCCGCCGATGTGCCGCCCGGCGAAATATGCGCCGGTATCACAAGACCAAACCGTAACGAACAACCATGACACCGCCAGCATCCCCTGTTCCCCGTCGCGCAGCCATAACAACGCCAGACAAGGCAGTCCCAGCCAAAACAGTCCCACCACCGGCCAGCTCATTGGCCGTCCGCCAACGCCGGACACCAACGCCATCGCCAAGGCCAGAGGCGGCAGCGCCAGCAGGGCCAAATCGGGCCGGCCCAGATAGCCCAGCAATAGAACAATCATCAAGCTCAACGCCGCGCCCAGGCCCGCCAATCCAAACCCGCCGCCGCCCGTCAGTCTGTCCCATTCCCCCGCCATCAATACCGCCGCCAGCGCCAGCAGCAAGGCAAAACCCAGCCCGCCAAAATACAGCAACGCCAGTACCACGGGCAGCATTACCGCCGCCGACAGCACCCGCGTCTGCAACGAAGATGCAGCCTGATCAGCGGGTTTCGCTGGTTCAGTCGCTGGATGCGCCATAACGCCGTTCACGCTGGTGGAATTCGTCAACCGCTTGCTGCAGGCTCTGCTTGTTGAAATCCGGCCAAAGCACGTCCATGAAAACCAGCTCCGCATAGCCGGCCTGCCACAGCAGAAAATTGCTCAAACGCTGTTCGCCGCTGGTCCGGATGACCAGATCGGGATCGGGGATGCCGTCGGTGTGCAAATGACGGGCAAAATTGGCCTCGTTAATATCCTCCAGCTTCATCCTGCCGTCGGCGACGGCGGCGGCGATGCGTTTGCTGGCCTGGACGATTTCCCGGTGGCTGCCATAGTTGACGGCGATGATCAGGGTCAGACCGGTATTGCCGGCGGTGGTCTCTTCCGCGCCCTCGATCAACTTGACGATATCGGCCGCCAATAGCCACCATTCACCGATGAAGCGAATGCGCACGCCGTTACGGTGCAATTCGCGCAATTCGCGGCGCAGATAAAGCCGCAGCAGGCCCATCAGGTCATCAACCTCCCGGGGCGGCCGCTTCCAGTTCTCGGATGAAAAGGCATAAAGGGTCAGGTAATCAATCCGCATCTCCTGGCCCGCTTCAACCACGCCGCGCAGGGCGTCCACGCCGCGCTGGTGGCCGGCCACGCGGGGCAGGCCCTGTGCCTTGGCCCAGCGGCCATTGCCATCCATGATGATGGCAACATGGGCGGGCGGCGGCAATGGCGCGGTTTCAGGTGAGGCTTCGGACAAGATCTAGACCTGCCTTACATCTTCGTCTTTGCTGGCCAAGGCTTCATCTATCCTGGCGATGGTCTGGTCGGTCATTTCCTGAATTTCGTCGCCCCAAAGATGGTGATCATCCTCGCTCATCTTGCCATCTTTTTCCATTTTTTTCAAATTTTCCATACCGTCACGGCGCACGTTGCGTACAGCGATACGAGCCTGTTCGGCATACTTATGGGCGATCTTGACCATTTCGATCCGCCGTTCCTCGGTCAATTCGGGAATGGGGATGCGAATCAACTGACCGTCGGCCGCCGGGTTCAGACCCAATCCCGAGGCCCGGATCGCCTTGTCCACGGATGCGACAACCGACTTGTCCCAGACCTGAACCGTCAATAGGCGCGGTTCCGGCACACCAATGGTGCCAACCTGGTTCAAGGGCATTTGCGCGCCATAAACATCAACCATGACCGGCTCCAACAACCCGATTGAAGCCCGTCCCGTGCGCAGGCCCGCGAATTCATGACGCAAAGCCTCGATCGCGCCCTTCATGCGTCTTTCCAGATCGTCCAGGTCAGGATCCGCCACCATTCAACCCCCCTCTTCAATCGCCGCCTAAATCACTGTCATCAATAATTGTACACCGCCCTTGCCCCCGCAACACATCGGCAAATGCACCGTCGTTATGTATGGAGAATACCAGGATAGGGATGGAATTCTCCCGCGCAAGCGAAATGGCGGCCGCGTCCATGACCTTCAGATCCCGCGACAGCACCTGATGGTAGCTTAATCGATCATAACGTATGGCCTCATCATGTTGGTTTGGGTCTTTGTCGTAGACACCGTCGACCTGGGTGCCTTTCAAAAGGCAATCGCATTCCATCTCGGCCGCCCGCAGGGCCGCCGTCGTGTCCGTGGTGAAAAAGGGATTGCCAGTACCGGCGGCAAAGATCACAACGCGGCCTTTCTCCATGTGCCGCACGGCCCGGCGGCGAATATAGGGCTCGCAAACCGTGTCCATGGGAATGGCGGACAGCACCCGCGTCGGCAGCTCGATGCCTTCCAGAGCGCTTTGCATGGCCAGTGCATTCATCACCGTCGCCAGCATGCCCATGTAATCGGCGCTGGCCCGCTCCATCCCCACCGTCGCGCCGGAGATGCCACGAAAAATATTGCCGCCGCCAATAACCAGGCAAACTTCCATACCCAGATCGTGGACCGCTTTCACATCCTGGGCAATGCGCCGGACGGTATCGAAATCAACACCGTACTCGCCGTCGCCCAACAAGGCCTCGCCAGAGATTTTCAATAGCGCGCGGCGGTAACGCAGTTCCCCGGCAGTCGATTTTGGGGATATGGTTTCTGACGTCGTCACGGGCGTTCCCCTCATCCTCGAATTATTTCGGGTGGCGAAGGCGCGGGACCGACCTCAAGCGGAAACTTGCGCCGCGACCTCCACCGCAAAGTCAGTTTCTTCTTTTTCGATGCCTTCGCCCAGCAAATATTTGATGAAGCCGGCGACCTTGACCGGCGCGCCCAGATCCTGGCCCGCCTGTTTCAGCACCTTTGCCACCTTGGTCTCGCCGTCAATCACCCAGGTCTGCTCTGTCAGAACCACATCCTGATAGAATTTACGCAGGCGGCCTTCGACCATCTTGGCGATAATATCCTCCGGCTTGCCGCTGTCACGGGCCTGCTCGCTCAATACCGCGCGCTCCCGCTCAACCGCCTCCGGGTCCAGATCATCGGTGCTGACCGATTGCGGCGAGGCGGCGGCCACATGCATGGCCACTTGTTTGGCAAGCGCCGACAACTGCGCCTGATCGCCAGTGGATTCCAAGGCCACCAGAACACCAATGCGGCCCAGTCCGGGTGCCGCCGCCGCATGCACATACGAGGCCACGACGCCCGTATCGACGGACAGGGTTTCAGCCCGGCGCAGGGACATATTCTCGCCGATGGTGGCGATCATGTGGGTTAACTCTTCGCCCACATTGCGTTCGCCGCCCGGATAAGCCTGGGCCCGCAAAGCGTCGACATCACTATTGCCGCTGGCCAGAACCAATTCGCCCACGGTGCGCACATAAGCCTGAAACTGATCGTTGCGGGCCACGAAATCGGTCTCGCTGTTGACCTCGACCACGGCCCCCTTGGTACCATCCGCCGCCACCGCGACCAGGCCTTCGGAGGCAACACGGCCGGCTTTCTTGGCCGCTGTTGCCAGGCCTTTGGTGCGCAGCCAATCCACGGCTGCTTCAACATCGCCTTCGGTTTCCGTCAGGGCCTTCTTGCAATCCATCATGCCGGCGCCGGTCTTGCCGCGCAGGTCCTTGATCATCGCAGCTGATACTTGAGTCACTGTTAATCTCCTATCTGAAGTTTACAGTGTAAACTATTGCAATTGAATTGAATTAGGATTGCGTCGGAACAGATTCTTCCGACGCGGCCTCGGCCGGCGCCGCAGCCGGAGCAGCGACTGCCTCTTCCACGGCGGCAACTTCCTCGGCTGGCAGTTCCATGGCCGCGCCCAGATCCTCGCCGTCGGATTGGCGTTCCTGCTGCAGGCCAGCGATGACCGAGCGGGAAATCAGGTCCAAGTACAGTGATATGGCCCGCGCCGCATCATCGTTGCCGGGAATGGGAAAATCGACCAGATCAGGATCGCAGTTCGAATCCACCACCGCGATAACGGGGATATTCAGTTTGCGCGCCTCTTGAATGGCGATTTCTTCCTTGTTGGTGTCGATCACGAACATCACGGCCGGCAAACCACCCATCTCCTTAATGCCGCCCAGGGCGCGCTCCAACTTATCCCGCTCCCGGGTCAGTTGCAGCAGCTCCTTCTTGGTCAAGCCGCTGCTATCCACCGCGAGCTGATCGTCCAGCACCCGCAGGCGCTTGATGGAGTTGGAAATAGTCCGCCAGTTGGTCAACATACCGCCCAGCCAGCGGTGATTGACGTAATACTGACCACAAGCATTGGCCGCCGCCGTTAAGGGTGCCGAGGCTTGGCGCTTGGTACCCACGAACAGTACCCGGCCGCCACGGGCCACTTCATCGCGTACCTTCAACAGGGCGCGCTGCAGCATGGGCGCGGTTTCCCGCAAGTCCATGATGTGGATGTTGTTGCGGGCGCCATAGATGAACGGCGCCATCTTGGGATTCCAGCGATGGGTTTGATGGCCGAAATGAACACCAGCTTCGAGTAGCTGACGCATGGTGAATGTCGGGACGTCCGAAAGTGTCATCATATTCTCCGGTTATGCCTCCGCGGGCGTCCATCCGTTGCCGGACACCGGAGCACCAATGGGGTATTTTTGTCCCATCGACGCAAGCCCACGTGCGATTTAAACGAGTTCGCGGGCTACATAGACGCATTTCAACGCCATGGCAAGGCGGAATGACCGATTGCCGGACAGGAAATCATCCGGGCGGCGGCAAGAATTTACATGGTCTCAATTCGCGCATACTCTGTTCACCGTAATAATGGTATTTCGTGCGATACTGCCCGCTACAACGATTGAATAGCGATAAAAACTACCATGAACATCGTAATTCCGGCTCTGTTGATTTTGCTGCTGGCAGGGCTGAATTTTACCGCTTGGAAGCTCCTGCACGGCCGCGCCCTCGCTGACGACGGTATGTCGCCGGGAAGTGGCGGCGAAATCGTATTGATCCCGATATTCGGCTTGGTGCTATCGGCGGGATTGGCCTTTATTTTATATGGCTTCCTAAATCAGAGGACCGCCCTACGGGCCAGCGAGCGGCGCTTTCAGGACATTACGCAAATGTCGGCGGATTGGTTCGCCACCATGGATGCTGATTTGCGTCTTACATATGTCTCCGACGGCGTTGCAAAGGTTGGCGGGACACCGAAAAACATGCTCGGCAAAACCCGGCAGGAGCTGGCATTCGACCATCTTGGCCCCGACGCGATAGACGCCGAGATTAAAGCCATGAACGCCCATGAACCCTACCGCGATATTGTGCGCCAGTCGGATATTAACCCCGAACGTTGGCTGCAGGTCAACGGCAAGCCGATCTTTGACGCAAAGGGGAGGTTTCAGGGATTTCACACAGCGTACACGGATATTACCGAATTAATGCGGGCCCAAGAAAACCTGACGGACAGCGAGCAGAGGTTCCGGGATTACGCCAATTCCGCGTCCGATTGGTTATGGGAATCGGACGAAGAATTTCGCCTGACCCGCATGACGGGCCCCATCGAAGATACCGGTCGCGACCCTGGCGCGCGCATCGGCAAGACCCGATGGGAGTATACCGCCGACCCCGACACCGACAATCAAAAATGGCGTGATCACAAGGCGGACCTCGTGGCCCATCGGCCGTTCAGAGATTTTCAGATGATGGTTCATGCCAAGGACGGCGGCATCCGCCACGGTTCCACCTCGGGCCTGCCGGTTTTTGACGAGGCAGGAGTTTTCAAGGGTTACCGTGGCGTGGGTACGGATATCACGGAATTGAAGGTGGCCGAGGCCGCCCTGAAATCCAGCGAGAAAAATTTTCGCCTGCTGGTCGAACAATCACACCAAGGGATATATATCCATGACGATTTGCGCCCGGTCTTCGTGAACGAGGCCCTGGCCAGTCTGTTCGGCTACGACAACACCGAAGAGGTTATGGCGCTGCCCGGTGTTGACGTGCTAATTGCGCCGCACGAGCGAGAGCGGCTGTATGACTATGCCGCGGCGCGCGGGCGTGGCGATGCGGTGCCGGATTGGTACGAAGTTGAAGGCATGCGCAAGGATGGCACGCCGATCTGGCTGCAGCTCCATGCCCAGCACGTGGTCTGGGAGGGGAAAAAGCGGCTTAGCTCGACCTTCGTTGATCTCACATCATTGCGCATGGTGGAGCAGCGCCTGCGTGAAGAGCGGGAAAACGCGGATCAGGCCAACCGCGCGAAGAGTGTCTTCCTGGCCAGCATGAGCCACGAATTCCGGACGCCCTTGAACGCCATTATCGGTTTCTCGGAATTGCTCGAGAGCGAAATTCTAGGCCCCATTGGAAACGAAAAATACGTCGAATATATCGGTGATATATCGCAATCAGGCCGGCATCTTCTGGCCTTGATAACCGATGTCCTCGACGTCACGAAGATCGAGGCGGAAAAACTTGAACTGACTGAAACGCCGCTGGATATCTCGCTGTTGGCGGCGGAGGTATTGCGGCTGACCGGACAGCGCGCCGAGGCTGGAGAGGTGGACGTCGCCATCGACATCCCGCCGGGTTTGCCGCGCCTGATGGCGGATGAAACAAGGACCAAACAGATCGTCATGAATCTGGTTTCAAACAGCATAAAATTTACGCCGCCAGGCGGCCATGTCGTTATAATAGCTGCCCTTGAGGGGGAGGCCACCAATGATACATGCATGGTGATCTCGGTTCGCGACAGCGGCATGTCCCCGAAAGAGGCGGAAGCGGCGATGGAGCCCTTTGTGCAGATCGGCAACGTCATCACCGCCCCCAGTGAGGGCACCGGTCTTGGCCTATTCCTGGTCAAGTCACTGATGGATTTGCATGGCGGCACCGTCGACATCGCCAGCGTACCGAAACAAGGCACGACAATCAGTCTGCGGTTTCCCAGCAACCGCTGCGCATAACTCAAATTCAGCAATCCCGCCGGCGTACCCCGTCAGCCGCCCAAAGATTCCCGCACCCTTTGCATCAATACATTCGGATTGAACGGTTTGCCCAACAGCCGCACACCCGGCATCAAGCGTCCCTGTTCGACAATGGCTTCGCGGGAGTAGCCGGACATGAATAGTATTTTGAGATCGCTATGTTCCGCTAATGCCGCATCGGCCATTTGCTGGCCATTCATTCCGCCCGGCAGCAAGACGTCCGACAACACCATGTCAATCTCGGGATGTGCGGAGAGCAAGGCCAACCCATCCGACCCGTTGCCGGCCCGCAACACCCGGTAGCCATTTTTTTCCAGCACCCTGGCAACCATGGCCAGGACATCACCGTCGTCTTCAACCACCAAGATTACCTCGTTATTGGCCGGGCCCTCCGTTTCTTCCATGGCCACCACTTGGACCGGGGCCTCCTCCCGTTGGGCGGCGGACAAGTACAGGCAAAATGTCGTGCCCTCGCCCTGGACGCTATCAACGGTAATATGGCCTTCCGACTGCTTTATGAAACCGAACACCATGCTGAGGCCCAGGCCCGTCCCCTTGCCGACATCCTTGGTGGTAAAAAAGGGATCGAAAATTCGGTCCAGGTTGTCTGGTGCGATACCAACACCCACATCTGCCACGGTTAATTCCACATAATCGCCCGGCGGAACTTTTAAAGCCTCGTTGGTCCCTGGCAAAATCGACCTATTGGCCGTGGCAATGCGCAACAAGCCACCGTGCGGCATGGCATCACGCGCGTTGATGGAGAGGTTCAGGATCGCCTGTTCGAGCTGGCTTGGGTCGGCGAAACAATCGTGCAGGTCGGCGGCCAGGTCGTAGGCAATCTCAATTTCCTCCACCAGGCCGCGATTGATCAAGGACTGCATGCCCCGAAGCTGATCATTGGCATTGACCCGCAAAATTTCCAGGGGTTGCTGACGGGAAAAAGCCAGCATGCGCGACGTCAGCACCGCAGCCTGCTCCACGGCCTGCATGGTTGGTTCAATTAAGTCATTTTGTTCGGAATCGGCGCCGATGTCATCTTGTAACAGGGCAAGATTGCCCATCATGATGGCCAGTAAATTATTGAAATCGTGGGCAATATCACCGGTCAACTGGCCAATCGCCTCCATT
>JAYGEA010000216.1:0-15794 GCA_046582635.1 Alphaproteobacteria bacterium
GCCCATTAAGACCGCAATATCCAACCCACAGGACCGCAACAGCCGGTCAAAACCCAAAACCCAGAAATAGGAACATCAAACCGTAAGGCCGTCTCGTATTGGCATCGCAGCCAACGTTTTTACACAGCCTGGACCCAAAGCTTCCATTTTCTGGGCCTGGCGCAATTCGTCCTCGCGCTGTTTCAATTCCGTGATGTCCGTACGCACGCTGACAATGCCGCCATCGGCGGTGGGTTGATCCGAAATCAGGACCCAGCGTCCGTCCTGCAAATGCTGTTCGATGGGTTCATCACTTTGGCCAAATTATGCCGTGCGCTCGGCGATCCAATCGCCCTCGCTGCCAGCCATTTCCAAGATCACGCCGCCGCGTGCCGCTATTCGGATAAGTTCTTCAAACGTCGCTCTACGATCAAAGCCTTCGACCAGGGCGGGATACATTTGCCGCAGGGTCTTGTTGTGCAGGATCATGCGATGGGCGGAATCATAGAGGGCAAATCCTTCGGGTATGCTGTCAATGGCATCGGCCAGCTGCCGCCGCGACTTGACCGCCTCTTCCTGGCTTTGCCGCAAGGCCTGTTCCGAATGCTTCCGTTCGCTGATATCGCGCAGGGAGCCGACGAAGTGCACCTCGCCGCCGCTATCGAACCGGCCGATGTTCAACTCCAGGAACAGCTCCCCGCCATCCTTGTGCCGGCCGGCCACTTCGCGCGGACCCTTGCCCAATATCGCCGAGGTTCCCGTGGTCAGATAGGATGATAGATAGCCATCATGGCCGTCGTGGTCCACGGCGGTCATCAGCAGCGAAACATTTTCGCCAATAACCTCGTCCACCTGGTAGCCGAACAAACCCACCGCCGCTTGGTTGAAGGTTCGAATGACGCCGGTCCGGTCGATAACAATATGGGCATCGATCGTATTTTCCATGACCGCCCGGTTGAAAGTCTCGCTATCCCGCAGCGCCCGCTCGGCCGACCGGCGCGTGGTGATATCTACGACCAGCGTGACCACGCCCTGGCTCGCTCCGGCTGGGTCGAATACGGGAACGATATCGAATAGCAGGTTGTCGCGGTCGTGCAGTCCGATCATCTCGTGCGCCAGCAATGGCTTGCCCGTGGCCATAACGTTCGCAATAACGGCCTTGATCGCGACGGGCGTGTCTTCGCCAAATAAATCCCGCAACGTCTTGCCCATGAAATCCGACGGTTGCAGATGCCGCGCCGCGCTGCTTCTTCCAATCGTCTTAGAAAGGCGCTCGGCCGCTTGCCGATTGACATAGGCAAACCGGTTCGCCGTGTCGCGCATGGTTATGCTGATGGGCAACGCGTCCATTATGGATTGCAACATCTGATAGCGGGCACCGGTATCATCATTCGACTGCATGTTTGACCTTGCTGTTCATGGGGGTGGTTTGCCGGCGGATATTGTGGCCGCAATTTGTCGTCAAATCCACGTCTCAAATCCAGGCCTCAAATCCACGTCATTGTCGCATTGAAGGTGGTATAGGCGCCGGTGGCCGCGAGGATGGCCAGGACGATGGCGCGAAAGTGGCCTTCGTTGATGATCCGCGATAGCCGGCCGCCGGCGACCGCGCCGATGATCGTCGGTACGGCGCCCACGGCGACGGCCAGCCAGATGCCGCTGCCCAAGGCCCCCACGGCGGCCTGCAGTATCAGGGCGGCGCCGTAGGACAGGGTGAAGAGGCAGAGGGTGGTGGCGCGCAATTGCGCTTTGGCCATGCCGCTGGCGGACAGATACAGCATGACGCTGGGGCCGGGCATGGCCAGGGCGGTGGACATGGTGCCCGACACCAGGCCCACGGCAACCTCGGCCCAGGTCCGCTCCGGCCGGACCTTAACTCCCCCGGCCTCAGCTCCAGTGGCGGAGGCACGGCGATGGTTCAGGGCCAGCCAGCCCGCAAACAGCAGAATGATCAGCCCGACCGCCAACCGCACCCATTCAAGGCTGGCATGGAGAAAAATCACCAAACCGATGGGGAAGCCGGCCAGGCTGCCCAGGGACAACCGGATCAGGGGTCCCCGCGGCGCCTGGGGCCACAAGCCCGGCACCAGGACCAGGGAAACCAGCAGATTGAGGACGATGGTCAGGCCGACCGCGTCCAGACTGCCCATCACCCCCAACAGCAACGGCAGGGCGATGATGGCAAAGCCAAAGCCGGTCGCCCCCTGGGCCAGGGCCGCGAAAAAAGCTATGGCGGCGATCCATACGGCGTCGGAGGTAGCTAAATACAGGTTGGGCGGCATGGCCGTCAGGGCTTGTCCCAATAGGGCTCGGGGCCGAACCGGGTGACCTGGAAGTCAACAAAGGCGCGAACTTTCGGAGTCAAATGCCGGCGATGGGGATAGACCGCGTAGATGTCGTGGGTTTGCGGTACGCATTCGGGCAGCAGTTCGACCAGTTTCCCCGCCCGTAGCGCCGCCCCGACAATGAAACTGGGCAGGGCCACGATGCCGGTGCCCGCGAGGGCTACATCGCGCAGAACCTCGCCGTTGTTGGCGCGCAGATTACCCCGCAAGGGAATGGAGACGGGCCCCTTGGCGCCCGTCAGGGCCCAATCGGTGCCGCTGTCGCGATAGAGGTAGCCGAAACAATTGTGCTGGCGCAGATCCTCGGGGCTTTCCGGCCGGCCGTGGCGTTCCAGATAGCTGGGCGCGGCGCACAACACGGCCCTGGACGGCGCCAGGCGGCGCACGATGAGGGAGCTGTCGGCCAGGGCGGCGATCCGCACGGCGACATCAAAGCCCTCCGACACCAGGTCGATGAAGCGGTCGTCCAGGACCAGGTCCACCTCGATCTTCGGCTGCATCTCCAGGAACCCGGCGATCACCGGGCCCAGATGCAGGGTGCCAAAGGTCGTGGGTGCGTTGACCCGCAGGCGGCCCCGGGGCGCCGCCGCCAGGCTGCCCACCTCATCGGCCGCGGCCTGCGCCTCTTCGACAATGCGGGCGCAGCGTTCGTAGAACACCGCGCCCACCTCCGTCAGGGACAACTTGCGCGTGGTGCGGTTCAACAGCCTGGCGCCGAGGCGATCCTCCAGCCGGCCCACCTGTTTCGAAACGGCGGATTTGGAGACCCCCAGCGCCGCCGCCGCCGCCGTGAAGCCCCGATGTTCGACCACTTTGGCGAATACCGCCATTTCACCTAAATTATCCATGTGCCCCCACCTTTGGAAACAGTAGTGTCAAAATTAGCAGGTTTGTTTCCCACGGCGAACAATTATATGCCGCCGATGCGCTGGTCACGGGACCCCATCATCACTAAGTTGGTTGCAAACAGACAGTAAAGGAAAGAGAGCCATGGGCATTATGGTGCAGGGCAAATGGCGGATCGAGGATTTCGCCGAGCGCAACAATAAAGGCAGCTACATTCGGGCCACGACCTCGTTCCGCAACTGGATTGGCGACGCTGGTTTTCCGGCCGAGGCGGGCCGTTATCACCTGGTCGTCGCCCATGCCTGCCCCTGGGCCCACCGCACCCTGATCCTGCGCGCCCTGAAGGGCCTGGAAGAGGTGATTTCCGTCGCCTTTGTGGAGCCCCTGATGCTGGATAACGGCTGGGTCCTGGCGGACGGCGGCGACCCTGTCACGGGGGCCCAATATGCCCATCAGGTCTATGCCCAGGCGGCGGCGGATTATTCCGGCCGTTGCTCGGTGCCGATTTTTTGGGATAAAGGGGCCCAGACCATCGTTAGCAATGAATCCTCCGAGATCATCCGCATGCTGAACACCGCCTTTGATCACCTGGCCACGAAATCGCTGCCCGATTTGTATCCGGAGGATTTGCGCGCGGACATCGATGCGGTGAACCAGGTGGTCTACGAAAACATCAACAACGGCGTCTACCGCACCGGCTTTGCCACCAGTCAGGAAGCTTACGAGGGCAGCTACAACAAACTGTTCCAGGCCCTGGATGAGATGGAAGCCCGCCTGGAGAGCCGGCGTTATCTGACCGGAACGCACATCACCGAGGCCGATTGGCGCCTGTTCGCCACCCTGGTCCGCTTCGATGCGGTTTATGTGGGCCACTTCAAGTGCAACCGCCAGCGCATCGCCGATTACCCGAATTTATCGAACTATCTGCGCGAGCTTTACCAATGGCCGGGTATAGCCGAGACGGTGGATATCCCCCGCACCAAACAGCATTATTACGGCAGCCATCTGGCCATCAACCCCTTCGGCGTGGTGCCCTCCGGCCCCGCGCTGGATTTCGATGCGCCCCACGACCGCGGCCGTCTGCCAGGCGATTGAGGCAAAGCCGGACGACGCCATGAGCCACGCGATCAGAAGAATGATGCCACAATGACCACGCGGCCCTGGATGCCCGGAGCAATTCCACTGCTGTCCGGTTTAATTTTAGCCGCCGGCCATGACCCGGAGAATAAGGTAAATTTTGGGCTGCTCGCCTCGTATCCCTGGATACCCGTGTCAAGCACGGGTATGACGAATTTTGCAGTTTTTAGCCAAAAATAAATCCATTTCGTCATTGCCGGGCTTGACCCGGCAATCCAGGGCCGCCTGGCTCCGACTTTAACATTTGGGCCATGTCCCGGATGCTGGCATATGCTTGATTTCCACTGTGTTCAAGGGTTTGCCCAGGGTCGGCCAGAATAGACCGGACAGCAGTGGGCTTGCCCCACTGCTCTGCGGCAATACATTTCGATGCTGGACTGGGCCGGTCCGAATTGGACTGGTTCCCGCCAGGCTACTCCGCCGCGATATTCAGGGGCCGGCCGCCGCCGATGGTGGTGCCCACGTCCAAGGCCTTGAGGCGGGGCATGACTTTTTCGGCGAAGGTGGTCATGGAGGTCTTGGCCAATTCGTGGGGCATGCCGCCGAAGCTGAAGCCATTGATGAAGCCGGCGCAGTTGGTCTTGTCCTGATAGTCCCGCATCTGATCGAATACCTGATCGGGGGTACCCCGAACCTGCAAATCAGCCAGGAAATTCACGAAACTGTCGATGCCGTGCTTGTTGATGTTTTTCGACAGCCCGCCGTAATATTCATAACCCTTGATATCGGCCAGGCCCTCGTTGGCGAATTCGTAATGATGCAGGGCGGAGAGGCTGTAGCGGCGGGTGTATTTCACATGCATCTCCTGTGCGATGCTCTCGTCTTCATGACAACAGTTGAAGACCACCATCAGGGGCTGGGGCGCCTCCTCGCCGTTGTTCATTTCGCGGTAGATCTCGCGGTAGTTTTCCAGCTCCTCCAGGGTCTTGTCCCAGGGTTTCTGGGCGATGATCATGATGCCGATGCCGAGGCGGGCCATGATGCGGGAGCTTTCCGGCGACACGGCGGAGGCATAAAAGCGACCCTTGAAAGAGGCGAAGGGGAAGGGCCGCACGGCGATTTTCGGCTGCTTGTAAAACTTGCCGTCATATTCGATATGGCCGGTTTCCAGACCCTGGATCAGGGCCTCGGTATATTCCACGAAACGTTCCCGGCTTTCCCCCATTTTGACGCGGAAGCCTTCGAATTCGATCCGGCCCAGGCCCCGGCCCACGCCCAGAATGCTGCGCCCGTTGGAGACATGGTCCAGCACCGCGATTTCCTCCGCCACGCGCACGGGATCATGCCAGGGCAGCACCATGACCATGGTGCCCAGCAGGGCCCGCTCGGTCCGTCCCGCCATGTAGGTGAGGAACTGCAGGGGGTTGGGGCACATGGTGTATTCATCGAAATGATGTTCCGCCGTCCAGATGCTCTCGAACCCCAGGGGTTCGGCCATGTCGGCCATGGACAATTCGTGCTGATAAACCTCCCGGTCCGTATGGTTGCCGGAGAGATTCTGGAAAAATGTGGTCATGCCAACATGCATCTGGTCGTTCCTTCCTATCTATGATTACCGCCAATGCATCATGTCGGGCCGCTTTGGTCAACCGCAGCGACGCACCAAAGCCGCCAGCTCCCGATTGAAACGGGCGCTGTCCTCGAAACAGGTCGAATGCCCAAGGCCCTGATAGATGGATAATTCCGCTTCTGGAATATGGGCCATTGCGTATTCCGCCATGGCCATGGGGATCACGGCATCCGCCGTGCCATGCGTAACCAGCGCGGGTACTGACAGGCTATCGAGGACCAGATCAAAATCCAATTGCCGGCCCAACATGCCATGTAAGACATGGCGCGGCACCAGCATGGAGAACGCAAGCCAGGTTTCGAAGATATCCTGGTCCATGCGGTTCGCGGTGCTGGCCCGAATCCCAGCACGCACGGCGGCAATGCGGGTCGGCAATTTTTCGGAAAGAAAACCGGGACCGATCTCGGCCATGGCGGGCGTGCTAAGCTCGCTCTCCCCCATTTTGCGCACCATGGCATCCACAAAGTTGATGCCGGAAATATTGCCACAACCATGGCGGAGGCAATAATCCAGAATGATCAAGCCGCCATAGGACAAGCTCACCAAAACCGGTTTGTCCAAATCCAGCTTCTTGATCACTGCGGCGATGTCGTCGGCCCAATGACGCCCATCCTGATAGGCCGATAAGTTCGCGGGTTTGTCCGATTGACCGTGGCCACGGACATCAATCGCGATCAGGCGGAATTCATCGGCCAGATCGCTTTCAAGCTGCGCCTGCCAGATCATATGGCACTGCATAAGGCCGTGGATCAACAGCACGGTCGGACCGTCCGAATTGCCCCATTCGCCGGCCCAAACTTTTGTACCGTCATCGCTCTCTATAGAGTATTCCAAATTCATACATCCGACTCCCAAAAGATCCCTCCCAGTCTATCTGCAGCGCCGCACAAAGGCACCCAGTTCTGTATTGAAGCGGGCGCTGTCCTCGAAGAACGGCGAATGCCCGATGCCCTCGTAGATCGAAGCCTCGGCATCGGGAATATGGGCCATGGCATGTTCCCCCATGCCCGCCGGAACCAGGGCATCGGCCGTGCAATAACTCACCAGGGCCGGAACCGAAAGAGCGTCCAGGACCGGATCGAAGTCCAGCTCGCGGGCGGACATGGCCTGGCGTACATGGGGCGGTACCAACATGTTGAAGGCCAGCCAGGTTTCGAACGTCACCGGGTCAACGGGCGTGGCGGTGCAGGCCTGTAAAAACACGCGGGTGCCGTCGATCCGCCTGGCCAGGTCCTCGGACAACATATTTTTCCTAAATTCCGGCACCGGCGGGGCATCGGGGTCGGTGACGCGGCGGACGCCCGCGGCGACAAAGTTCAGGCCGGCAATATCGCCGCAACCATGGCGGAGGCAATAATCCAGCATGATGAAACCGCCGTAGGACCAACCCGCCAGAACCGGTTTGTCCAGCTCCAATTGCTTGATGACGGCGGCGATATCATCGGACCAGTTTTGGCCATCTTGATAGGCCGCCGGGTCCTCGGGCTTGCCGGAGCGGCCATGACCGCGATTGTCGATGGCGATCAGGCGGAATTCGTCGGCGAGGCCGCTGTCCAGTTGCGCCGACCAAGACAGATGGCTTTGCATGAAGCCGTGGATCAGCAGGATTGGCGGGCCGTCCGGGTTGCCCCATTCGCCGGCCCAGATATCCGTGCCGCCGCCGCCCCTTACCAGGGTTTCGCTTTTCATGCTCATGCCGCCATTCATCCCGTCGCCTCCCGCCAGATTTCATTCAACATCGTTGGTCCGTCCTTGGCCATGTAGACACCGACCGCCCCGGCCGCCAAAATCTGCAGTCGCACCAGATCGGCCGGCCCATAGGTATTGCGGGCCTGGGCGGCGCAGATCATATGGCCGAAAAATTTACCCTGCCAGATCAAGGGCGCATAAATGGCGGAGCCCATGCGCGCCGACTTCAAAATCTGTTTGAAATCCCCGTGATCGTCCGTGTTTTCCAGGATCAGGGCCCGCTCGTTCTTCCACACCCAGCCCGGATGTCCCGTGTCCAGGGGGTAATGCAGGCGGTGCTGTTCGGCCGGGAAGCCCCATTCGGCGATCAGAAAATGCGATGTTGCGTCCGGGCTGACCATGAAGACGGCGCCCACGTGGAAATGCCGCTCGCCTGGTTTCAGGGCACCGGGCCGTTCATGGGCCTGGCCATCGCCGGTTACGCGCAGGGCGCAATGGACCATTTCACGGACAGCGTCTTCCGGTGTCTCATGATCCGCCGCCGCCTGGACGGCACGGGACATCTCGTCCCAGGGCCTCTCCGTCAGGCTGCAGGGCACAACCTCCGTCATGGCGCGGGGTTCTGGGCCATCCAGTTTTCCGCGATGGCCTGGCGGCTGGCGATCCAGACATCGGGCTTGGCCGTGACGTGCTGGAGGAATTTCTCCAAATAGCCGATGCGGCCCGGCCGCCCGATGATGCGCAGGTGCAGGCCGAACGACATCATCTGCGGGTCGTCCGCGCCCTCGCGGTACAGCCAATCGAAGGTATCGATGGCGTATTGCAGCCAATCGGCGGGCGTCAGGGAGGGCGCCGTCCACATCTTCATATCGTTGGAATCCAGGGCGTAGGGCAGAATTAGGATCGGCTTTTCGTAATCCGTGTCCCAGAACGGCCGGTCGCCGGAAAAATCATCCATGTGATAGGTGAAGCCCTCCTCCACCAACAGCCGCCTGGTGTTGTCGGTCAACAAATAACGCGACAGCCAGCCCGTGGGACGGCTGCCCGTGGTCGCCTCGATTGACGTTACAGCCTTGCGGATGAAGTCGCGTTCCGCCGCCTCGTCCATGTAATATTGATGTACCCAGCGCCAGCCGTGGCTGCAAACTTCATGCCCGCCATCAACGATGGCCAGGGTCAATTCAGGTGCCTTCTCCAGAGCCTGGGCGGCCGCCGTGAAGGTCGCCTGGATGTTGTAATCATCCAGCAGCTTCATGATCCGGGGCGCCCCGGCTTTCAGGCCATAGAGATAATTGCTCTCATTGGCATAGTTGCGCACCGGTTTGTGCAGGGCCACGCCCAGTTCATCGACCACTTCGGGACCGCGGTCTCCTTCGGTGATGTTCATTTCCGAGCCCTCTTCCACATTGACGACAACGGAAAGGGCGATCCGGGCATCGCCCGGCAGATTCCATTTAGGCATTTTGGCGATCTATCCGCGGGCTACAGTTTCTTGGTGTTGACGGCGGCGCCGGTGTACAGCACGTCGCTCTGGGCTTTTTGGGCGCGGACGTGAAAGGCCATGGCCACCGGGTCGAAATCCATTTCCGGAATGGGCGTCGGGGCGAAATTTCCAAAAGTGTCCTCGCCCCGCACCAGGGCCGCGCTGTCCCATTCGCCGACGATCTGCTGCGTGTCGGTGGGCATGAAATGCATGGAGACGCCGATCCGCCGGTCGGTTGCGTTGTTGGCGCCCGAGGCGTGCGCCAGGCGGTAGTTGTGGAACGACATCTGGCCGATTTCGAGCGGCATGTGAACGGCGTGGTCATCATCCACGCCCTCGGTAATTTGCTGGCCCCGGGTCAGCATGTTGGCATCATCGTATTTGTCTTCATGGGGCAGCACGTCGCCAATATGGGTGCCCGGCATCACCCGCATGCAGCCGCTTTCCAGACTGGCTGGCGACAGCGCCAGCCAGGCGGTCACCACTTCGGGACTGGACAGGCCCCAGTACCGGTTGTCCTGATGCCAGGACACGAAGCTTTTGGAGCCGACATCCTTGATCCAAAAAATGGTGTTCCAGCACAGGATATTGGGCCCGATCAGCTGTTCGACGGGATCGAGAATTCGCGGGTCGCGGATCAGATCATCCAGCCATTTGAACAACAGATGGGATTTGGCCCGCTGCCCCGGTTCTATTTTTCCGCCCTGCAAGGCTTCCCGCGCTTCCAGCCGCCGGCGCAAATCAGCGACCTCGTCGGCGTCCAGGATATCGATGGGGAAGACATAGCCGTCCCGTTTAAACTGTTCGACCTGCCGTTGGCTCAACGTCATGGCGGTGGCTCCTTCTTGCCGTTTCCGCCCTTATATCACATTGCCTATTCCGCCGCATCACTCCGCCGCATCGGATCGTTCGGCGCCACCCTGACGGGCCACCAAGTGGGCGTACAGGCCGCCCAGGGCGTTGAGCTCGTCGTGGCTGCCCTGTTCGATCACCTTGCCCGCCTCCAGCACCACGATGCGGTCGGCGTCGCGCACGGTGGACAGGCGGTGGGCGATGACGATGGTGGTGCGTTCCGCCATCAGGTCGTCCAGGGCGCCGCGCACCAGCTGTTCGTTGACCGCGTCCAGGTGGGATGTGGCCTCGTCCAAAATCAACACGGGCGCATCCTTCAGGAAGGCCCGCGCGATGGCCACCCGTTGCCGCTGCCCGCCCGAGAGGCGCATGCCCCGCTCGCCCACGGGGGTGTCCAGACCATCGGGCAGGCCATCGATGAATTCGTCCAGGGCGGCCCTTTGCAGGGCCTGAGCCAGTTCCTCTTGCGTGGCCTCGGGCCGGGCAATAAGGATATTGGCGCCCAGGGTATCGTTAAACAAATAGGTATCCTGGGCCACCAGGGCGATGCGCTGGCGCAGGGCATCCAGGTCATAGTCGCGCAAATCATGGCCATCCAGCTCAATGCTGCCCGTGGCTGGGTCCCAAAAACGCATGAACAGATGCGCGATGGTGGTCTTGCCCGCCCCCGACGGCCCCACCAGGGCCAGGGTGCGGCCCACGGGGACATCGAAGGTGACGCCGTCGAGCGCCGGGCGCCTGGTGCCCGCGTAACTGAAATCCACGTCTCTGAACGACAGGCCCGATGCGGTTGGCGCGACCACGCCGGGGCCGTCCCGCACCGGGACTTCTTCCTCGTGCACCGCATACAGCCGCCGCGTGGCACCCAGGGTGTCGGCCAGTTGCCGGCCCACATTGGCGATCTCGGATATGGGCAGGAACGCCGCCATGGCCAGCAGGGTCAGCAGGGGCAAATGCTGCGAGGGCAGGCTGCCGTCACTGACCAGGGCCGCGCCCACGGCAACCACGGCCAGGCCGCCCAGGCCGGTGGCCAGTTCCAGGGAAATGGTCTGAATGGTCAATTCCCGGAAGAACGGAATGCGCACCTGAATCTGCCGCCGCGCCAAGGCCATGAAGCCCTGGCCGCGGCGTTCCTCGGCCTGGAAGGCGACGACCTCGGTCAGGCCCTGGATGCTGTCCACCGCATGGGCGTTCAATTCGCCCAGGGCTTCGCGGGCGGCCGAGCCGAGGCGATCCACGCGTCCCCGCATCAAAAACGGGCTTAACCCCACCACCAGCAGGAACGGCGCCAGGGCGAGCGCCATTGTTGGTCCGAACCAACCTAATGTGAGCAAGACCAACAGCGGTACCAACACGGCGACAAACGCCGGCGCCACAGTATGGGCAAAGAAGAACTCCACCGTTTCCACATCCTGGGTCGCCACGGAAACCAGATCGCCGGTGCGCCGGCCCAGCAGATAGGCGGGCGCCAGTTTGTCCAGCTTCTCGAACAGGGCGATGCGCATCTCGGCCAGCAGGCGGAAGGCCATGTCGTGGGCGATCCAGCTTTCCAGCCAATGCAGAATGCCAGCCACCGGCGCCATTGCCGCGACGATCCACAGCAGGTACGCGTAAGGTTCCCCCGCCTTGACGGCGGCCACGGCCAGGGCGCCGACGATGCCGATACCGGTGTAGGCCACCACGCGGGTGACGCCGAAGACAAAGGTCATGGTCAAGCGCCCCTTCCACGGCGCCACGTGGCCCAGCAGATTGCGGAAGGCGCCGGCCCAGCCCAGCCCTTGGGCCCGTAATATTGCGTTGCTCTCGCCCGCCGCCGGGACCAGGTCTTCCATCACGGGAACCTCTTCCCGGGCGGCGCGCTCTTCCAGTTTTTGTTCCGGGCCACCCAGGGCTTGGGCCTGGGCCGCCATCAGGCGATGGTAGCTGCCGCCCAGGGCCATCAGCTCCTGGTGGCGGCCGCTTTCAACAATCGCGCCCTCGCCCAGGACAAGGATACGATCCGCATCGATGACGCTGGACAGACGATGGGCGAAAATCAAGGTGGTGCGCCCGGCCATGAGGCGGTCCAGAGCCTGTTGGATCACCGCCTCGTTCTCCGCATCGACCGAGGACAGCGCCTCGTCCAGCACCAGAATGGGCGCATCCCGCAACAGGGCCCGGGCGATGGCGATGCGCTGGCGCTGGCCGCCGGACAGCTTCAGGCCACGCTCGCCCACGATGGTGCCGTAGCCCTGGGGCAACTGCGCGATAAACCGGGTGGCGTTGGCGGCCTTGGCGGCGGCCTCCACCTCTGCCTGGGTGGCGTCGGGCTTGCCCAGGCGGATATTGTCCTCGACGGTGCCGAAAAACAGATAGGTATCCTGTTGCACAACGGCGAACTGGCGGCGCAGGTTGGCCAGGGACAGCTCCCGGATGTCCCGGCCGGCCAGCAGGATCTGGCCCTGGTCGGGATCGTACAGACGCAACAGCAGGCGCTGGATCGTGGTCTTGCCCGCGCCCGAGGGGCCGACGATGCCAATACGCTCGCCGGCCGTAATGGCGAAATCCAGGCCGCCCCTTTCGTTACCGTGGGCGCCGTGCCGGGCACCGGGATAGGCAAAATGCACGTCCTTGAATTCCACGGTCGCCGCCCCGTCCAGATCCAGCGCGCCGTTGCCCTCGTCCGGCAAGCTGGGTTCCGCCGCCAGAATGTCCAAAATGCCCTCGGCGGCGGATTGCCCCACCATGCCCTGATGCAGTAGGTTGCGCAGCTCGCGCAGGGGGCGGAACACTTCCACGCCCATCATCAGCACCACCAGCAGGATCCACAATTCGGCCTCCCCCGTGCTGACCCGCCAAGCGCCCACCGCCAAAGCGGCGGCCGCGCCCAGGGTGATGCCGGTATCCGTGATGCCCCGCCCCAGGGCATTGGTGGCCAATACCCACATGGTGGTGCGGAACAGATCATGGGCCTTTTTGGCCAGGCTTTCGGCCCGCACGTGGCTTTGCCCGAACGACTTCAGGGTGCCCAGGCCCTGCAGGCTGTCGAGGAATTCGGCCGCGAAGGCGCCATAGGATTTTGCCCGGGCGCGGGCGCCCATGCGGTCCCAGAAATGGAACATGGAGGGCGCCAACAAGGTAACAAAGGCAAAGATCAGAAAGGTGACGGCGATCGGGGCATCCAGGTAGACCACGAACAAAAATATCATCAACGGCGTCAGGGCGGCGACGAACAGTTGCGGGATGTACTGGCCGAAATAGGTCTCCAACTGCTCCACGCCCTCGACCAGGGAGACCAGGACATCGCCGGTACGCTTGAGGCCGAAGTAGGCCGGGCCCAGGTGGGTGACCTGATCATAAAGGTGCTGGCGCAGGCTCAACTGCACCTTGGCCGAGGTGTGATGGGCCACCATGTTGCGGCTGTATTCCAGGATGGCGCGCAAACCCATGGTGCCGGCGACCAGAACCAGGGGGCCTGAAAGCTCGGCCAGCGAGGCGCCGTCGAATATCTGGCCCAACAACCAGCCCAGCATGATCAGGCGCAACACGCCCACCGCCGCCGAGGCCAGGCCGATGGATACCGCCCAGACCAGGCGATGGCGCAAACCGGCGGTGAAGCGCCAAAGACGCGCGTCCAGATACATATTCTTCCCCTGACTTACCGGGTCAAGCCCGGCAATGACGTGCGAAATTGACGTCCCGTGAAACAGTAGCTGCAATCTAGCCCAAATATAATTGTTGCGCCTTCATATCCTTTGCATGCTAGCTATACAATTATGTTTATGCTTGGCCGAGGGATTTAGATCATGAATTGGGACGATTTGCGGGTTTTTCTGGCAGTCGGCCGGCAAGGCAGTTTGTCCGCCGCCGCCCGCCATTTGAAAGTCAGCCAACCCACCGTGGGCCGGCGTCTCGGCGCGCTGGAGGATAGCCTGGCCGCCCGGCTGTTCGACCGCCGGCCCGACGGTTTCGTGCTGACCGCCGCCGGCGCGGAATTGCTGCCCCTGGCCGAGGCAATGGAACAGGCGGCGGACGCGGTGGACCGCAAGCAGGCCGCCTTCGCCGATCACCTCAGCGGCACGGTGCGCCTGTCGATCTATGAATTCATGGCGGAATTCGTTACCGATCACATGGCCGCCCTGCGCCGGGCCCTGCCCGATATCGAGATCGAACTGGCCGTGGCCCACATTGGTGCCAATCTGTCCAAGCGGGAGGCGGATTTATTGATCCGGGAATGCCTGCCGGACACCTCTTCGCTGATCGCCCGCAAGCTGGGCCGTTTCGCCCATGCGGTCTATGGCGCCCGCGACCTGGTGGCGCGCCACCCCATGGCCCATGGCGAGGGCCGTTACCTCTCCTGTCCCTGGATCAGCTTTGACGAGGCGCATACCTATTTCGCCGGCGTCAAATGGTTGGCGGAGAAACGTCAGGGCCGGCCGGCGGAAATCCGCGTCAACAACGGCATGGTGCTGCACGATCTGGTGCGCAAGGGTGCCGGCCTGGGCATCCTGCCCTGCTTCGCCTGCGATGGCGACCCGGCCCTGACCCGCCTGACCCCGCCCCTGGACGAAGTCCACAGCGAGCATCACCTGATCGTGCACCAGGACCTGCGCCGCGTCCCGGCCGTGCGTGCGGTGATGGATGCCCTGATCGGATTATTCCAGGATCAGGCGGATGCCCTGGCCGGCCAGGCGAACAGGGCAGCGGCTATGGGCAAGTAGCACTGGGGCGGTACCGCCGGGCTGATCCTGTCGCGGTCAGTCCCGCGGGATTTCGTGCTTCAGCACCTTGCCGGTGGCGTTGTGGGGCAGCTCTTCGAAGAAGCGCACCTGTTTCGGCACCTTGAAGCGGGCCAACTGGCTGTCGCAATGTTCGATCACCGCGTTTTCGTCCAGGTTGGCGCCGGGCTTGAGGACGACGCAGGCGCGGCCAACCTCGCCCCATTTTTCGTCGGCTACGCCGATCACGGCATTTTCCAGAATGCCGTCCAGCTGATAGATCACATTCTCGATCTCCGCCGGATAGACGTTCTCGCCGCCGGAGATGTACATGTCCTTGGTCCGGTCAACGATGTAGTAGTAGCCGTCTTCGTCCTGGCGGGCCACGTCGCCGGTGCGGAACCAGCCATCATGGGTGAAGAAATTATCATGCTCGGCCTCGCGGTTCCAATAGCCGGGCAGCACCGTGGGCCCCTTGATCAGCAATTCGCCGTCCTGGCCAAAGGGCACCTCCACATCCTCGGTGTCGCAGATCTTGAGATGCACATACATGGGCGGCAGGCCGGAGGAGCCGATCTTGCTCAACGCCTTGTCCGGCGACAGCATCAGGCCCAGGGGCCCGGTCTCGGTCATGCCCCAGCCCTGCTGCAGCTTGATATCCTTTTTGGCGAACAGCTCGATCAAGGCCAGGGGTGCCGCCGCGCCGCCGATGCCGAGGCATTCGATATGCGAGAGATCCGCATCGTCGAAGCCTGGTTCGTTGGCCATCATCAAAAAGTTCGTGGGCACGCCGAACATATGGGTAATGCACAATTCCTTGTCCGACAGCAGCTCCAGGAAATAGGCCGGGTCGAACTCCCGCAGCACGACGTTGGTGCCGCCCGAATGGAAGATCGGGTTGGCATAGACGTTCAGGCCGCCGGTATGAAAGGTCGGCAGGAAGACAATATTCTTCGAGGCCGGGGTGATGGACATGGTCATGGCGCAATGCACGGCGTTATAGACCGCCATTTGATAGGTCATGCGCGCACCCTTGGGCCGGCCCGTGGTGCCGGAGGTATACATGATGGTCCAGGTGTCGGTCATATCCTTGTGGGCTGGCGCCAGTTCACCGGTGGCCGCCGCCAGGCCGCGTTCATAGTCGCTGTCGCCGCCGTTGTTCAGGCTGACCAGGTGGGAAATGCCACAGAGTTCCT
>JAYGEA010000224.1:0-22267 GCA_046582635.1 Alphaproteobacteria bacterium
TTGGGCTATTCTTGAAGGAATGTGAGTGGCGTTTCAACAATCCAAAACCACAAGATCAATTACGGCAGATAAAACAGTGGGTTTAGCAGGAACAATCGTAGTTATCTGGGTCAGCCCCTATTATTATTATTCGCCGATAGATTCTCTCTAAAATTACTAAAATGTCAAATTTTTTACAACTAAAAGGCGCTCTTTAGGAGATAATTTTCGGTTTGGTCATTCGAGGGTCTCGGTAATGTGAATTACCAAAGCTGTGGATATCATCACGGCAGTAGCGAATAATGAAATCCGATAATTCTTCTTGGGTCTTGGTGGTTCCCTACCGCCAGGCCCAGACCGGTTCGCCTAAATGGGCGACCCTTGTTTGGCGGTTATGCAGGCAGACTTCGCGGAACTGGTAGACCATAGCCGCTGTTGGGGCGTGCAGGGCGTCGTCGCCCATCAACAGGCGGATGACGGGGCGGTCGCTTTCGGGGATGTCCTCGAAGGTGGGTGAATCAGCGCGGTTCAATTCACGAAAAGTGATGCGGTGGATGCGGGCCACTTCGTCGGCGTTGGCGGTCATCTTGGCGGGGGCGCCGGCCCAAACGACAATTGGCGTGATCAGATAGCCCGATTGGGTTTGGTAGTCATCCAGCAGGCCCAGAACCGCGTCTTCGCCCAAGCGCAGGTCGATCTCTTCGCGCAATTCGCGCAGGGCGGCCTGGGTGGGGGTTTCGCCGGGGTCGATGCGGCCGCCGGGCAGGGCGAACTGGCCGCCGTGGCTGTTCAGGCGGGAGGTCCGACGGGTTAGGACATAGGCGCCCTCGCGCCCGTCTTCGGCGCAAACAACGGTCAGGGCCACCGCCGCATGTTTCAGGCCTTGGGACGAGATGACGGTGCGTTGAAAACCGCCCAGATAGGCGGTGATCCGCGCCCGCATGGCGGCGTTGTATAGATAGTCGCTGTCTTCCATGGCCCTGCCAGCCAAATCACCTACCCGAAGGCGGGGACCTCGCGCTTTAGATCAGGTTCGGTATGGATAAAAGTGAGGGATATGCCCATGCGCAGGTCGCCGTCCGAACCTTTCGGGATGTCGCCCTGATAGTCGGGCTGCAATTCCGCATCCCGCAGGCAACTGATCAATTTCCCGGCACAACAAAGGGGTATCTCGCAACTGATCGATGCCGCCATGTTGGAAAACAATTGATGCCCGGTGATCCAGCCGCCGCATTCGACAATGGCATTGCGCACGGAGGCGATGGCCCCGTTGCGTTCCATGCGGGTGGCAATTTCCAGGCGGAAGAACATGCTCTCGCAACGTCCGCCTTATTCCACGCCGCCCCCCACACCGCCCCCAACACCACCATTGAGGAATTCGAAGGCCACCGCCGCATGGGTTGCGGCACCCATGGCCATGGCGTCCTCGTCGATCATCATATAGGGGGAATGGTTGCCCGGCGCGCCATCTGGGTTGACCCCCTTGGGGGCGCAGCCGAGAAAGACAAAGGCGCCGGGATAGCGTTGCAGGATGTAGGAAAAATCTTCCGAGCCCATGCGCGGGTCCGCATCGCGGGCAAAGGCGCCCTGGCCGAAGGTCTTCAAAACCGTGCTTTCCACCAGATCCACGAAATCCCCGTCGTTGACCGTGGCCGGATAGCCTTTCACAACCTTCACCTCCGCCGTCATGTCGTGGGCCTCGGCGGTCTTGGTGGCGATCATGCAAATGGTCCGCTCGGCCAGGTCCCGGGCCTGGTCCGAGAAACTGCGCAGCGTGATGGACATATCGGCGAATTCGGGAATGATGTTGCTTTTCGTGCCGGCGGCAATCTTTCCCACGGTCAGGATAATGGGATCCCAGACATTGAATTTCCGGGTCACCGCCGTTTGCAGGGCCGTGACCACATGGCAGGCCACGGGCACGGGATCATTGCTGTCATGGGGGCGGGCCGCATGGCCGCCAACACCGATGATTTTGATATGATAGGTATCGGCGGCGGCCAGGGCATTGCCCTCCCGGCCGCCAATGATGCCCGTGGCCCGGCGCGGGTCCACATGCATGCCGAAGACCGCATCGGGTTCGCCGCCTTCCGCAATGATGCCCTCGTCCAGCATGATTTTGGCGCCCTTGAAGCCCTCTTCGCCGGGCTGAAACATGAACTTGATATCGCCCTTCAGGCGGTCGCGATGGCCGCATAGCATGTGGGCGGCGGTGGCCAGCATGGAGGTGTGGGCGTCATGGCCGCAGGAATGCATCCGCCCCTCGATTTTGGAGGCATAGTCCAGGCCGGTTTCCTCCTGCATGGGCAGGGCATCCATGTCGCCGCGCAGCAGGATCATCTTGCCTGGGCGGCCGCCGCGCAACGTGGCCACCACGCCGGAGGTCTGGGTACTTTCCCGCACCTCCAGATCCAGGCCGGCGATGGCGTCGAGCACGACCGCTTTGGTTTCCGGCAGCTCGTTGCCCAGTTCGGGCAGCATATGGATGCGCCGGCGCAGCTCCACGGTCTGGCTCTGCCGCGCCTTGGCCTCGGCCAGAAGCTCGATGGTCGTATTTGTCATGATAAACCCCTACGCGTCCCCGGTATGAGACGAGTATAGAGGCAGGCCGGCGGCGGGTCAGGGTTTTGTTTGCGGGCAATGCTTTTCAAGCTTGCTCCGAGCCACCCGCTCCCCCACCCGGCCACCCACGTGAGTATCCTAATGGGTGGCCGGGTGGGGGAGCGGGCTGGCTCGGCAATTTCAATCAAACGTGAAATTCCCTAATGTCGGGTCCACGTCGCCTTGGCCTGTTGCCAGGACCAGGCCGCCTTGCCACGGCGAACACGGTTCAGGGCGGTGGCCGAGATGGCGCCATGATTGGGCCGCCTGGGGGCGGGGGGCAGGATCTGTTCCCGGGCCACGGACAGAAACTCTTGCAGTTTCCGGCGCACCTCGTCAGGGGCGAGGCGCAGGCCTTTGTCCTGGAAATCACCCCAGACCTTTTCGAATACATCGTCACGGCCAGGGGTCCGGAAGTCGGAATTGACCACCAAGCTTGCCATAGGCTTCCGCATCCACGCCGCTCAGTCCCAATTGTTTGGCCGCCCACAGGCCGAACAACTTGTTTCGCCGGGCGCCGATTTTGAAAAGGATCTCCTGATCCAATGCAAATTTCGCCCCGAATGCCCGTTCCCGTTTGTCAAATGTGGTCATGTTCGCACCTCCCGTATTTGCATACACACCATGAGTCCCATCCAAGAGACCGGGGCCGAGGAAGCTGCTTACTATGTGGGTTTTGCGGCGGAGAAAGCCAGCCAACTGGCGATCACGTTTTCATGTGGCCCAGATCCGGCCCAGCGCGCGGGCGAAATTGGCGCCCAGGTGGGCTTCCACATCGCTCTGGGCCCAGCCGCGCGCCAACAGGGCGGCGGTGACATTGGGCAGTTTGCCGTGGTTGTTGGCGGCTTCGATATAGCGGGCCGGGATATCATGGCCGAAGCAGTCGCCATAATCCGAGATGCCCGATCACAGGCGCCGGTTCTGGGCGATCTGGGCCGTGCGGCGCAGATCGTTGGATACCGGCAGGTCAGTGCCGAAGCCGATGTGATCGTGACCCACCAAATTCACAATATGTTCCAGGCGGCGGATGAAATCGTCCAGGTCCGGGCGGCGATCGGGATTGCCGTCCCACAGCATGGGGCCATAGACGCTGACCCCGACCACGCCGCCACTCTCGGCCACGGCGCGCAGCAGGCCGTCGTCCTTGTTGCGGGGCAAATCGATCAGGGCGCGGGCATCCACGTGGGTGGCCAGCACCGGTTGGCTGGATAAATCGAGAATATCCCTGGCTGTTTGATCGCCCACATGGCTGATATCGATGGCGATGCCCAGTTGGTTCATCAAGCCCACCGCATCCCGGCCCAGTTGGCTGAGGCCGGCGTTCTCGCTCTCCAGATTCCCGTCGCCCATGAAGTTGCGGTAGTTGTAGGTGGGCTGTATATGCGGACGCCCAATTGGTAAAACAGATGCAAGCGGTCCAGATCGTCGGCCACCGGACGCATGTTCTGCCAGCCCATGATCAGGCCGATCTTCCCGCCGTCGCGGGCCGCCTGGAAATCGGCGGCCTGGCGGATTTGCATCCAGCCAGCGTCCGGGGCCGCGAAACGGGCCAGCCAGCCGGCGATCTGCTCGCAGGCCTCGGTAAAATCCGCCTCGAAATGACAGACCGTGACGTTCAGGGCATCGACGCCGCCTTGGCGCAGATCGCCGGTATAGCCATCGCTGTGATAGGACAGACCATCTATGACCAGGGCCCTGTCGTGCAGTACATTAGACATTGTCCTTGCCGTCGAACACTTTCAGCACTGCGATGCCGTCCAACTCACCATGCCCCTTGGAATTGAGAATTCGGTACAGATTGGCGGTCTGGCTGGACATGGGCGTGGGCACGGCCAGGTCCTTGGCCAAGTCATGGAGCATGTCCAGATCCTTCAGGATCTGCCTCGCGAAGCCGGCCGGGGCGAAATCCCGGGCCACCATGCGGGGATACATGGACGCCAGCATGTTGCTGCCCGCGTGCCCGGCGCCCAAGGCCTCGGGTATCTTGGCGGCGTCGATGCCGCCGGCCTCGGCCAGGGCCAGGGCCTCGGCCAGGACGGCATAGTTGTTCAACACCAGCACCTGGTTGATCATCTTGGTGACCTGCCCGGCGCCGACATCCCCCATATGGGTAAACTGCGCCGCCAGATCGGCCATGATGGGCGCGGCGCGGGCGATATCGTCTTCACCGCCCCCCGCCATGATGGCCAGACTGCCCGTGGCCGCCGCCGGCGGGCCGCCCGAAACCGGCGCATCGACCCAGGCCATACCGGTCCGGTCCCGCAGTTCAGCCGCCATGTCCTTGGTGGCCTGGACGATGGTGGTGGAATGATCCACCACCAGCTTGTCGCCACTGGCCGCCTCGACCACGCCACCCGGTCCGAACACCGCCGCCCGCACGCCGTCCGTGGAAGTCACGCAGAGCAAGACAATATCCGACCGCGCCGTCAGCTCGGCGGCGGAGGACGCCGACCCCACCCCGTGGCCGGCGGCGGTCTCGACCTTGGCGCCATCCAGGTCATAGCCGGTTACCTGGTAGCCCAGGCCGCACAACCGCCGGGTGAAGGCCTGGCCCATGAGGCCAAGGCCGATAAAGCCAACGGCCGGTTTTTGATCGTTCATGACAATAACCCCAAAGCTACGAAGTCCCGGCGCAAGTCCGGCGCGTTTTGAAACTGAATGGCGTGAAAACCCAAGGTCTGCGCAGTTTCAACATTGTTGGCCATGTCGTCGATGAAAACACAGCGTTCGGGCACCAGGCCATAGCGGTCGCAGGCCAGGGTGAATATCGCCGGATCCGGTTTCGCCACCCCTTCCAGGCCGGACACCACGACGCCGTCGAACCAATCCAGGAAAGCGAAACCCGCCGCATGATGCCAGGTTTCCAACGACCAGTTAGAGATCACATAAAGTGGTGTGCCAAGGGCGCGCAACTCCGCCACCAGCGCCAGACTGTCATCAAGGGTGCCGTTCAGGGTCTCGGCCCAGCGGTCCCAATAGGCCTGGATCAAATCGGCGTGGTGGGGCAGGCGGGCCGAAAGCGCCGCCACGCCGGCCTGGAAACCAATGTCCGCGTCGACGCCGCGCAACCAGTTGAACAGGTCGATTTCTTCCAGAAAGCAGGCGATATCCTCGTCGTTGTCAAATAACGTCCGATACAGATGATAGGGGCTCCAATCGATCAGCACGCCGCCCAGATCAAAGACGACCGTATCCACCTCCGACGCCACTATTTGGCCACCTTGATCAGCCGGCCGCTGGCCTGGCGCACCTGCACGCCATCAACATTGCGGACGAATTCGAGCACCATGCCGGTGCCCGACAGGGTGCGGTTGTAAATCTGCGTCTCGTGCCGGCCGTCGGGGTAAATCCGCAGGGTGACTATGCGCAGGCCGCGGTCCTTAATATAGGCCCAGGCGTAGGGAGAGGCGGCGGACGAGGCGGTGGTTAGGGGATCGCTATTGTCGGCGCCGCGCCAGACGCCGGCGCGCAGGGGCGCAAATTGCATCTTCGTGCTTTTCAGTTTGGCGCGGGGATTGTTGGGGTCGCCCTTTTGCCGCTGTACGGTATTCCAAACGATATTGAAACCACCGCCGCCTCCCGCCCGAATGGTGACGTCGATATCCCGGCTGGTGAGCTGAAAATTCGCGCTAACGGCGCTTTCGGACACCGAGTTGCCTTGCCACATGCCTTCAAAGGCGGCAATGCCCAGGTCGGCGGCCGATGCGGACCCCGGCAACAGAAGCAACAACAAAAATAGACGCAATAATGCGCGAGACATAAATACGCGGGACATGGGCTGATCTTCCAGTGAGTTTTTAATTTGATATTCTTAGTCTGGTTGTGCCGTAGCAAAGCCTTGGGTCTGGCGCAAGGCCTCGCCCAGTATCATGGCGCCCGCGACGGCGATATTCAATGAACGGGCGCCATTTTGCATCGGGATGTGCAAGCGTCCGTCCGCCTGATCATGGATTTCTTCCGGCACCCCCGATTGTTCCTGACCCAAAAGAATGGTGTCGCCGGATTGAAAGTCGAAGGCGGTGTAGGCCAGCTCGCCCCTGGTCGTGGCCAGAACCAGCCGGCCCGCCCGCTGGGTCCGGTCGGCCCGGTCGGCTTTGAAATGATCCCACGAATCGTGCCGGTGCAGGATCACGTCATCGGCGTAATCCATGGCCGCGCGGCGCAATTGGCGGTCAGTGAAGGTAAAGCCGCAGGGTTCGATAATATCCAATGGCACGGACAGGCAGGCGCACAGGCGGATCAGGGTGCCGGTGTTCTGCGGAATATCGGGTTGATAGAGGGCCAGACGCATGGCCCAGCATGGCCTATTCCTGGCAATCTGACCAGGGCGGCGGAAAAACCGCGCGCCGGCTGTGTTTTACCCGCGATTTAACCCATCATTGAACCGCCCATGGCTGGACAAATGGCCCTTGCCGTGACAAATAAGTGGCTGTCAAACTCCCGATATAATCAAAAGAAAGTGATGAACCATGGCGGATGACAAAGGCGGGGACGGACACGACCCTAGTCGCCGGGATTTCCTTTACGTGGCGGCGGGCGGCATGGGCGCTGTCGGCGTCGCGGGCGCGGTATGGCCCATGATCGACCAGATGAATCCCTCTCAGGATGTGCTTGCGCTGTCCTCGATCGAGGTTGATTTGTCCGGCATCGAGGAAGGCCAGTCCATCACGGTCAATTGGCGCGGCAAGCCGGTCTTTATCCGCCACCGCACGGCCGAGGAAATAGCCGAGGCAAGGGCCGTGCCCATGGCCGATCTGCCGGACCCCGAGGACGACGAGGCCCGGGCCCGGAAGCCGGAATGGCTGATCATGGTCGGCGTCTGCACCCATCTGGGCTGTGTGCCCTTGGGTCAACAGGGGGAATACAATGGTTGGTTTTGCCCCTGTCATGGCTCCCACTACGACACCTCGGGACGTATCCGCAAGGGACCGGCACCGCTGAATTTGGCGGTTCCGGATTATGTCTTCCTGGACGATAACAACATCAAGATCGGCTAGGGGGCAGTTATGTCAGGCGAATCAACGTTTCAATCGAACAATGCCGTCGTTAAATGGATTGAATATCGGCTGCCGATATTCAGTTTCATGCACGGCGCGGCCGTGGTCTATCCGACGCCGAAAAATCTGAACTACTGGTGGAGCATGGGCTCCCTCGCGGGCGTCATGCTGGTATTGCAGATCGTCACCGGCATCATATTGGCCATGCATTACATACCCCACGCCGACATGGCATTCGCCAGCACGGAACATATCATGCGCGATGTGAACTACGGCTGGCTGATGCGCTATATGCATGCCAACGGCGCCTCGTTCTTCTTTATCGTGGTCTATATCCATATTCTGCGCGGCATGTACTACGGCTCCTACAAGGCGCCGCGGGAAATTCTGTGGTGGATGGGCATCATCATCTTCATTCTGATGATGGCCACGGCCTTCATGGGCTATGTGCTGCCTTGGGGCCAGATGAGCTTTTGGGGCGCCACGGTGATCACCAGCCTGTTCTCGGCTGTGCCTTTGATTGGCGAATCCATCGTGACCTTTCTATGGGGCGGTTACTCCGTCGCTCAGCCGACCCTGAACCGCTTCTACAGTCTGCATTATCTGTTGCCGTTCGTGATTTTCGGCGTGGTCTTCGTGCACCTGTGGGCCCTGCATCATCATGGCTCCAACAACCCCCTGGGGATCGACCGCAAGGGGCCCCAGGACAGTATTCCCTTTCACCCCTATTACACGGTGAAGGATCTGTATGGCATGGGTGTGTTCGGCATCATTTTCGCACTGGTGTTGTTCTTTGTGCCCAATTATATGGGCCACCCCGACAACTACATCCCGGCCAATCCCCTGGTGACGCCGGCGCATATCGTGCCGGAATGGTACTTCCTGCCGTTCTATGCCATTTTGCGGGCCATTCCCGACAAGCTGTTCGGCGTCATCGCCATGTTTGCCTCGCTGCTGATCCTCTTTGTGTTGCCGTGGCTGGATACCTCGAAGGTGCGCTCGGCCCGGTTCCGTCCGGTCTACAAGATGCTGTTCTGGGCCTTTTTCATCGATTGCATCATCCTCGGCTATATTGGCGGCAAGCCGCCCGAGGGTATCTTCATCGTCGCCGGCCGCCTGGCCACGGCGTTTTACTTCTTGTTCTTCCTGATACTGCCCTTCATCGGCTGGTTCGAACGGCCGAAAAAACTGCCTGATTCCATATCAACGGCGGTGCTGGATAGTGGTGGTGGTAGCGGTGGGGGCGCGCCCGATGGGGCGACGGCCAAGGCGGAGGAACGGGGCTGATGCGTAGATTTTCACTCATAGCGGCTTTCGCGGCACTGTTGATGTTTTCTGGGTTGATGTCTCCTGGCGCATTTGCCGCCAGCGACGTGGCCCATCCAAAAGAGATTAAATGGAACCACAGCGGCCCCTTTGGCACCTTTGACCGGGCGTCCATGCAGCGGGGCCTGCAGGTCTATCGCGAAGTGTGCAGCGGTTGCCACGGCCTGAAATACATCGCCTTCCGCAACCTGCTGGAAATTGGCCTGAACGAAGATCAGGCCAAGGCCATCGCGGCCGAATACACCGTGATGGACGGACCCAATAACGAAGGCGATATGTTCGAGCGGGCGGGCAAGCTGTCGGACTACATGCCCTCGCCTTTCGACAATGAAAAGGCGGCGCGGGCCTCGAACAACGGTGCCATGCCCCCCGATCTGTCGCTGATCGTCAAGGCCCGTCCCGGCGCGGAGAATTACATCTATTCCCTGCTAACGGGATATACCGACGCACCCAGCGGCGTCACCGTGGCGGACGGGATGAACTACAATCCTTATTACCCCGGCCACCGGATCGCCATGGCCCCGCCGCTTGATGACGAATCGGTGGATTATATCGACGGCACCAAGAATTCCAGGGACCAGATCGCCAAGGACGTGGTGACCTTTCTGGCCTGGGCGGCCGAGCCCACCCTGGAGGCACGCAAGAAAATGGGCGTGAAGGTGTTGTTGTACCTGTTCCTGCTGACCATCGTGCTGTATTTGGTGAAGCGCAGGGTTTGGGCGGACGTTCACTAAGCGACGTCCGCTAAGCGACGTTCACTAAGCCTAACGAAAACGAACGAAAACGCCATTCCCGGGATGTCGGGAATGACGTTTTTTTTATGTCGTCTTGCTGAATAGCCGGTGAAAATTGGCGGTCGTCAGCGCCGCCACCTCTTCGCTGCCCAGGCCGCGCATTTCAGCCAGTTTTGCCGCCGTGTGGGCAACGAAGGCTGGTTCATTGTCCTTGCCACGGTGCGGCACGGGGGCCAGATAGGGCGCGTCTGTCTCCACCAACAGGCGGTCCAGTGGCACCTCCGCCGCGACCTCGCGCACTTCGTCGGCCTTCTTGAAGGTCAGGATGCCGCTAAAGGAAATATAGAAACCGATCTCCAGCGCCGCGCGGGCCAATTCCGGGCCGGAAGAGAAACAATGCAGAACGCCTGGGAAGGCGCCCTTGGCCGTTTCATCCCGCAATATGGCGATCATTTCCTCATCCGCCGCCCTGGCGTGGACAATGAGCGGCAGGCCGGTCTGGCGCGCGGCGGCAATGTGGCGGCGAAACAGCGTTGCCTGAATGTCGCGCGGGCTTTGATCATAGTGGAAATCCAGGCCGGTCTCGCCAATCCCCACAACCTTTTTGTGCCCGGCCAGCTCCACCAGGCGTTCCGTGGTCAAGTGCTGCTCCTCGGCCGCATCATGGGGATGCAGGCCGACGGAACAATAAACATTGTCATAGCGCTCGGCGATTTCCAGGATCGAGGGGAAGCGGTCGACGCGGGTGCAGATGGTTACCATTGCGCCGACCCCCGCCGCCGCGGCCCGCGCCATCACCCCATCCAGATCCTCCCTGAGAGTGGGAAAATCCAGATGGCAGTGACTATCGACCAGCAGGCTCAAGCGTCTTCCTCCGGCCCGGCGTAACGGGGGAAGACACCCTGTGGCTTGGGCAGGGCCGTACCCGGCCGCAACATGCCCGCCTCGGTCAGGGCGGCAAAGCTGCGCTGATCCTCGGGAATGGCCAATTGATCCAGCATCCTCGCCGTCGCCTCGGGCACCGCCGGCTGGGCCAGGATAGCCAGATGGCGGATCACCTCGGCCAGCACGTAAAGCACCGTGGCCATGCGCTCGGGGTCGGTCTTTTTCAGGGCCCAGGGTGCTTGGGTATCCACATAGCGGTTGGCCTCGCCCACCACATCCCACAGGGCGGCAAGGGAGAGATGGATCGCCTGCACATCGATCTGCGCACGCATTTTGTCCAACAGCTCGCGGGCCGGAACCAGCAGGGCGCCGTCATCGACGGTCAGCAATCCTGGTGAGGGTACCAACCCCTCGCAGTTCTTGTTGATCATGGACAGCACCCGTTGGGCCAGATTGCCGAAATCGTTGGCCAGGTCGCTGTTCATGCGATTGACCATGGCCGTGTGAGAAAAATTACCGTCGTTGCCGAACGGCAGCTCCCGCATCATGAAATAGCGGGTCTGGTCCAAGCCGTATTTTTCGATCATATCGTGCGGCGGAATGAAGTTACCCAGGGATTTGGACATTTTCTGCCCTTCCACGGTCCACCAGCCGTGGGCGAAAATCCGCTTTGGCGGCGCCAATCCCGCCGACATCAAAAAGGCCGGCCAATAGGCCGCATGAAAGCGCAGGATATCCTTGCCGACCATATGGACGTCGGCCGGCCAGTAGGTCTTGAAACTCTCGGATTCCGTATCGGGATATCCCACGGCTGTCAGATAATTGGTCAGGGCGTCAAACCAGACATACATGATGTGCTTGTCGTCACCGGGCACCGGCACGCCCCAATCGAACGAGGTCCGCGAGATCGACAAATCCCGCAACTCGCCCTTGACGAAGCTGAGCACTTCGTTACGCCGGCTGATGGGCAGGATACGGTTGGGGTCTTCATCATAATAGGCTAGCAGGCGATCCCGCCATTGGGAGAGGCGGAAGAAATAGCTGGGCTCCTCCACCCATTCCACCGGCGCACCGAAGGGTGACAATTTCTCGCCGTTCGGGCCGTCCACCAGCTCGTCCTCGCCGTAGAACGCTTCGTCACGTACCGAATACCAGCCGGCATAGCTGTCCAGATAGATATCGCCACTGTCCACCATGGCCTGCCAGATGGCCTTGCAGGCCTTGGTGTGACGCTCTTCGGTGGTGCGGATGAAGCCGTCGTTGGAGAAATTCATCAATGGCGTCAGGTCGCGGAAATTCTGGCTGACCCGGTCACAAAACGCCAACGTATCGATGCCTTCAGCCTCGGCCGATTGCGCCACCTTTTGGCCATGTTCGTCGGTGCCGGTCATGAACATCACGTCGCGGCCATCCAGACGCATGAAGCGCGAGATTACATCACAGGCCAGCGTGGTATAGGCGTGGCCAATATGAGGCTTGTCATTGACGTAATAAATAGGCGTCGTGATGTAATAGGCCGCGGCCATAATTCTCGTCCAGTTCCGATAATGTGGTCCAGAGCATTTCCGAACTGGAAATGCTCCGATACTTAAAGATAGAGCAATTTTTCCAATCGCTTAGAATCGCCTAGGGCATTTGGGCGGTTCGCAATTGATCGGAATTGCTCTAGGAGCGCGCGGTGCTTTGCAACGCCATGAAGGCGCTGATCACCACCTGTTTGCGATCCAGATTGACCCGCTCGGCCCGCACGGCCAAACCGCCGATCTTTTCCCATAGCTCGACCCAGCGATCAAGACCCACGGAATTGGTCAAACGATGGACCAATTCGGCTTCCCCCGCCACGGCGTCGGTCATGTTGCCAACCGCGGCACCGCCCACGACACCATTGCGTGTCAGTCGCGATAGCCACAGGCGCAGCAGATCGAGCCAAACCCGGTAGGCGCCCTCGTTGTTGGCGCGGTTCAATTTGTCGCCCAGGGCATGCACGGCGGCGAAATCCAGCTCGGGCAGGTCGGCCACCATGGCCAGCAATTCGCCATAGGCTTCCAGGCCACCTTCCGCGCCCATGGCCATGGCCCGGCCGGGGCTGCCCTCGGCCAGACGGGCCAGGCCGAGGCGTTCGGTTTCATCCCGTTCCGGCATCTGTTGGGCCAGCACCGCCAGGGCGTCATCCTCTCTCAAGGCGCGCAGGGGCAGGTGCCGGCAGCGGGAACGGATGGTGGGCAGCAGGCGGCCCGGGGCATGGCTGACCAGCAACAGCAGGCTGTTTCCGGGCGGCTCCTCCAGCAATTTCAACAATGCGTTGGCGGCATTGGGGTTCATCTCCTCGGCCCCGTCGATGATGGCGACGCGCCAGCCGCCCTCGGCCGCGGTCATGGTGTAAAATCGGCCCAAGGCCCGGATCTGATCCACCACGATATCGCCGCGCAGTTTCTTCGTTTTCTCGTTCACTTCGCGCCCGATCACCCGCAGGTCACCGTGGCCGCCGGCCAGGATGCGGCGAAACAAGGGGTCTTCCGGCGCCATATATAAATCTTCAGGCGGCCCGAACAAGCCGCCGCCATCCTCCCGTGACAACTGAAACCGGGCCATGCGGTAGGCCAGGGTCATCTTGCCAATGCCCCGGGGTCCGGAAATCAGCCAGGCATGGGGCATCCGTTGCGCGGCCGCCGTTTCCAAGAAAGCCTGTTCGCCGGCCCCATGACCGATCAGATCAGCGGTGGCGATCGGGCCGGTCGGTGCATCAGGTTGGGGATCGGTTTTCAGGGCCATTGCGGCTATTTCGATACACTGCCGAACATCAAATGCTCCAACGCCGTACCGAGACGGCCGATAAAGCCCTTGCGGGCAATATCCGCGCCGGCGATGAGGGGACGTTCGATGGTTGCCATATTCGGCGCCTCGATCCGCAGGGTGGCAACCTGCGTGCCCTTGGTGATGGGCGCGGGCAGGGGGCCGATATAATTGACGCTGACCTTCATGGCGCGGCGCGCCTTGCGGGGGATGATGATGGTCAGGGGTTCCTCGATCAGCAACGGCACCTTGCCCTCGTCGCCCAGCCAGACGTTGGCGTCGGCCACCTGCTGGCCGGCCTTGAACAGGGCGTAGTTGCCAAATTCGCGAAAGCCCCAGGCCAGCAGCCGCTGGGTTTCCCGGCTGCGTTGATTGACGCTTTTCAAACCATTGACCACCAGGTCCAGGCGCCGGCCCTTGCGCTGGGCCGAGGCGACCAGGCCGTAACCAGCAGCCTCCGTATTGCCGGTTTTCAAGCCGTCGGCGCCAATGTTCTTGTACAGCAGGGGATTCCGGTTGCCCTGGCGGATCTTGGAAAAGGTGAAACTGCGTTCGGCGAAGATGGGATAATATTGCGGAAACTTGTCCACCAGCTGGCGGGCCAGGATGGACAAATCCTTGGCCGTGGTCATATGTTCGGGATGGGGCCAGCCGGAGGCGTTGACGAAATGGCTGTCCAGCATGCCGATGCGCCGCGCCGTTTCGTTCATCAATACCGCGAACGAGGCCTCATCCCCGCCAATGCCCTCGGCCACCACGATGCAGGCATCATTGCCCGATTGGATGATGATGCCCCGGATCAGATCGGCGATCTTGACCTGGGTGTCTACCCGGACAAACATTTTCGAGCCGCCCATGCGCCAGGCTTTTTTCGAGACGGGGAAGGTGTCATCCAGGGACAAGCCGCCGCCCGCCAGGCGGTCGAACAGGATGTACAGGGTCATCAGTTTGGACATCGACGACGGCGGCATGGACTGCTCCGCATTCTTGGCGAACAGTACCGTGCCCGTGGCGTGATCGATCAGGATTGCCTGTTTGGCCGGCGTTTCGAACTGCGCCTGCGCCGCGGCCCCTTGAAAGGACGTCACCACAAAAAGCAGAATTAAAGGTCCAAAAATAATCCGCGTCACACTCATTCCCCGCATGGTCTCTCTATTGCCAGCATTTCTAGAACCGAAATATAGCGAATTTGTGGCGGCGGTGGGCGGCAATGGCAAATTTATTTGGCAAATTTATTTCTCATCTGTGTCCAATTGTGCCCGCAGGGTAAATTTCTCCACCTTGCCCATGGCGTTGCGGGGCAGGGCCGCCATGAATATCACCCGACGGGGATGCTTGAAACGGGCCAGCCGACCCTCGAACAGGGCTAGGATATCGGCCCCCTTGATAGTGCTGTCCGCCTGGCGGACGACGCAGGCCACGGGGATTTCACCCCAGCGGTCATCGGGCCGGCCGATCACGGCCGCCTCGGCCAGGTCCGGACAATCGGCGAGAATATTTTCCAGTTCGGCCGGATAAATATTCTCGCCGCCCGAGATCACCACGTCTTTCTTGCGTTCATCCACATAGTAATAGCCGTCCGCGTCTTGGTGGCCAATATCGCCGGTGTGGAACCATTCGCCAGAGAAAGCCTCCGCCGTGCCGGCCTGGTTGCGCCAATATTCCCGGAACAGGTTCTTGCCGCGAAGCAGGATTTCACCGGCCTCTCCCCGCGCCACCTCTTGACCGTCATTGTCCACAATCCTGGCCTGGGTGTGCAGCGCCGGTTTACCACAGGAGCCGAGCTTGCTTGCCGCATCGGCCAGGGGCAGGCAGATCGCCACCGGGGCGCTTTCGGTCAGGCCATAGACCTGCGGCGCGGCCAGGCCCCGGTCCAGAAAAGCGCGAATGATCATCTCGGGCACGGCGGACGAGCCAAGTCCCACCATGCGCAGGCTGGATAAATCCGTGACCTCCCAGTCGGGATGCGAGATCAGGGCCTGGCACATGGCGGGCACGGCCAGGAAGATTGTCGGCTTTCGCTCCCTGATCACCGCCAGGGTAGCGGCCGGATCGAAACGAGGCTGAATGGTCACCGTGGCGCCGGCGTGGATGGCCGGCGTGGTATGGATGTTCATGCCGCCCACATGGAACATGGGCAGCACGGTCAGGGCATGATCCTGGTTGGTGATGTCCTGGGCCGCGATGGCGTTAACGGCATTGTAAAACAGCGCCTCTTGCGTCAGCACCGTGCCCTTCGGGCGGCCCGTGGTGCCGGAGGTATAGACGATGGTGACCGGGTCATCCATAACGCCGCCGCCCGCGTCGGTGCCGCTGGCCAACAGCAGATCGTCATAAGTCCGCCAACCGTCATGGGCACCATAAGCCACGAACGCCGGATCGGGCACTTCGGCGCAAATGGAATCTAGATGGCCCAAAAAATCCGGCTCCGCCAACACCGCCCTGGGTTCGCAATTCCGCAAAATCCAGGCGTGCTCGGGCGCGGCCAGACGCCAATTCAGGGGCACCAGCATGGCGCCCAGGCGGGCGCAGGCGAACAGCAGCTCCAACAGCTCCGGGCTGTTGTAGCCCAGGTGCGCGACCCGGTCCCCCTTGCCCACGCCCAGCTGCCCCGACAGCATGGCGGCCAGATTGCCGACACGGGCATCCATGGCGCCGTAGGAGATATCCTGGCCCTGGAAATGCAGCGCCACCTTGGCGCCCTGCCAATCGGCCCAATGGCTGATCCAGTGAGAGAGTTCCATGGCCCGATGATCTCTCACACCTACTTTTCACCCGGTTCGAACAAACTCTCCCGGCCCAGGCGTTCCATGCAGATTTCCGGCGTCCAGGGCAGCATCAGGGAACCGCAGCGGCTGTCGCGGTACAGCTGTTCCAGGCGCAGGGTCTTGAAGATGGCCCGGCCGCCGCAGGTGCGCAGGGCCAGGCGGCAGATGTCGTTGGAAAATTCCATCACCGTGTATTGCGTGGCATAGGCGCGCAGGCGTTCTTCCTTGCTGGGGTTCACGGCCGCCTCGCCCGCCGCCCGTTGGAACAGGGCGCGGGCCTGTTCCAGCTTAATGCGCATTTCCGCCACGGCCAGTTGTTTGGCCGCACTATGACGGGCACTGCCGGCGGGCGGCCCGCCCTCGATCTCGCCGCGCAGGTACTGGCAGGTGAAATCGAACGCCGCCTGGGCAATGCCCATATAGGTGGGGCACAGGCTCATGAACATATGCGGCCAGTTCAGCGCGGCTTCGTAATATTTGCCCCGCGGCATCAATTGATGTTCGTCGGGCACGAAGACATCCGTCAGTTCCAGGTTGTTGGAGGTGGTCGCCCGCATGCCCAGGACGTCCCAGTCGCCGGTAATCTGGAAACCGTCGGCCGTGCCGTCGATGGCCAGATAAATGGTGTCGCGCACATCCGCCTCGCCCTCCTCCTTGGCCTCCGTGCACAGCACCCCGTAATAGTTGGCCGACCCGGCCAGAGAGGCGAAATGCTTGCGCCCGTTGACCCGCCAGCCGCCATCGACCTTTTTGGCCGTGGTGCCGAACGGCGCCTTGCCGGCGGCCGCCGCGCTGTTCGGTTCGGAAAACGGCTGGGCGAAAATGGCGCCGTCCTCAATCACCTTTTTGTAGATGCCAATGCGGCGCTGTTCGTGATTCTGGCGCTGTTCGGGCGTCATCTCCAGGTCATCGGCCATCTGGCTGGACCACAGCATGGTGGCGCAATGCATGTTGAAGGTCAGGGCCGTGGCGCCGCACCAGCGGCCCAGTTCGGCCGAGATTTCCATATAGCGGCCATATTCAACGCCCAATCCGCCGTAGCGTTCCGGGATCACCAGGCCAAGAAAACCCGCCTCGTGCAGATCCGCATAATTTTCGGTGGGAAAGCGCCCTTCCCGGTCATAGGCGGCGGAACGGGGCAGGAACTTTTCCCGCCCCAGACGTTGCGCGGTGGCCAGCAGGTCTTCCTGGTTCGCCATGGTCAGGCCACCTCGTCAAGGAAGGTGCGAATCGCGCCGTTGAATTGCTCCGGGTCCTCCAGGTTTGCCAGATGGCCCACGCCGGACAGGCAGTAATAACGGCAATCAGGAATTTGGCTGGCCATCTTTTCCATCATCGGTGTCGGCGCGGCCGCGTCAAACTCACCGGCCAGGGCCAGGGTGGGGCAGGAAATATCGCTCAACCTGTCCCGCTGATTGAAGGTCACCAGACAATTCAGGGCGGATCGGTAGGTCTCAGCCGGCAGTGCGGACATGGATGCATGGGCGGATGCCACCGCCGCCTCGGGCGGATTGCTGGACATCAAGTTGGGCACCAGTTCCTTGGCAAAATCAGCCGGCCTAAGCCCTCGGTCCAGGGGCGCCAGGCGCTGACCCAGAAAGTCGTCCCGCCATTTACCCGGCTTGCCGAACGATGGCGAGGTGCCCGACAGCACCACGGCCGAGGTACGGCCTGGATAATGCACCATGAATTCCTGGGCCACCATGCCGCCCATGGAATGCCCGACAATGGCCGCCGTGGGCGCGTCGAGTTGATCCAACAGCCGGGCCAAGGCGTGGGCCAGGTTTTCGAAGGTCATCTCATCCAACGGCGGGCTGGCGCCATAGCCGGGCATATCCCACGACACCGCCCGCCAACGGTCGGCGAAGGCGGGCAGCTGCCCATCGAAGGATTGGTGATTGCCGCCGATGCCGTGCAGAAACAGCAGCACGGGGCCCTCGCCCTGGCTCACGTAGTTGGGAATCTCACTCATGCCAGCTCTCCTTGCAGGATACCGTCCTTAACCACGGCCCGGCCGTCCAGCTCGACCGTGCAGTTGCGGATGGGCAGATCGAAATGCCCCAATGTTTGCCGTCCCGCGACCTCGTTGGCGCCGGTGGAAAAGACCACGTTGCCGGCGAAGGCGCGCAGCTCTGTGCCGTTGAAATCGCGGCGGTCGTACATGGTCATGGCATCCCAGCGGGCGCCGGGGTTCATGCCCCAGCCGATGTGCGATGTGGCATAGGCGTCCCGGTCGTTCCAGGCCTGGAAATAGCTGCGCATCAGATCTGCGTCCACGCCGTCGCCCTCGATCGCGGTGACATAATCGTCTTCGATGGTCAGGCGGATCGGCGCATCCAGATAACGCTTGAACGTCAGGTTCACGTCGCCCCGGTCCAATACTAACGTGCCGTTGACCTTTCCGGCGGCGGGGAAACACAGACACAGCCCCCCCGGCCAATGGGACATGATGCCCGGCCGGCTCACCCAGCCCCAGCCGCCGCCCGCCACGGCGCCGTCCAGATCCACCGACAGATCGCTGCCCGCGCGGGAAGTTATCTTCATGGCGCCGGCGCCGCGCAGCATCTTCATCCCCGCCTTGACCCTGCCTTCCAGGGCATCGTCGGGGGCCAGACGCTCCAGAGCCTCCGGATGTTCGTTGGAAACCATCAGGACCCGGGCGCCGCCTTGCAGAATTTCCGGCAGCTCGGGGGCATGCAACAGCCCCTCGACCGTGCAATCCACCACGAAGGTGGTGGCGGCCAGGGCGCCGACGACGGGTCTGATATTCTGAATGACATCCGATGCGCCGGTGGATCGCACCGGGACCGGGGCCGATTGCGCCGGCGTCGGGATGATGATGTGGAACGGCTGGGCGCCCAATTGATGCAAGGCAAGTTCCGCCAATTGCACATTGATGGCGCGGGATTGGCTTTCCGAAAGGATCGCCACGGCTTCCCCCGGTTCCACCTTGCACTTGGCGAAGACGCGGGCGAAGCAGTCAATCCACTTGCCCTCGATACGTTCCTGCAGCATGACAACCTCACTGTTATTCTGGCGCGATGTTAAAGTAATATGGCGCGGCTGGTGAAGGATATTCCATGACCCTATTGTTCGAACACGAAATCTGCCTGGCTCATGATATGGGCGAGGGCCACCCCGAGCGTCCCGATCGCCTGCGCGCCATCCAATTGGCCCTGTCAGAGCCGGAATTCGCCGGATTGGATCGCCGCGCGGCACCCCTGGCGGAAACGGCACAAATTGCCCTGGTCCATGGCCAAGACTACATCGACAGTGTATTTGCCGTGGCGCCCAAGACTGGCCGCGTGCAGCTGGACCCCGACACCGCCATGAACCCGGCGTCCCTGGAGGCGGCCCAGCGCGCGGCGGGCGCGGTCTGCGCCGCCGTGGACGCGGTGATGGACGGGATCGGCAAGAACGCCTTTTGCGCCGTGCGCCCGCCCGGCCATCATGCCGAACCCGGACGCTCCATGGGGTTCTGCATTTTCAATTCCGTCGCCATCGGCGCCCAGCATGCCCGCGCCGCCCATGGCCTGAAACGGGTGGCGGTGGTGGATTTCGACGTGCACCACGGCAACGGCACCCAGGCCGCGTTCTGGGATGACGAGGATCTGTTCTTCGGCTCCACCCATCAAATGCCGCTTTATCCCGGCTCCGGCGCGGAATCCGAGACGGGGGCGGGCAATATTCACAATTTTCCCCTGCCCCCCGGTGCTGCCGGCTTGGCCTTCCGCGATACCATGGCGGACGGGCTGTTGCCCGCCCTGGATGCCTTTGGGCCGGAATTAATTTTGATTTCCGCCGGCTTCGACGCTCTTGCCGCCGACCCTCTGGCGCAACTGCGTTTCGAAACCGAAGATTATGTCTGGATCAGCCAAGAAATAATGACCATGGCCGACCGACATTGCCGGGGCCGGGTGGTGTCCTCATTGGAAGGGGGTTATGATCTGGCCGCGCTGGCGGCGGCGGTGGCGGCCCATGTGCGGGTGTTGATGACGGCCTAAGGGGATCGACCAATGGCAAAGCAGGAAACCAAAAATATTTCCCATGAAATTCCCGCAGAGATTCCTGATGATATCGCCGCCATGAGTTTCGAGGCCGCCATGTCGGAATTGGAGGATATTGTCCAGGGCTTGGAAGGCGGCCAGGTGGATCTGGACGCCTCCATCGCGCTGTATAGCCGGGGTGCGTTGCTGAAACGCCACTGCGAGGCCAGGTTGAATGCCGCCTCTGAACAGGTGGAGAATATCGTCGCCGACAGCGCCGGCAATGCCCAGTCCACCGAAGCCGCCAACATCGAATAGTGACCATATGACGGATTTCGCGGCCAAACTGGCCAAGGCGGCCCAGGCTGTCGACCAGGAGATGGATAACCTGTTGCCCCATGGCCGGGAGCTGGAACACCGTCTGTTCGATGCCATGCGCTACACGGTTCTGGGCGGAGGCAAACGGCTGCGGCCGTTTCTGGTCATCGCCGGAGGTGAGATATTCGACCTGGACATGGCGGAGTGCCTGCGCGTGGCGGCGGCGGTGGAATTCGTCCATGCCTACAGTCTGGTGCACGACGATTTGCCCTGCATGGACGATGACGATCTGCGCCGGGGCCAGCCGACGGTGCATATCAAGTTTGACGAGGCCACGGCGGTGCTGACCGGTGATGCGCTTTTGACCCTGGCGTTTGAAATTCTGGCCGACCGGGCGACCTCCCCCGATCCGGAAGTCCGCATGGGCCTGGTCGCCGGTCTGGCCCGGGCGGCGGGCAGCCAGGGCATGGTCGGCGGCCAGATGCTGGATCTGTGGGCCGAGAGCCATCCGTTGAACGAGGCCGGCACCGCCCGCATGCAGCGCCTGAAAACCGGCGAGATGATTGCCTTCGCCGGCGAGGCGGGGGGCATCCTGGCCCGGGCGCGGCCGCGGCAACGACAGGCCCTGCGGATGTTCGCCCACGATCTGGGTTTGGCCTTTCAAATTACCGACGATCTGCTGGACGTGGAGGGCAGCGCCGAACAGCTGGGCAAGGCCACGGGCAAGGACGCCGCCGCCGGGAAGGCCACCATCGTGGCCAAGCTTGGCGTGGAAGGGGCCCGGGACTGGGCCGCCCTGTTGTCGCGGCAAGCCACCGCCCATCTGGATCATTTTGGGGAAAAAGCGAATAGTTTGCGGGACTTGTGTGATTTTGTGTTAAACCGGAGCAACTGAAACTGATTTGTTTTGGGGGACAACGTGTCTGAAAGTAAGACACCCTTGCTGGATACCATCAACGAACCGGCCGATACGCGCGGGTTTTCGGCTAAACAGTTGCGCCAACTGGCCGATGAACTGCGGGCCGAGACCATTGACGCCGTGGCCCAAACCGGGGGCCATCTGGGCGCGGGACTGGGCGTGGTGGAGCTGACCGTCGCCTTGCATCACGTCTTTGATACCCCCGAGGACACTTTGATCTGGGACGTGGGGCATCAGGCCTACCCCCATAAAATCCTTACCGGACGGCGGGACCAAATCCGTACCCTGCGGCAGGGCGGCGGTTTGTCCGGTTTCACCAAGCGGACGGAGAGCAAATTCGATCCCTTCGGCGCCGCCCATTCCTCTACCTCTATTTCGGCTGGCTTGGGTTTTGCCGTGGCCCGTGACCTGGACGGCCGGGACAGCAGTGTGGTGGCGGTGATCGGCGATGGCGCCATGAGCGCCGGCATGGCATTCGAAGCCATGAACAACGCCGGCGCGGTCAATACCCGCATGATCGTGATCTTGAACGACAACGATATGTCCATCGCGCCGCCGGTAGGCGCCATGAGCGCCTATCTCTCGCGCCTGTTGTCGTCGCGGCCCTATCGGGGCCTGCGCCATTTCGCCAAGCAGCTGGCGCAAAAAATGCCCGAACCGTTGGAGCGTACGGCGCGGCGGGCCGAGGAATATGCCCGGGGCCTGATCACCGGCGGTACCCTATTCGAAGAACTGGGCTTTTTCTATGTGGGCCCCATAGACGGGCACAATCTGGACCATCTGCTGCCGGTGTTGAAAAACGTCAAGGAGGCCCGGCGCACCAATCCCATCCTGGTCCATGTGGTGACGCAAAAGGGCAAGGGTTATGCCCCGGCGGAGGAATCGGCGGATAAATGCCATGCTGTCTCCCGCTTCGATATTATTACCGGCGCCCAGACAAAGTCGAAACCCAACGCACCCA
>JAYGEA010000233.1:0-17239 GCA_046582635.1 Alphaproteobacteria bacterium
GATCGGCAGCCCCACGACACGGGCCCTGATCGAGCGGGCGGCCAGGGCGGCGAAATTCGTTCTGGTGCCCGAGCCGGGCAAGCCGGACAAATTCGTCACCGGCCGCCACGCCTTCCTGCGTTACAAACTGCATACCCATGGCAAGCCCGCTCATGCCGGCGTTGCGTTGGGCGTCGGACGCAGCGCCATCAGCGTCATGGCAAGGCTGATCGCCCAGATCGAGGGTTATTCGGACGTGGCGCGGGAAATCACCTATCGGGTGGGCAACATCACGGGGGGCACCTTCGTCAATGTGATCCCCACGGCGTGCCATTGCGAAGTGCTCTGCGTGGCGCCCGATGAGGCCGCCTTTGCCGAAATCCAGACCCGCATGGCCGCCATAACCAGCCCCGACCCGGACGTCCGCGTGGTGGTCGAACCCGGCCCCATCCGGCCGTTATTCAAAGCCCATGATGGCACCATGGAGTTATTGCGGATCGCCCAGCGGGTGGCCCGCGACATTGGCCTAGACCTGGACCACGGCCAATTCGGCGGCGGCAGCGACGGCAATTTCACCGGCGCCCTGGGCATCCCCACCCTGGACGGCCTGGGCGTGGTCGGCACCGGCGTGCATACCAAACAGGAGCACCTGGAGGTTTCATCCCTGGCCCCCCGCGCCCACCTGTTCGCCGGCCTGGTGGCCGCGTTATCGGATCGCAACGTCTGATGTTATCGCTGGGCTAAGGTCCCGGTTTCGGTTTCGACAAGTTATTGAATTTATTGATCTCACTCAAATTGCGCGCGCACCCTAATAGTTGCTGGGGAACATATTGCGCAGGGCGGCTTCATCCATTTCCGTTTTGAAAGCGTGGCGGTCCTTGATGGCGATGGCGCGCTCGGCCGCCGGGCGGGCACTGATCTCGTCCACCAGGCGTTTCAGATTGACCATGGCCCCCGCCTCGTCCTCGCCCAATACGAACGGCACCAAGCGGGCCCAGGCCCAGGCCGCCATGTCGACGATGGAATAGTCATCGCCCAGCAGATAGGGCCGTTCGGCCAGGCGGGCGTCCAGAATGTTGTAGTGGCGTTGCGCTTCAAAGCGGTAGCGGTTGATGGCGTAGGGCAGTTTTTCCGGCGCGTGATGCTGAAAATGCACCGCCTGGCCCGAATAAGGCCCAATGCCGGAGGCTACGAACATCAACCAGGACAGCATTTCACCACGATTGCCGCCCAGATAGGTGCCGGTCTTTTCCGCCAGATAGAGCAGAATGCCGTTGCTATCGAACATGGTCGTTTCGCCATCGACGATGGCCGGGACCTTGGCGTTGGGATTGACCGCCTTAAATGCATCCGTGTGCTGGTCGCCGGCACGGGTATCCACGGGAATGGCTTCGTATTCCAGGCCGGCTTCCTCCAAAAACAAAGCCACTTTCATGGGGTTTGGTGCGGTAGAATAATAGAACTTCAACATTCGAGGCGCCTCCATCAGCGATGCATGATCATTTTTTCGATTATAGCGATACTAAGGGCATGCTGGCCAATATTGCCAGTCACGGCTTCGCCATCGTGCCCGAATTGCTGGATGCCGCCGGCCGAGGGGCGGTGCGCGAGGCCCTTGCCGCGCACAAATCTGGCCTGCGCGGGCGCAATGATTTTGAAGGTTACAAAACCGAACGCATCTACAGCCTGTTGGCGCGGGGTAAAATCTTTGCGGAGATGACCGAGCATGCAACGGTTCTGGCGGTAGTGGACCGGATGCTGGAGGCGAACTATCTGCTGTCCGCCGGGCTGTCGATCGATCTGCATCCGGGCGAGAGCCCACAAGCCATGCATTTCGACGATTCGTTCTATGCTGTGCCCCGGCCCCGGCCGCCCATCGGCATGAGCGTGATCTGGGCCATCGATGCCTTCACCTCTGAAAATGGCGCCACGCAACTGATCCCCGGCAGCCATGCTTGGGGTGAAGCAACACCCGACGGCCTACCCGACGAGCGGCAGATCGCCCTGCCCCGCAGCGGCCCGTCCCATGCCGCGCCCGTGATCGATGAATTGGAGGGGCGGCTGATCGATGCCGTCATGCCCGCCGGCTCCGCGCTGATATTCCCCGGCACCCTGTGGCACCGGGGCGGCGGCAACCATTCGAAGGAAACGCGCCTGGCGGTAACCCTGCAATATTGCGCCCCCTGGGCCCGCCGCCAGGAAAACATGTTCCTGGCCGTGCCGGCGGAGATCACGCGAAATCTGTCGCCCCGGGTCCGCGCCCTGATGGGGTATTCCATCCACCCGCCGTTCATGGGGCATGTGGACAGCATGCACCCGGAGCGGCGTTTGCAGCGACCGTAGGTCTGGATTTTCCCCGTTATCGTTCTATGGTTGGCCACTATGAATTTCCGCAGGTAAGGCGACCCGCATTGTTTGTTTTTGGCACCAAGGCTGACACGTTGGCCCGTATCGCGCCCTCTCTATGCTTGTTCACGGTACCCACGTCCAAGGTTTTCACCCTCGCCCAATGGCGGTTGGAACCCGAGGACCGGTTGCGGGAACTTTGCCACTGCTTCTCCGGCCAAGAGGTCATCGTGCGTTCGTCCGCCATAGGTGAAGACGGCGGCGAGAACAGCATGGCGGGGCAATTTGAAACCGTGGTCAATGTTCCGGCCACGGCGGAGGCTATCCGGGCGGCCATCGACCGGGTCATTGGTTCCTACGGCGAAAATCCAAATAACCTGGATCAGGTCCTGATCCAGCCCATGGTGGCGGATGTTCTCATGAGCGGGGTTCTGTTCACCCATGATCTGAACACAGGCGCCCCCTACTACGTCATCAACTACGACGACGAGACCGGGCGCACCGATACCGTGACCTCCGGCGGGGCTTACTCCAACCGCACCCTGGTGGTCCACCGGGGCGCCCTCGACGCCGTGCAATCGGAACGCTTTGGCGCCCTGCTGGCGGCGACCGTGGAGCTGGAGGCGGCCATTCCCGATCATGGTCTGGACATCGAATTCGCCGTTGACAGCGATTTAGGGGTGCATTTGCTGCAAGTCCGCCGCATGACCGTGCAACCGGGTCCCGACAATAGCTTGAGCGCCCGGGTCGAGGGCGCCATCGGCCGGATACAAAGTTTCGTGCAAAGCCGGTTTCAACCCATGGCCGGGGTGCATGGCCGCCGCTCCATCTTTGGCCAGATGCCTGATTGGAATCCGGCCGAAATGATCGGCCGCGCCCCGCGCCCCCTGGCCCTGTCCCTCTATCGCCATCTGATCACCGATGGGGCCTGGCGCCGGGCCCGCGGCCAGATGGGTTATCGCGAGCCGGCCGGGATGCCGCTGCTGGTCTCGCTTGGCGGCCAGCCCTATATCGATGTGCGCCTTAGCTTTCATTCCCTGTTGCCCAGCGACCTGGACGACAGCATTGCGGGCAAACTGGCGGATGCCTGGCTGGACCGCCTGGCCGGCAACCATCACCTGCATGACAAGGTCGAATTCGAAGTCGCCATCACTGCCCTGACCTTTGACTTCGATGCCCGCATGACGGCGCAATGTGGCGGGGTCCTGACAGTGGATGAGCGGGCGGCGTTCCACCAGGCTCTGTCGCGCCTGACCGGCGCTTTGTTGCGCGGCGATGTGGCGCCGCTGTCGGGTGAGCTGGCGAAAATTGAAAGCCTGGGCCACCAACGGCGGGATCTGCTCCGCCGCCGGCCCACGGATCTGGCCGGCGTGGCCGCCTTGCTGGAAGATTGCATCACGTCGGGCACTATACCTTTCGCCATTCTGGCCCGGCACGCCTTCATCGCGCAATCCATGTTGCGCTCCCTGGTGGCGTGCGGCGTGCTGGAGCCGGAGCAGGCCCAGGCCCTCATGGCCTCGATCCGAACGGTGGCCGGCGAATTGGCCGATGATTGCCGTGCTTTGGCGGCGGGCGGGCTGGGGCGGGATATCTTTCTGGAACGCTATGGCCACCTGCGGCCCGGCTCCTACGACATCCTCTCGGCCCGCTACGACCAGCGGGACGATTTGTTCGCCGACACCGCCCCCCTGGCGCCGCCGCCCCGGCCGGCGTCGTTTACGGCCAGCCCGGCCCAATTTGCGGAAATTGACCGCCTGCTCGCGGCCCAGGGTTTCGGCCTGACCTCGGCCCAATTATTTGACTATATACGCGCGGCGACGGCGGCGCGGGAATACGCCAAGTTCGTCTTTACCCGCAATCTATCCGATGCCCTGGAGGGCATCGCGGCCTGGGGGGCAAGCGTCGGCTTGGACCGGGACGCGCTGTCTTATCTGAATATCCGCGATATTCTCGACACCCTGGTTGAAATCAACGATAGCGACGTGGAACATCATTTGCGCCCCCTCGCCGCCGCCGGCCGGCAACGCCATAAAGTCACCAAGGCGCTGCGCCTGCCGCAGATCCTGACCGACAGCCTGGATGTCCATGTGGTGCCCCTGCGCTTGAGCGAGCCCAATTTCATTACCCATAAAAGCATTCGCGGCCATGGCCTGCGCATTCGCGGCCACGACCGGGTGCCCGAAAACATGGCCGGGGCCGTGGTGCTGATCGAAAATGCCGACCCCGGCTTTGACTGGATATTCGCCTACCCCATCGCCGGGCTGGTGACCAAATACGGCGGCGCCAATTCCCACATGGCGATCCGTTGCGCCGAATTCGCCCTTCCCGCCGCTATTGGCTGCGGCGAACAGATCTTTGACCGCCTGTGCGCGGCGGGCAGCATAGAAATCAACTGCGCGGAAAACCACGTTCGTCCCGCCGATGGCCTCAGAAACTGAATCGGTGGAATTGAACCGGTGAGAGGGAAGGAGAGCCCATGATCGTTTGGCTGGTTGGCCTGTCAGGCGCGGGAAAGACCACCATCGCCAGGGCCCTGCACCGGCAATGGCAGGCGGTTGACCCGGCCACCGTGCTGATTGACGGTGACGAGGTGCGGGAGATTTTCCAACATGACCGGGGCCCCGACGCCTACACCTTGCAAGGCCGCCGTATCAACGCCGAACGGATTGCCGCCATGTCGGCCTGGCTGGACCGCCAGGGGCTAAACGCGGTTGTCTCCATTCTGTGTATTTTTCCCGATATCATGGCTGCCAACCGAAGCCGTTATCGTCATTATTTCGAGGCCTTCATCGACGCCCCCCTGGTAGATCTGGAGGCACGGGACGGCAAGGGGATTTATGGCGCCGCCCGGCGGGGCGAGGAGGCAAACGTGGTCGGTATCGATATTGCATTTCCCATACCGGAAAATCCCGACATGATTATCCTGAACCATATCATCCCGGATCGGGCACCCGGATTGGACGGCGAAGCCATTGCGGCGGATATCCTGACGCGCATCGGTGTCACGCCGTGAGCAACTATCCCTATGCAAGCGGTGATTTGATCGAAAAACCGAATACCTATTTCTATAGCGAATTCGGCGGCGCGGCCTTTATCGCGGCCTGGCGGGCCAGCCGTGCCCGGACCGGCGCCCCGCTGCCCGAACCGGTGCCGCCCCTGCCCGCCAACTGGGCAAATAAGGGCGCGGGTGAGGGTTCGGGGCAAAGCGTGGCGCTGTTGGAAAAGGCCCTGGCCGGTGATGGGGAATTGGCGGAAGCCTTCGTGAAGAAATTTGAAATTCATAAACGGGTGCATGACGGCTACGGTCCGGGCTTTCGCGCCTTGGATCGCCGCGCCCGCAATGATTTGACCTTGTATTTGCGGGCGGCGGATTTGTTCGCCGCCCTTTACGATGGCGGCCAAGCCCTGCGCCATCTGAATGTCTACTTGAAATGTCTCGATACGATTTGCGCCATGTCGTCCCGACTGACGGCGGATCTTTCGGCCCGCCTGGCCTGGCACCTGGGCCATGAACGGGATCTGGTGGCTGCCCTCATGGCCAAGCGGGGGATCGCCTCATGAGCATTTTGTTCCTGGCCGCCAACACGCCGCGCAGCCAGGCCTATGCCCAGGCCTTGGCCGGGCGGGGCATGGAAATTGACGCGGCAATCCTGTTTGACCGCTCCGGCGCCGGGCAGCTGGGCAAGGCGGATTTACCCAGCCCCCCCGATATTTCAACACCGGTACCCTTGCCCGATCCGGGCATACCCTTGATGCAGTCTCTGGTCACCTTGAGCGGCCAAATTCAGCAGATTGAGGCGGCAAGCGTGAATGATCCGGAAATCCTGGCGGCGGTCCGCGACAGCGGCGCCGAACTGGTGATCTATTCAGGCTATGGTGGGCAGTTGGTCAGCCCCGAGCTGCTGTCCCTTGGCGCGCCTTTTCTGCATGCCCATTCCGGCTGGCTGCCGGACTATCGCGGCAGCACCACGGTTTATTACAGCCTGTTGGCGGGGGAGGGGTGTGGCGTCTCGGTCATTCAACTGGTCGCCGCCATCGATCAAGGCCCCATCGTGGCCCGGCGCCGCTATCCCGCGCCGCCCGCGGGCGTGGACATCGACTATTATTACGATTCCGCCATCCGCGCCGACCTCATGGCCGATACGGTGACCGCATGGATCGACAACGGACACCTGGCATCGATTGAAGCCTCGGGGACGGCGGCGGATTATTATGTGGTGCACCCGTTGTTGAAACACCTTGCCCTGCTGAGCCTGGAGGGTGGCGATGCGGATTAGCTATCGGGCCCACGGCGGCAGCCATGATTATTGGCAGCGGCGCTGGGACGGGGTGGCGGTGGACAGCGGCGCCATCAATCCCGATCGCTATCCCGGCCTTTACGCCGAACGGGTGATCACGGCCCAGCGGCCCCCTGGCCCCGTGCTGGAGGCGGGATGCGGTGCCGGGCGGGTGCTGCGCCATTATCATCACCGTGCGGTTGACATTATCGGGCTGGATTTCATCGCTTCCGTTCTGGCGGCCATCAGGGACCAGGATGCCTCCATTCGCCTGGCGGCGGGCGACATTTGCCAATTGCCGTTTCCCGACCAGACGTTCTCGGCCGTGCTGGCGTTCGGCCTCTATCACGGGCTGGAATTTGGTTTGGCGGCGGCCATGGCGGATACCCGGCGGATCATGAAAACCGATGCCTTGCTATGCGCTAGCATGCGCCTGGATAATCTGCAAAACCGGGTTACCGACCGCATGGCGGCCCGCGCCATGGGGCCGGGGGAGGGGCGGTTTCACAAGCTGAACCTGACCTCGGGCGAATTCAAGGCGCTGGTCGGCGGCGCCGGTTTTGAAGTTCTGCGCCTCGATTATGTGGAGAACATGTCGTTCCTCTATAAAATTGCCTATCTGCGTCATGCCAGTCAGCGGATTTTTGACGAAAACGCGGCCAGGGGCGCGGGCTACCGCTTCAATCTGCTGGGGCAGGCGGTGCAACGCACGGCCATGGCCCTGATGCCCGGCCAGATGGCAAACCTGGCGGTGATCACCGCGCGGGCGGTTTAGAGCAGGTCGCGGCTACTCTGTTCCCGCATCCAGTAACTTAAAGGCGCCCTGCGCCGTGGCGATGGGGTTGCCGGCGGAATCTTCGATGCGGCCGTCACAGAAGCAAGTGCGTTTGCCCCCGCCCGTGGTCTCCGCCCGCAAAACCAGTTCGCCCTGACCGGCGCTGCCGATAAAGTTCAATGATAAGCTCAAGGTAATGGAAAATTGGCGCTTGGCGGGATCGGGATGTGAGCCGGCGGCGATGGACATGATGACATCCATCAGACCGGCAATGATGCCGCCATGCAACATGCCCTTGATATTCAAATGCTCCGGACCGGCGGTAAATCGCGCCGCCGCACTGCCGATACCGCGTTCGATGGAGGACAAACGCAGACTGGGCGGCTGCTTGCCGGACGGCGTGGAAGTTTCCGATGTTATCTGGGTCGCGTCGTTCATGCTCTGCCGCTCTTGGTTATGCGGCACTGCCAATGCCCTGTAATGCCCCGCGTTGGCCAGCTCATATCAAACATCATGGCGGGCTGGCAAGACAGCTGGCAAGACATGGGCCGCCGGGGGAGGTCATCCGGTCTTGGCGGCGGTATTTTCCTCGGCGGTCAGCTCAAACAAACTGCCCTGGGGCCCCGTTGGTTCGGTGGCCTCCGCCAGTTGCGCCCGGGCGTCGTCGGCGCTGCCCAGCAGGCGATGCCCCGGCATGCGCACCGTGACCGTTGTGCCCTTGCCGAGGGTGGAGCGGATGGTCAGGCTGCCGCCATGCAGCTCGCACAAATGGCGGGCCAGGGGCAGTCCCAGTCCCGTGCCCTCGAAGCGGCGGGCAAAGGAGCCATCCAATTGCGTAAATGGCGTCAAGGCATGGGGAATATCCTCGGCCTTCATGCCGATCCCTGTATCACGGACCCATAGTTCAAAGTATTCATCGCCATCCCCATCGCCATCGTCGCGGCCGCGACCGGTACCGATGGTGACCTGGCCGCCCTCGGGGGTGAATTTGATGGCGTTGGTCAACAGGTTCAGGACGACCTGCTTCATGGCGCGTTGGTCGGCCCGGACCAGATCGACGGCGTCCTCCATTTCCAGCAGCACCTTAACCCGGCCCTGGCTGGCCCGCTCCTGGGTAAGACGGGAGGTCGCGGCGACCATATCGAAAAGCTGGAATTGTTCCTCCATTAATTCTAAATGCCCAGCCTCAACCTTGGCCAGATCTAGCAGATCGTTGATGATGGACAACAGATATTGTCCGCTTTCGTTAATGTCCCTGGCATATTCCACATAGCGGGGCGAGGAGAGGGGGCCGAAAAGCTCACTCATCAGAATATCGGAAAACCCAATTATGGCGTTCAGGGGCGTCCGCAGTTCGTGCGATGTATTGGCCAGGAATTCCGATTTGGCCCGGTTCGCCAATTCCGCTTGTTCCTTGGCCACCCGCAGGTCCTGTTCCGATTGCTGCTGGGCCGTGATGTTCTGACAGGCAACCAAAACGCCCCCTCCGGGCATGGCGAAAGTGCGAAACTGCAGGATTTGTCCGTTGGGGCGAATACGCTGATAGGTGTTCGGCATCTTGCCAAAGGCCGCCGCCAGATGCGCCTCCACCAATACCTCAACCTCACCTTCACCCAATTCGCCGTTTTCGGCGTTCAGGCGCAGAATTTCCCTGAGACTCCTGCAGTCAGCCACCTTGTCGGGGTCCAGTCCCTGCAATTCCATTAGCACCTCGTTCATGGCCACCATGCCGCCCTCGGCATCGACAAAGGCAATGCCGACGTCCAGATTGGCGAAAATAGCTTCCAGTTCCGCCGAACGCCGCTGCAAATCCTCTCTGTCCCGGCGGGAGGCGGTGACATCCGTTATAGTGACCGATACGCCCCCATCTGGCATGGGATTGCGCCGCACATCCAGGGTGCGGCCATCGCGCCCGATCATTTCATGCTGTGGCGGATCGCAGTCCATGACGGCCTTGACCCGACGGTCATTGAATTCCGGGCTATTGTCCTTGAACACGCCGGCATCCGCGAGATACCAGCAGATCTTTTCCAATGACAGTCCGACTTCGGCAATGTCGGCGGTGATGCCGAACAGTTCAAAATATCGTTGGTTCCAGGTCTGCATGCGGCCGTCGCCATCGAACACCACCACCCCTTGGTCGATGCTTTCAAGGCAGGTGGTCAACAATTCAGATTTTTCATCCAAGGCCCAGCTTTGCCGTTTCTGGGTAGTAATATCGACAAAGGTCAGCAGACGGCCGCCCGCCTCGGTATCCCGTTCACATATTTGCAGACTGCGGCCGTCGGTCAGACTGACCTCCCACTCAGCATTGGTGATCGCTTGGCGGTCGGCGACGTCTTGTAAAAAAGCTGGGATCCGGTTCGCCGCGTCAACAAAGATGCCCGCCTCGGCCAAGGCCTGGAAGAATTCCAGCCGGGAAATCTCCCTATCGCCGAGAGCATGCACCATGGGCAGCAGTTGCAGCAGCTTGCTGTTTACCTGCCGTAAGCGATCATCGGTATCGAAGTAAGCGACGGCGATGGGCAATGCCAGCACGATATCGCCGCCATGAACATCATGGCTGTCAGCCGTCGCCAAGCGGCTGCGCCGGGCACGCATCAGCAGTATTGCCAGGCCAAGGACAATCGCAAGGGCGCAGAATGCGGCCAAGATCGAAAGGATGGACCCCGGTGCCACCATTCAACGCCTCGTTTCTAGCCGGCGGGGGCCGCTCCGAATTTCGAAACAACGGTCATGGCCTGCCTGTCAGTTTCCCGCCAACGGGTGATTTTTTGTCGTGTTTACCAGTACAGGTTTAAAGTTAATTTGCGGTTAACGATCACGGGGAAGGCTTGCCTGGGCGTTTGCAAATGGGCCATGCTACGGCATGGCCGGCGCGGGGAAACTTCAACAATTATTGGCGGAAATCAGCCGTTGCCGAATTTGTGAGGCCGATTTGCCCCTTGGTCCCCGGCCGGTACTGCGTGCCGCCGCCGGCGCCAGGCTGTTGATCGTCGGCCAGGCGCCGGGCACCAAGGTTCATGCCAGCGGCATTCCCTGGGACGACCCCAGCGGCGATCGGCTGCGGAACTGGCTGGAGACTGATAAAGAAACGTTCTACAACCGAAATAAAATTGCCATCATACCCATGGGCTTCTGTTATCCCGGCCGACTGCCCAAGGGCGGCGACCGACCCCCCCGGCCCGAATGCGCGCCAACCTGGCACCCCGCCTTGCTGGCCCTGCTGCCCAATATTGAACTGACCGTCCTGGCGGGGGCTTATGCGCAAAAACAATTTCTGGGCCCGGCGCGGGGCAAAAACCTGACCGAGACCGTGCGCGCCTGGCGCGATCATGCCCCGGCGTGCATGCCCTTGCCGCACCCATCGTGGCGTACCGTGGGCTGGCAAACACGCAACCCATGGTTCGACCAGGATGTTCTGCCCGAATTGCGCCGCCGGGTTCGGGACCTGCTTTGACACCGTACCTTGGTATTAATCCAGGCAGAAGCCGTGCCGGCGCAGATAGGCGGCCAGGTCGTCGCGCTCCCGCACCGAGACCTGGCGGGTTTTGTCTTCCGACCAGCCATAGAAATCCGGGCTGCCATGTTCCGCCGTATCGCGGTATTTCTCCGGCGGGATGGTATAGATGCCGTTGCGCCGTTGATCATAGGCGTCAATTTGCCCGGTCAAATCGCTGTCGTCGTATTGATCTTCATGGATAATCATTTCCGGCGGCAGCCGGGTTGAGGTAAAGCCGGCATGGAGAGGATAGCCAAGGCACATGCCGGCAACGGGAAAGACATGTTCGGGCAGCGCCGTAATCTCGGCGATGGCGTCGATATGGTTGCGCACCGCGGATATGGGGCAGCAGCCCAGACCGGCCGCCTGGGCGGCGGTGACGAAATTCTGCAGAATCAGGGCCGTGTCCACGGCGGCGTTCAGGAAAGCATCCAGATGATCGTTGGCAAAGGCATGGCCCCGCAGTTCGCACAATTTGCGAATGCGCCGGCTGTCGCCGCAAAACAGCAAAAACACCGGGCAGGTGGCGATCCAGTCCATCTCGGGCATCAGATCGGCGATGGCCCGGCGCTTGGCGGGGTCCCGCACGCGGATGACGGCGGTCTGTTGCAGGTCCGATTTGGCCGGCGCCGAGAGGGCACAGGCATACAGCAGGTTCAGGGTTTCCTCCGCCACCGCTTGTTCGGTAAACCGCCGGTGGGTGCGGTGGGACAGGATGGCGCTCAATGTTTCCGCCCCCGGTACGTCTTCGTCGACCGGCCACGCCATGCCAAATCGTTGCGCCGCAAGTTCAGACAGTTTGCCCATGTTTCCAATACCTCTATTTGCAAGACCTTGGTCCATCTTAAGGCATTCATCGCTGGATTGTGCGTCCTTGTCATGCTCGGTGCCTGCGGCCCCCGGGTCCAGGACTTTCATCCCGGTCAGATGGCGCCGCGCATCGGGAATGACGCCTTCACGACCGAAGACGGCAAGCAACTGCCCCTCAAGGTCTGGCCCGCCGCGGGCCGGCCCAGGGCGGTGCTGGTGGCCCTGCACGGCTTCAACATGTACCGCGCCTACTTCGATGCTCCGGCCGCCTGGTGGGCCAAGCAGGGCATCACCACCTATGCCTATGATCAACGGGGCTTTGGCGGCGCGCCCCAGGCCCGGATCTGGGGCGGGGGGGCGGCAATGGCGGCGGATGCCAGGGCTGCCGTGAAACTGATCGCGGGACGTCATCCGGGCGTGCCGGTCTATCTGCTGGGCGTCAGCATGGGCGCGGCGGTGGCGGTGCTGGCCCTGTCGCAAGCCGGCGAACTGAAACAGGAGCAAAAATTGGGCGGCGTCATCCTGGTGGCGCCGGGGCTGTGGGGCGGCCAATCCATGCATCCCCTGTTGCGCTTCAGTTTGTGGCTGTCGGCCCATGTGATGCCGTGGAACACCGCCACGGGCAGCGGCCTGAACCGCCGCCCCTCCGACAATATTGCCATGCTTCGGGCCTTGGGCAAGGACAAGCTGGTGATCCGACACACCCGCATGGACGCGGTTTATGGCGTCACCCAGCTCATGGGGCGGGCCTATGACGCCGCCCCGGCGATGCGCCTGCCGGCCCTTGTGCTATACGGCGCGCGGGACGAAATCGTGCCCGCCGGCCCGGTCTATGACACCTTGAAGCGTCTGCCCGAAAGGCCGGAATTTGCCCTTTACCCGGACGGCTGGCACATGTTGTTGCGGGATCTTCAGGGCGAAGTGGTCTGGCGGGACATTGCCGCCTGGATCCATGATCCCGCGGCCCCCCTGCCGTCGGGTCATGCAGCGCCCGCCACCAATTAACTACCACCAAATAACCGCTGGCAAACCGGGGTTGTTGGCGATTGGGCATAGCCAGCGTAAAATAGCCTCCGATACACATCGTGGGGAGATTACGGTTAGGTCATGGCAGATTTCATTGCCCAATTGCGGGACATCGTCGGCGACAAGGGTTTGGTGTTGAAGGAAGAACTATCCGGCCGCTCGGCGGGCTACCGCCATCCCGACAAAACCCTGTGCGCCAAGGTTCTGGTTCGCCCCATTTGCACCGAAGAAGTCTCGGCGGTGCTGAAACTTTGCAATGACAACGGCCAGGCGGTGGTCAGCCACGGCGGTTTGACCGGGCTGGTTGACGGCAACATCGTCGGCGAAGATGAATTGATCCTCAGCCTGGAGCGAATGCGCGAGATCGAGGAGATCGATGCCGCTTCCTCCACCATGACCGTGCAATCCGGCGTCACCCTGCAAACCGTGCAGGAAGCGGCCGACGAGGCGGGCTTTTTCTTCCCCCTGGATCTGGGCGGGCGCGGCTCGGCCACACTGGGAGGCAATATCTCCACCAATGCGGGGGGCAACCGGGTGGTGCGTTATGGCATGGCGCGGGACATGGTGTTGGGGCTGGAGGCGGTGCAGGCGGACGGCACGGTGTTGAGTGCCCTGGGCAAGATCATCAAGGACAACGCCGGCTATAACCTGAAGCATATGTTCATCGGCAGCGAAGGCACCCTTGGCGTCGTCATCCGCCTGGTACTGCGCCTGCGGCCGAAACCGGCCAGCCAGCAAACCGCTTTTCTAGCGGTGGATGAATTCGCCAACCTGCCGAAGCTGCTGAATTTCTGCAACAGCCGTTCGGGCGGTGGTCTCTCTGCCTTTGAGGTTATGTGGCGGAACTATTTTCAGCTCGTCACCTCGCGGCCCGGCGCGGCCCAATCCCTGTCGGACGAATATCCCTTTTATGTCTTGATGGAGGTCATGGGCGGGGACCCGGACGGCGATGGCGAGCGGTTTGAAAACATGATGGCCGAGGCGCTGGACGACGGCCTGATGGTGGATGCCGTGATCGCCAAGTCCGAGGGCGAGCGCCTCGCCATGTGGGCCCTGCGCGATGATGTGGAAAGTCTGCGCACCTGGGGCCCGACCATCGGCTTCGACGTGGGCCTGCCCATCGCCGCCATGCCCGATTATCTGGACGAGATCGACCGGCCCATCGTGGCGCAATGGCCCGAACGAAAACGCGCCGTGTTCGGCCACCTGGGCGATGGTAATCTGCACATCGTCTATGCGGTCGGTGAAAGCGGCGACAACGCCAAAAAGTTGATCAATGACGCGGTCTATCATCCCCTGGCCAGCCGCGGCGGCTCGGTCTCGGCCGAGCACGGCATCGGGCTGCAAAAGAAAGATTATCTCGAGATCTCCCGCAGCCCGGCGGAGATTGCCCTGATGAAGCAGTTGAAGGCCATGATGGATCCCAACAATATCCTCAATCCCGGTAAAATTTTTTCGTGAGCAGCTATTCCCTCGCCAACCTCGTCCGCCACGGACTGACTGGCCATAGGGGCTGGAAACCGGCCTGGCGCGATCCGGAGCCAAAGGCCGAATATGACGCCATTATCGTCGGCGGCAGCGGCCATGGCCTGGCCAGCTCCTATTACCTGGCCAAGAACCACGGCTTCACCAACATCGCGGTGTTGGAAAAGGGCTGGATCGGAGGTGGCAATACGGGCCGCAACACCACCATTATCCGTTCCAACTATCTGTTGGATGCCCATGCGAAGTTTTACGAGCATAGTATGACGCTGTGGGAGGGGTTGAGCCAGGATCTGAATTTCAATGTCATGTTCTCGCAACGGGGCGTTATCAACCTGGCCCATTCCAAGGGCCAGTTGGAAGGTTTTCGCCGCCGGGGCAATGCCATGCGCCTGAACGGTATCGATGCGGAATTGCTGGATCGGGAGCAGGTTGCCGCGTTTGTGCCGGAACTGGATGTCTCCCCCACCGCGCGCTTTCCGGTGGAGGGCGGGCTGTTGCAGCGGCGTGGCGGCACGGCCCGCCATGACGCAGTGGCCTGGGGCTATGCCCGGGCGGCGGACCAGCGCGGCGTTGATATTATTCAAAATTGCGAGGTCACCGGTATCCGCCGGGATCAGCACGGCGTCGTCGGCCTGGAAACTTCGCGCGGCTATATCGCCTGCCGCCGGGTCGGCCTGGCGGTGGCCGGGCATTCGACCCAATTGGCGGCCATGGCGGGGGTTCGCCTGCCTATTGAATCCCACGTCCTCCAGGCCATGGTCAGCGAGCCGGTCAAACCCTGTCTGGATACGGTGGTGACCTTTGGCGCGGCGCATCTCTATGTCTCCCAGTCGGACAAGGGGGAATTGGTCATGGGCGGCGATATCGACGGCTACAATTCGTTTGCCCAGCGGGGCAGCCTGGAAGTTATCGAGCACGTGGCCGCCTGTCTGGTGGCCCTGTTTCCGCAATTCAGCCGCCTGCGCATCCTGCGCACCTGGGGCGGCATCATGGACATGACCATGGACGGCAGCCCGATCATCGGCACCACGCCGGTGCCGGGCTTGTTTTTGAACGGGGGCTGGTGTTACGGCGGCTTCAAGGCCACGCCGGCCTCGGGCTGGGTCTTCGCCCACACCATGGCCACGGGACAGCCCCACGAACTGAACGCCGAATTGAACCTGGACCGTTTCCATTCCGGCCGGGTATTGGACGAGAAGGGCGCCGGGCCCTATCCGTGGCTGCACTGATATGATTGTCATACCTTGTCCACATTGCGGCGACAGGACGCAGAACGAATTCAGCTACGGCGGCGATGCCGGCGTAAAACGGCCCGAGACGCCAATGGACGCGGACGACCAAGCCTGGATCGACCACCTCTACCTGCGGCAAAACCTCAAGGGCGGCCACGAGGAATTATGGCAGCATATTCACGGCTGCCGCCGCTGGCTGCGGGTCAGCCGCGATGTGGTCAGCCATGAAGTTACCGGCTGCGTGGAGGTTTCGCAGTGAGTGATCGTCTGCCCAGTGGCGGCCGCATTGACCGCGGCAAGCCGCTGTCCTTCACTTTTGACGGCCGGCGCTATCAGGGCTTCGCGGGCGATACCCTGGCCTCGGCCTTGCTGGCCAATGGGGTGAGGGTGGTGGGGCGCAGTTTCAAGTATCACCGGCCGCGCGGTATCTTCGGCATCGGCAGTGAAGAGCCCAACGCCCTGGTGCAAATCGGTGAGGGTAGCAGAAGCGAGCCGAACATCCGGGCCACGCAAATAGATTTGCATGACGGCCTGGTGGCCCGCAGCCAGAACAACTGGCCCTCGTTGCGCTGGGACGTGGCGGGGGTCCTGGGCTTGCTGGGACGATTCCTGCCGGCCGGTTTCTATTACAAGACATTCATGTGGCCGGCGAACTTATGGCCCCGCTATGAAGACCTGATACGCCGCACCGCCGGCATGGGCAAAAGCCCCACCGCGCCCGACCCGGACATCTATGAAAAACGTCATGCCCATTGCGATGTACTGATCATTGGCGCCGGTCTCGCCGGCCGGGACGCGGCCAGGGAGGCGGCCAAGGCGGCAGTTGGGGAGCAGACAGTCTGGCTGGCCGATGAAGGCGCCCTCGAGGCGATTGACGGTATCAACACGCTGCCCAACACCACGGTATTCGGCGTCTACGATGATCAGCTTTATGGCCTGGTGGAGCGGCGGGAGGGGCAAACGCCACGGCAGATCCGGTGGCTGTTGCGGGCCGGGCGGGTTGTCCTGGCTGCCGGCGCCATCGAACGGCCCCTGGTGTTCGCCAACAATGATCGTCCCGGCATCATGCTGGCCTCGGCGGCGGCGGGTTATGTGAGGGAATTTGCCGTCCGTCCCGGCAAGCGGGCCGTCATCGTCACCAATAACGACAGCGCCTATGCAGTTGCCGAAACCCTGGCCAAGGCCGGCATGGAAATTTCCGCGATTGTCGATCACCGGCACATGGTCGAGCGGGCGGAGGTCGCCGGCTGCGAAATCCTTCATAACCATGCGGTCATCGACACCGCCGGCGCGCGTGGCCTGACCTCCGTCACCATCGCCCCCCTGGACGTCAACGGCGATGCGGTGCCGCAATCGGAACGGCGCATTGATTGCGATCTGCTTTGTGTTTCAGGTGGCTTTACGCCCAGCGTGCATCTCTATTCCCAGGCCGGCGGCAAGTTGGATTTCCGTGAAGATATTCAAAGCCTGGTGCCCAAGAGCGCTATTCCCGGTCTGGAGATCGTTGGCGCCGCAAGGGGTGATTTTGTCCCCCCTTCCGCACCGGCACTGTCACTGAGCCGGGGCCGGTGGAAGTAGTTCGTTGATTTGCAGAATGACGTCACGGCGGCGGATGTGGAGCTGGCCGCGCGGGAGGGCTACCGTTCCGTCGAGCATTTGAAGCGCTACACCACCTTGGGCATGGGCACGGACCAGGGCAAAACGTCGAACCTGATCGGCATCTCGATTTTGGCCGGCGCCTTGGCAAAACCGGTGGGTGAGGTGGGCGTGACGACCTACCGGCCGCCCTACACACCGGTGACCATCG
>JAYGEA010000266.1:0-3967 GCA_046582635.1 Alphaproteobacteria bacterium
TTGATTTTATTGGTGGGCGCACACGGACTCGAACCGTGGACCCGCTGATTAAGAGACAGTTGATAATTCTGCTACTTCCCCATCCGCCGAACAATGCGAGCAAATGTCTTATCCCGCCGGGTGCCCTATGGGTGCCCCAAAATTCATGAACGATTTGGTTTTTCAGCTAAGCCATTGAAAAGATTGGAGCGGGCGATGAGATTCGAACTCACGACTTCAACCTTGGCAAGGTTGCGCTCTACCCCTGAGCTACGCCCGCGCCGGGATAGGCCCGCTCAAATGCGGGCAGGCGGATATATACGCCATTTCACCAATCATGCAAGTGCCTATGATAGGGCATGGAATCATTACCGGACCCATTACCGGACTATTGCAGGGAACAACACCATGGCCGCAACACCCGACGCGCTTTTTCGGCGCTTGGACGAATTAGACATCGCCCATGAAACCACCCATCATCCGCCCTTGTTTACGGTGGAGGAGAGCCAGGCGATCCGGGGGCGGATTCCCGGCGCCCATAACAAAAATCTGTTTCTGCGCGACAAGAAGAAACAAAACTGGCTGATTTGCACCCTGGAGGACAAGGCCATCGACCTTAAAAAATTGTCCGGCCGGATCGGTGCCGCCCGGCTCAGTTTCGGCTCGGCCGACCGCCTGGGAGAATTCCTTGGCGTACGGCCCGGCGCCGTCACCGCGTTCGCGCTGATCAATGACCCTGATTGCAAGGTCAACGTGGTCTTGGACGGGGATATGCTGGCCCATTCCCTGGTCAATTTCCACCCCCTGGACAACACCATGACCACGACCATCTCGTCCCTGGACCTGTTGCGCTTTGTAGCTGCCTGCGGCCATGTTCCCCAAACCTTGTCGTTGTGACCATCATGACTTGACGCCGGGCCTTGGCTGTCCTTGTATGCGCCTGCGCCAGCGAAAAAGAACGCCCCAAAGGATGACCTCATGGAATCGTTAATTGGAGAAATGTCCGCACCGGTGGACACCGTCAAGGACGGTGATACGGCCACGTTCGCCACCGATGTGATTGAGGCGAGCCAGGAGGTTCCCGTCATTGTCGATTTTTGGGCGCCGTGGTGCGGCCCTTGCAAGACCCTGGGCCCGACTATCGAAAAGGCGGTCAAGGCGGCGAGCGGACAAGTCAAATTGGTCAAGATCAATGTAGACGAGAACCAGCAACTGGCCCAGCAATTGCGGGTGCAGTCCATTCCGGCCGTGTTCGCCTTCAAGAACGGCCAGCCGGTTGACGGCTTCGTGGGCAACCAGTCGGAAAGTCAAATCAATGCCTTTATCCAGCGCCTGACCGGCGACGCCGGTCCCTCGCCCATTGAAAAGGCCGTGCAGCAGGGCGAAGCGGCCCTGGCGGCGGGCGATTTTGACGCCGCCGCCGATATTTTCGGCCAGATCCTTCGCGCCGATGCGGAAAACGGTGCGGCGGTCGCCGGGCTGTGCCAGTGCCTGATCGAAAGTGGCGATCTGGACGACGCCCGAGCCATGCTGGACGGTCTGGAGGGCAATCTGGCGACCGATCCGGCGGTGCAATCCGCCCGCGCCGCACTTGAATTGGCGGCGCAGTCGGCGGATGCGGGGGATGTGGGTGAAATGGCCGAATTCCGCACACGGATCGAGGCCAATCCCAAGGACCACGAGGCCCGCATGGAGCTGTCCAAGGCCCTGCTGGCGGCCGGCAACCGGGAGGCGGCGGTGGACGAGCTGTTGGAATCCATCCGCCTGGACCCCGCCTGGAACGAGGGCGCGGCGCGCAAGCAATTGCTGACCCTGTTCGAGGCTTTTGGCCAGATGGACGAATTGACCGTCTCGGCGCGGCGCCGGCTCAGCTCTATCCTGTTTTCCTGAGCGTCATTAAGGGCGATGGTTTTGGGCGCATGACGGAAGGTCAAACAATGGAGGACGCGGAAGATGCCCTGCCAACACGTATTCCCATATTTCCCCTCAGCGGCGTGCTGTTGCTACCCGATGCCAAGCTGCCGCTGAATATATTCGAACCGCGCTATTTGGACATGGTGCGCGATGCCATGGCGGGGGATCGGGTTATCGGCATGATACAGCCATTGCCCAAGTCATCGTCCGGTTCGGCGGGTTCGCCAAGTTTGATGGCTGGCGTCGAGAAACCGGCGGTTTATGGCATTGGCGGGGCCGGGCGCATCACCGCATTCGAGGAAACCAAGGACAATCGTTTTGAAATCACCCTGACCGGGCTGTCGCGGTTCGCCATTATCGAGGAATTGGCGGTGACCACGCGCTATCGCCAGGTGGTGGCCGACTGGGATCGTTTCGCGGGCGACCGCTGGGCCGAGGAGGAAGCCACCGGCATTGACCACAACCGTCTGCTGACCGCCCTGCGCGCCTATCTGGAGCTGGCCCGAATTCCGGCGGAATGGGAGACCGTCGCCAAGGCGGAAACCAGTTCGCTGATCACCTCATTGGCGATGATCTGCCCCTTTGGCCCTTCGGAGAAGCAGGCATTGCTGGAGGCTCATGACTTGTTCGAACGCAGCCGCATCATGACCGCCCTGGTGGAAATGTCCTTGCTGCACCGGGCCAGCGGCGGCGGCGAGGATGATGATGGCGGCGATCACCGAATTCACTAGCAGCTGCTGAAAAAGTCGGCAACGGTTTGATTTAGCTTGTCTGTTTTGTCTTTGGCAAGCTTGATGTCGATGGTTTTGCGCTGTTCGCCATGCTGCGGTGGGGTGATTTCTGATTTTTCCTGAGCTTTGGGCGCAGCTCCGCCTAGAGCATGTCGCGGCGAATTTGAACCAGGCCGCTCGGCGTAATGGAGCCTCTGGGCAATCGTCCAGGATCAGTTAAGATACGGGGCAACAACAAATTTTTTAAAACGCAAAAGAGATACCACATGAAGAAACGCGTCATGGTGCAACTGGCCGTCAGCGATGGCATCAAATCCGTCTTCGAGGGGCGGGACGATATCGAGGTGGAGCAATTCACCGAACTGAGTGAAGACAATATTTATCAACATATCGGCAATTACGACGCGGCCATTCTGGGCGGTGCCGCCTTTACACTGCGTCTGATCGAGGCCGCCGACAAGTTGAAAGTCGTCTCCCGCTTCGGGGTCGGTTATGACGCCGTCGATGTCCCGGCCCTGACCAAGGCGGGCATTCCCCTGACCATCGCCGGTATCGCCAATTCGGTGACCGTGGCCGAACATGCGCTGTACTTCATGCTCGCCCTGGCGAAACAAGCGTTTGCTTATGACCGGGAGACCCGGACCGGCAACTGGGCCGTGCGCTGGGACCTGCCCGCCTTCGATCTGGCCGGACGACGGGTGCTGGTCCTGGGCTTCGGCAAGATTGGGCGGCGCCTGGTCAACCGCCTTGTGGCCATGGAGATGGAGGTCCTGGTGCATGACCCTTATGTGGTCCAGGACGGCATCCGCACCGCCGGCGCCACACCGGTGGAAGATTGGCGGGCGCGCCTGGGCGAGATCGATTTTCTGTCCATCAACTGCATGAAAAATGAGGAAACCAACGGCATGGTGGCCGCCCCAGAACTGGCCGCCATGAAGGCCACGGCCTATGTGGTCAACACCGCCCGCGGCGGCATCGTTGACGAGGGCGCGCTGTATGATGCCCTGAAAGCAAAAAGCATCGCCGGTGCCGGGATTGATCCCTTCGTGGTGGAGCCGGCCACGGCGGACAATCCCCTGTTCGAACTGGATAATATCATTGTCTCGCCCCATTCCGCCGGGGTCACCCAGGAATCGGTCTTTCGCATGGGCCAGATTGCGGCCCAGAACGTGGTCGATTGTTTCGACGGCAAGCTGGACCCGGCCAATGTGATCAATGGGGAGGTATTGGACTAGGCCATGGTTACGCCGGCGGGTGAATTGCGCGGGCAGGTCGCTTTGGTAACCGGCGGCGCCTTGAACATCGGCCGGGCCATATGCCTGGATCTGGCCGATGCTGGTGCC
>JAYGEA010000323.1:0-14856 GCA_046582635.1 Alphaproteobacteria bacterium
AGTGGAATGAGAGCCTCCAGAAGCAGGTCGCACAGCAGGTCGCCGAGCTGGACCGAGTCGGTCAGTTGAAGCGCTTTTTCTCGCCGCAGATCGCCGATGCCATCGCCTCCTCCGGGTCGGACGACCTGATGGCCAGCCACCGCCGCGAAATCACCGTGGTGTTCTGCGATCTGCGCGGTTTCACGCCCTTCGCGGAGACTGCGGAGCACGAGGATGTGATGCGCGTCCTGAAGGAGTATCACGAGGCGGTGGGCTCGCTGATCTTCCGCTTCGAGGCGACCTTGGAGCACTTTGCCGGGGACGGCCTCATGGCGATCTTCAACGATCCGCTACCGTGCCCGGACCCGGCGGCGCGCGCGGTCCGCATGGCGTTTGCCATGCGCGAGGCCGTGGATGGCTTGATCGAGGGTTGGCGTAAACGGGACTACAACTTGGGGCTCGGCGTGGGCATTGCGGTCGGCTACGCGACACTCGGGCAGATCGGCTTCGAGGGCCGCTTCCACTATGGCGCCATCGGCACCGTGCTGAACCTCGCCTCGCGTCTGTGCGACGCCGCAGAAGCCGGCCAGATCCTGCTTACTCAGCGGGTCTACGCCGATGTTGAAAACCTTGCCGAGACCGAGCCCGTCGGCGACCTCGAACTCAAGGGCTTCGCTAAGCCGGTGCCGACCTTGAACCTGCTGGCCTTGAAAGAGGGTGCCACCTGAGACGGACCGCACAAGGCGGGGCTGTCGGGGCGAAGTTTCAGTACCCTCTTACTTTCGCATTTGGCACACATAGCGCTGGTATTGGCCTCGAACTGCAATTTCCGCTGAACCCCTAACAGCAGAAGTTGGCAACCCTCTTAGGGTAAAACCCTAACGCATCGTCGCTCGGCTGGCTAATCTTTCAATCGAATAAATACGGAGAAGAAACACTGACAGGAAGGCAAGCGCATGCGTGCACGAGAATTCATCACAGAGCCCAAGACCAGAAGACCGGAGATTTCGCTCCGCCATGTTCATTACCTGAAGCAGGAGAGAAACCGAGTTGCTGCGTCACATGCTCGCCGTCTACCGATCATCCGAATAATGTATGCCAACACCGGCAAAGAGCATGAGCGGATCGAACTTGAGAAGGCGCGCCTTGAGCTGGAGCAACAAAAGGCTGATCTGGCGGCTGCCAAGTCGGATGCGCAAGCCGAGACCTTTAAGGCGATCAGCGGCAAGGCGAAGGCCGGCTCCAAAGTTAACCAGCCTAGCCGGTCTAAAATTGCGAGTATGGCCAAGACCGAGATGCGTCGCCGCAAGAAATGAGCGGCGACACCTTAAAAATTTGCAAGCCGCTCGCCCAACCTTTCCGTTCGACATCGACATCGACATCGAAGTTTGTATCGTCGAATAATGCAAATCTGGCTAGGTGATCGAGGCCGTTCGACGGCCTGAACGAGTAAATAGATGTGTTGCTCACGCGACCTAAAAGCCGCTTCCTTCAATCATCAAAATGATTGTCTCCTTAACCAGAGAAAGCGGCTTCATCATTTTCCTTGCCGTCGAAGAAACCGATAATGCTCCAAAAAACTAAATACTATTGGTTAAAGGGAGGCAGTCATTTCCTCAAAATTCAGAATTCTTCTCCCCGAAACTAAAAGCTGAACCATACCTATTTTTAATTTGACGACGGAAGGGCTGTGAATGCAGCAGGGAACTTTTGAAACGAGAGCAATATACGTTTTGATTTTCTGGTTGATAGAATTTTTTTGGGTTATCCCTTTTCGTTATCTTTTTCAGCGATTGAAGTCTCCTGCGATGTGAGAAAGTGTTTCGACAAAGTAGTTTAGCTCCTCCGTTGTATTATAATAATGCAGGCCCAGGCGGTTCATGATCGCGATGTCGCGCTGCTGCATGTCAAGCAACGTGGATCCGGCGGCGGAGATGGAGATGTTGATGCCCGCCGTCTCCATGATCTCCAACACCTTCTGGGGGTCTTTGTCGCGGACCGAGAAGCTGATGATGCCGGATTTGTGCAGGCCGAGGTCGTTGACCCGAACACCTGGAATTCCAGCCATGCGGAGCCGTAGTTCGTCGGCCAGGGTTTGCACCCGCCGGGCGATGGCCTCCAGGCCGATGGCCAGGGCATAGTCCACGGCGACGCCCAGGCCGATCTTGCCGGCGATATAGTTTTCCCAGTTTTCGAACCGACGGGCGTCGGGCAGCATTTCGTAGCGGCCGGGCGCGGTCCATTTGGCGCTGTGCAGGTCCAGCACCGGTGGGTCCAGCGTGTCCAGCATGGCGGCGCGGACATAGAGAAAACCGGTGCCGCGGGGGCCGCGAAGGTATTTTCGGCCCGTGGCGGAGAGAAAATCGCAGCCGATGGCTTCCACATCCAGGGGCATCTGCCCGGCCGTTTGGCAGGCATCCAATAGATAGAGCACGCCGGCGTCCCGGGCCACCTTGCCGATCTCGGCCGCCGGGTTGATCAGGCCGCCGTTGGTGGGTGCGTGGGTGATGGAAATCAGTTTGACCCGATCATCGATCATATTGGCCAGGGCTGCGACGTCGGTCTGGCCATGTTCATCGTTGGGCACCACGCGTATTTCGATGCCGTCACGCGCGGCCCGCTGCAGATAGGCGATGTAGTTCGAGGCGTATTCGGCCATCGCCGTCAGCACCACATCGCCCGGTTCCAGGGGGAAGCCGTAAAACGCCATGTCCCAGGCCACGGTGGCGTTTTCCATCACGGCGATTTCCCCGGCCTGGCAGTTCAGCATTTCCGCGATGGCGTCATAGGTGTGTTCGATGGTGGGCAGGGCCTCCCGCGCCGCTTCGTAGCCGCCGATCGCTACTTCGCGGCGCAGATGTTCGATCACGGCGTCCAGCACAGGTTGCGGCATCAGCCCGGCGCCGCAATTGTTCAGATGCACCACGTCGGCGGATATATCGGCGCGAATTTTTTCCAGATCCATGTTCCGCTCCCAATCAATACTTGCCCAAGGGGTGGCCTTGAACCCAAGATGTGTCAAGGATATTGGAGAACACGGATGACCATAACCCATTTCAAGACTGTCGAGTGGATCGTTGCCTGGGACGAGGCGCGGCAAGGCCATTGCTATCTCAAGGGCGGCGATCTGGTATTCGCCGGCAACGAGATAACTTTCGTAGGTCAGGCTTATGACGGCGCCAGCGATACGGTGATCGATGGCGCCGGCCTTTGCCTGATCCCCGGTTTCGTCAATATTCATTCCCATCCCTGTACCGAGGTGCTCAATCGCGGCATCCGCGAGGATCACAGCGTGCGGGAACATCACATGACGGGCCTGTACGAGCGGTCCATGGCATTTAGCGCCCATGAGGACGACAAGAAATACGGCGCCGAAGTGTCCTATGCCGATCTGATGATGAGCGGCGTCACCACCTTGGTGGATGTCACCTTCCCTTATCCCGGTTGGGTCGAGGTGATGGAGAGGAGCGGCCTGCGCCTGTACGCCGCACCCGGTTTCAACAGCGCCGCCTGGCGGCGGGAAAACCGGCACGAGCTGCTTTTCACGGAGGATCTGGCAAAGGGCCAGCGGGATTTCCAGGCCTCGCTGGACTTTATCGACAAGCTTCGGGCGCATCCCTCGGGCCGCCTGTCGGGCATCGTTTCGCCGTTTCAGATCGAAAACAATACGGGGGAATTATTGCAGGAAAGCCATGCCGCGGCCCGGGAGAGGGGCCTGCCCTGGACCACCCATGCGGGCCAGACGGTGATCGAATTCAACATCATGGTACAGCGTCACGGCATCACGCCGATCCAGTTCCTCGACAGCCTGGGCCTTTTGGGCGAGGGCACAATCCTGGCCCATGCCATGTTTATCGACGAGAGTTCATGGATCCAGTGGCATTCGAAAACCGACCTGAAATTGCTGGGCGACAGCCGCACGGCGGTGGCCCATTGCCCGACGCCCTTCATGCGCTATGGCGCCATGTTGGAGGATTTCGGCCGCTACAAGGATGCGGGCGTGGTCCTGGGCATTGGTACCGACACCATCCCCCACAATATTATCGAGGACATGCGCTCGGCCGCCGTGTTGGCGCGGATCGCCAGCAAGGACGGGCACGTGGCCTCCACTTCGGATGTCTTCCACGCGGCAACGGTTGGCGGCGCCCAGGCCCTGATGCGGGACGATATCGGCAGGCTGGCCGTGGGCGCCAAGGCCGACATAGTGGCCCTGGATTTGACCAACCCCATCATGATGCCCGTGCGAGACCCCATCGTCAGTCTGGTACACCACGCCGCCGAACGGGCGGTGAAGGATGTTTATGTGGATGGGCAGCAGGTGGTGCGCGATCACCAGGTCCTGACCCTGGACCGCCCAGGCGCGGCGCGCCGGTTGGCGGCGGCACAGGCGCGCATGGAGGCTGGCGTGCCGGACCGGGATTACCTGGGCCGCACCGCCGAGGAAATCGTGCCCCTTAGCCTGCCGCTGGGCTTTCCCTCGAACCAGTAGGTCGGAACCAGTCAATCTCTCTGCGTGACACGCCGGCCGATCCGCTTTATATCATCCGCCATGAACCACGCCGCCGCGACATATTACTTTTGGTATTTTAGCTATCCGATGCAAAAGGCGGAGGACGGGGTTCGTTTGGTTTAAGGACAAGATCAAAACAATTTCTCGCAAACCGCCAGCGCCAGGGCGGTTTTTTTGTGCCGCCGGCCTGGCTCCAAAAACAGGGAGACCCAGCCCATGCTGGACACCACCGACGACATTCGCATCAAGCAAATCACTGCCCTCGATACCCCGGCGGAAATCATTCACGCCCATCCCCGCACCGAGGCCGCGACCCGCACGGTAATCGCTGCGCGGGCTGCCCTGCAATGCATCGTGCACCGCAATGATGGCCGCCTGGCGGTGATCATCGGGCCCTGTTCGATCCATGATCCCGACGCCGCCATGGATTACGCCGCCCACCTGGTGGACTTGCGCCGGAGCCTGGGCGACCGACTGGAGATCATCATGCGGGTCTACTTCGAAAAGCCGCGCACCACGGTGGGTTGGAAGGGGTTGATCAATGATCCGGATTTGGACGGCAGCTATGACGTTGAGCGCGGCCTGCGCCTGGCCCGGCGGTTGTTGCTGGACATCAACAATCTGGGCCTGCCGGCGGGCTGCGAATTTCTCGATACAATGATGCCGCAATATATCGCCGACCTGGTTTCCTGGGCCGCCATCGGGGCGCGGACCACGGAAAGTCAGATCCACCGGGAGATGGCCTCGGGCCTGTCCTGCCCCGTGGGTTTCAAGAACGGCACCGATGGCAATGTAAAAATCGCCGTGGACGCGGTGGCCTCGGCGGCGGCCCCGCATTATTTTCTCGCCGTCACCAAGGATGGCCGGGCGGCCATCGCCAACACCGCCGGCAATGCCGATTGCCACATTATTCTGCGTGGCGGCAAGGCGCCCAATTTCGATGCAGACAGCGTTAACGGGGCCTGCGAGGCCGCCCGGCAAGCCGGCCTGATGGCCAGCGTGATGATCGATGCCAGCCACGCCAACAGCGCCAAAATACCCGAGAACCAGTTTCGGGTCATGGCTGATGTGGCCGGCCAGATCGCTGCCGGCGACGACCGTATCGTCGGTGTCATGATCGAAAGCAACCTGGTTGCCGGGCGGCAGGACCTGGTCCCCGGCCAGCCGCTGACCTACGGCCAGAGCATCACCGACGGCTGCATCGACTGGGAGACCTCCCGTAGGGTTTTGCAAGGCTTGGCGGACGCTGTCGGGCAACGTAACCAGCGCCGCCGGGCGCCGGCGGCGGCTGGGTAGGCGACGGGCGGACAGCGCTGTAAACTGTCTGAAAATTGATCGGCCGAAAATTGATGGGAGGGAACATGTTTCGGATATTCGAGTATTGCCGCTATCGCGCCGGCCCCCGGGTGGTGCAGAACGATCCGCCATCCATCCGGGCGGAATTCGCCCAACGGGCCGGGGACAATGGCGGCAAGTTGTTTGGTTGCTGGCGCAACATGGTCGGGTTGGGCATGTCCCGTGACGAAGGCATCGCCATCACCGCCTGGCCGGATGAAGCCACGGCGCGGGGCGCCCCCGCGCCCGGCCGCATGATTACGGGCAGCGAAAGCCACATCATGGAAGCCACCATCCGCCCCACGGACGACAGCCCGCCCACCTATGAAGGTGTCTATGTCTTCCGCTGGTTCGATGTTCCGGCGGCCGATTGGCAGCCCTTTTGCGATCTGTCCGATGCCGCCTGGCCGAATATGGAAGAGGTTTTCGACGTCAACGTCTGCGCCTTCTGGCGCAGCCTGGACATCGTCCCGCCCCATAGCAAAACCCTGTTGCTGACCCGCTATGGCGATCTGTCGGTCTGGGAGGCCTCGCGATGGTGGAACAATCCCGTCAAGGAAGCCGATACCGCCATGACCAATTTCAGGAACCGCACGGAAATGGTCACGGATTCCATCGCCTACCCCACTCTGCCGATTTTCTAGGCAGCGGAGGGCCATGCCACCTAAGTTCTTTTACGGCTGGGTTATCGTTACGGCGTCCTTCGTTATTTTGACCGTGGCCTATGGGGTACAGTTCAGTTACGGGGTCTTTCTACCCCATATCATGGCCGACCTGGGCCTGAGCCGTGTCCAGGCTACGGCACCGTTTTCGTTGTATGTCCTGGTCTATACGGTCATGGGCCTGGTCTCGGGCACGGCGACGGATCGTCTTGGCCCCAGGGTCGTCGTTTTGGCGGGGGCGGGATTGCTGGGCCTTGGCTATTGCCTGCTGGCCACGGCCAGCTCCCAATGGCAGATTTTTCTGTTCCTCTCTCTGATCGCCGGTATTGGCATGAGCGCGGTCTTCGTGCCCGTTAATGCGACGGTGGTGCGGTGGTTTACCCGGCGCCGGGGCGCGGCCCTGGGCATCAGCGGCACGGGCGTTAACGCCGCACTGTTGTTCGGCCCCCTGTTGGCGGCCGCCGCCATTCCCTGGCTTGGCTGGCGCATGGTTTTGCTGCTGCTCGGGCTCGCGGGCGCGGCCATGATCGCGGCCTGCGCGCTTGTCCTTGTCCGTGATCCCGAGGCGCGAAATCTAGTGCCGGACGGCATGCCGCCCGGTGCCCCAAATGATACTGATGCTGATAATGATGTTGATACTGATGCCGTGCAAAAACATGCTGTCGGGGAGGTCTCATGGACCCTTCGCCAAGCGGTCTCCACCGGGGCCTTTTGGATCATAACCGGTGTTTATGTATTGACCTGGATCATGCTGTTTTTCCCCTTCGTTCATTTGCCGATCCTGGCGGCCGAGCGCGGCCATGATGCCACGACCGCCGCCTCATTGGTTGCCGCCATGGGTTTGGGAGGCATTGTCGGGCGATTGCTGTTTGGCTGGCTTGGCGACCGCGTCGGGCGGCGGCACAGTCTGCATCTGGCGCTGTTCGTCCAGGTGGCGGCGTTCCTGCTGTTCACGGTGTCGGGCTCCCTGGCCTACCTCTATTTTGCCGCCGCGCTGTATATTGCCGGCAGTTCTTCGGCCACCTCGCTGTATCCGGCGGTTATCGCCGATCATTTTGGCCGGGGCCATATCGGCGCCATAACGGGCGTCAGTTTTGCCATTGCGGGCGCCGCCACGGCCATTGGGCCGCTTTTGGCTGGCTGGATCAGGGATACCACGGGAACCTACCAGACGGCGTTCCTGATCGGCGCCGCCCTGAACATTGCCGCCATCCTGCTGCTTGTCCTGCTGCGTCCGTTACAACCGGATTGATGGCGCCACCGACGCTCATTCACAAAATCAGCTTATGAGTCACTGTCTAGGATTTCGCGGATTTTTTTTGCGAATTCCACTTGTTCGAACGGTTTCGCCAGCAGTTGAACGCCTTCGTCCAGGCGTCCATGGTGCATGATCGCGTCCTCGGTATAGCCTGAAATGAAGAGGACCTTGAGAGCGGGCAACAATTCACAGGCCCGCTCCGCTAACTCCCGGCCACCCATGCCGCCGGGCAGAATAACGTCTGCGACAAGCAGGTCGAATTCCGCCTTTTGGCTGGTTTGTGCAAGGACCTCGGCGGCGGTGGCGGCTGCAAGCACTTGGTAGCCCAGGTTTTCGAGAAAGCTGATCGCCACGATACGGACATCGTCATCATCCTCCACCACCATGACGGTTTCACCCCGTGACGCAATATCGGTAATGACGCTGGCGTCGGGATCGGGTTTGGCAAGCGCATCACTTATTGAGCGGGGCAGGTAGATTTTGACCGTGGTGCCTATCCCGACCTCGGAGTAGATGCGGGCATGGCCGCCCGATTGCTTGGCAAAGCCATAAATCATGCTCAGACCTAGACCGCTGCCCTGGCCCACGTCCTTGGTGGTAAAAAAGGGGTTGAATGCCTGCGCGATGACCTCGTCCGTCATACCCTCGCCGTTGTCGCTGACCGCCAGCAGAACGTATTGTCCCAAGGCCATATCCTCCAGGCCGGCGGCGAATTCATCATCCATGGTAACGTTCGAGGTTTCGATGGTTAGTTGGCCGCCCTTGGGCATGGCATCGCGGGCGTTGATGGACAGGTTCAGGACGGCGTTTTCCAACTGTCCCGGATCCACTTCGCAGGGCCAGATATCTTGGCCGCCGGTCATCGCGATTTCAACCTCCGCGCCCAGGCTGCGGGCCAGCATGTCGCGCATGCCGGCAACCAGTTCGCTGATATTGATGACCACCGGCCGCAGGGGCTGTTAGCGGGAAAAGGCCAAAAGCCGTTGGGTTAATTCCGCGCCACGTTCCGTCGCAGCCAGGGCCTGGGTGGCGTAATTCGACAGTTTGGGGTCTTCTCCCATCCGTGCCGAAAGCAACTCTAGATTACCCATGATAACGGCGAGCAGATTATTGAAATCGTGGGCCACGCCGCCGGTCAGTTGCCCCACCGCTTCCATTTTCTGAGCTTGGTTCAAGGCCTCTTCGGCTGCCCGGCGCGCGGTGATGTCGATGATGGCATATTGTATTGCCGGTTGTCCGTCCCATGACAAAGCGCGCTGAACGGCCTGGATATGCACGATCTTACCGTTTTTGCGCAGGCCCTCGAATTCGAAAACCGCCGGCGGTTCGCCGCCCTCGAAACGGGATTCCCGGATCTCGCGCAATCGGTCTCTGTCATGCGGCGCGATCAGGTCGAAGGCATTCGGTAGCGCCATGATGTCCCGCGGTGCGGGATAGCCGTAGATATCAGCCGCCGCCTGATTGCAGAACAGCACCCTGCTGTCCCGCGAGCCGATGACCACGCCCTGCCGCGAGCCTTCAATCAGGTTTCTGAATTTCTCCTCGCTGTTGCGGAGGGCAATTTCGGCATTCTTTCGTTCGGTGATATCCTGTGAAATACCAAATACCGAAAGCAGCATCCGCTGTGCGTCGAATTCCGGCCGACCCTCGTTGCGGACATGGCGGATGTCTCCATTTTTGTGGACGATCCTGAATTCCAGGTCATAGGGCTGACCCGTCGACACCGCCCGGTCACGGGCGGCTATGACCTTGTCGCGGTCATCGGGATGAATGGCGTCAAGAATTCCATCCAGTCCTGGTGCGTTGACGGCCGGATCCAGGCCCCAAATCCGGTACATCTCCGCCGACCACTCGGTCTCGGCGCGATCCGGCCTGACGCGCCAATGCCCGATGCGGCCAATCCGCTGCGCATCGCCGAGTTGTTGCTCTCGTCCTTCCAGATCGCCGATCAGCGTCGTCATGGCGCGGCCGGCCAATACCAAGCCCAGGGAAATGGTGCCAATGCCGAACAGTGCCACCACCCATGCCGCATTGAGATGCAGCTCGAGCATCAGATCCATGGCGTCCGATCTTGCGGCAATCATGGGCAGCAGGTGCATGGTCAGCAAATCGGCCAAATAAAACAGGGCGATGATCGACAGCCCGACGTTTATGGCGAAAAATCCACGATGGGCCGGCATCCCGGCCAATTGCCGGCGCTGTCTGGAAACAACGATCAAGACGAATGCGACGACCGCGATGTCGATCACCGTCATCGCCCATATGGAAGTCCAGATCATTTGGCACCAATATTAAGAAGCATAGCTATATATTCAATGGTGGGGCCATTGACGCCAATGACTCTTTACATCGAAATAATCATGGCAACATTATAGATAATATTCCATGAAATTTTCCTAATTAGTATGCGACACGCTCTAGGGCCTGAATACTTAGGCGAAATCGGTTGGTCGTGGTGATGTTTCCTGATTTTCGATCATTGCCATCACCATGTCGGCCAACAGCTCACTCTTGATGGCGCCATGGTCCGGGTCATCCCAAAGATTTCGCATCTCCGCCCGGTCGTTTTCCAGATCGTACAATTCGCCAAAATCCGATCCCATGTACCGCGACAGGCGCCACCGCTTGGTAACATAAGTTCGTGCCCGGATCGGGCGATCGAAATGAAAGTTCGGCCGCTGGGCATCCTGCTCCACCATCATGCCGTCGCGCAGTGCATCAATTTCGCCATGCATCAAGGGGCCCAAATCATGCCCCTGCATGCCGTTGAAGGGCGCCAGCCCGGCCCGCGCCAAGACCGTGCGGGCAATATCGATGGTACCCGTCAGGGCGCCCTGGCGGATACCTTCCAGGCGGTCCTTGGGGTCGGTCCAGATGAACGGTACCTTGACCAGACCCTGATAATGCAAAGGTCCTTTCAACATGATGCCGTGCTCGCCCATGAAATCGCCATGGTCCGAGGTGAACAAAATGACTGTGTCTTCCGTCAGGCCCAGGTCTTGCAGTTTCGCCAGCACCCGCCCGACACAGTCATCGACCATGGCGATCATGCCGTAGGTCAGGGCGATGATTTCCCGGGTCTCCCGCTCGGAGGCGGCGAAGGGCAGGATGGCGTTGCGGTTGATCTCGCCCGCCGCCGTGCGGGCCTGAATATAAGCCGTGGTCGGTTGCGGTGCCGGGTTGTGATAGCTGGCGGGCAAGTCGATTGTATCGGGATCGTACATGCGAAAATATTTGCCTGGCGGGGTATAGGGGTGATGGGGGTCGGGAAAGGAACATTGCAGGAAAAACGGCTTGGCGGGGTCTTGGGCTTCCAGAAACGCAGCGCTGCGTTCCGCCACATAGGCCGAGGTGTAATGTTCTTCGGGAATAGAGGTATGCCAGGCCTGGGGCGCGCTGTAGTCCGGCTCGGCAATGGCATTCTTCGGCCCGCGCAAATCAGCGGCATTTTCGTGGCGTTCCCTCAGCCATAGATCATAATGGCCCATGGCCCGGTCGCCATGGCGGGTGCAAAGTTCCACATGATCGAAGCCGTAAAACAGCGCCTTGAGATCCAGGTAACCCTGGCGGCCATCTTGCGGGGTATGTTCCTCTTCATATTCCGTGCCGCCGATGGTGTCCCGGCGCGCCTCCGCCAGTGCCGGCGGGGGCGGCGTGCCGGCCTCGACCGCGGCGGATACGGCCGCCTCCATATTGGTGAAATTCTGCAGGTGGGATTTGCCCACTAGGCCCGTGCTGTAGCCACCCGCCCGCAGCAAATCAACAAAAGTCACCGACTGCCGGCTTAATGGCACGCCGTTGTAGCGCACGCCATGCAGGGACGGCATGCGCCCCGTGACCAGGGTAGAGCGGTTGGGCATGCAAACGGCGGAGGCGATGGTGAAGCGGTCGAAATTGACGCCGCGCGCCGCCAGGCCGTCAATATGCGGTGTCTTCAGAACCTGATTGCCGTTGCAGCCCAGATGGTCCCAGCGCTGCTGGTCGGTCATGAAGAGGATGAAATTTGGTTGCTTGGCCATTATTCGGCTTTCCCGCGGTTCAATGCCATACTGCCGGCAGACTACCGTGATTTGCATGGACCGCAAGACAATGAGCATCAGCGATCAGTTGCCCGAGACCGTTTCCTGGCTTTTCGATAATGATCCCTTGGCCGCGCCAAACGTGGAGAGCCGGGCCAGGTTGCTGTTCCTCGATACCCTGGGCTGCATGATCGCTGGGCTGGATAAGCCGGAGCCAAAGGCCCTGGCCCGTGATCTGGCGGCGCTGGAACCCGGGATTGTCAGGCTGCCGACTGCACCGTCGATGACGGCCGGCGCCGCGGCCACGATCGCCGGGCTGGCCGCCTGCTGGGACGAGGCGTGCGAGGGCCTGCCCCGTGCCCATGGCCGGCCGGGCCTGCATGCCTTCGCCGCCGCCCTGCCGCTGGGTCTGGCGCAAGATCACAGTCTTGGGGAAACCTTGTCGGCCCTGGTGGCTGGTTTCGAGGTCGCCGGGCGCCTGGGCGAATGTTTGCGCATAAGGCCCGGCATGCACGTGGACGGCACCTGGGGCACCTTTGGGGCGGTGGCCGCCGCCGCGCGCCTGTTGCAACTGTCGTCCTCCGAAACGATCGCCGCCCTGCAAGGGGCCGCCTGCCAGATGCCGTTCAGCCTGTATCTGCCCATCAGCCAAGGTGCCACCGTGCGGAATACATATGTGGGGGAGGCGGCCCGGCGCGGAATTTCATGTGCCCTGGCCGCCCGGGCCGCCATCACCTCTCCCACGGGCGCCATGGAGGTGTTCGACGAACTGGCCCTGAATGGCCGTAACGGGGGCGTGGCGAAGGGCAAGGACCTGGCCCCCATCGGGGAATGGCTACTGTTGGAAGGCTATCTGAAGCCGTTCGCCGCCGTGCGTCACGTCCACTACGGCACCCAGGCCGCCCTTGAATTGCGGCGGCTCGGCCGGGAGACAACGACGATCACCGCGCTGGAACTGGCCGTCTATGGCGAGGCCTTGACCTATTGCGGCAACCGCGCGCCCGTCACGGCCATCCAGGCCCAGTTCAGTCTCAGTTATGGCCTGGCCTGGGCCTTGTACCAAGGCGACCTGGGACCGGAGGCCTATCACGACAGCAGCTTGCAAAACCCCGAAGTGCGCCGCCTTGAAGGCTTGGTAAAACTTGTTGAAGCAGCGGATTTCTCCCAGGCGAACCAACGGGCGGCCCGCTTGACGATCGACGGCGAAACCATCGTCGTGGACGCCGTGCCGGGCGAGCCGCATCTGCCCCTTTCCCGCGATCAGGTGGTGGAAAAGTTCATCCGCTATGTGGCGCCCATCCTGGGCTATGACCGGGCGCGGCGGCTGGCGGGGGATGGTCTCGACAGGCCCCTTGCAACATCGCTTCGGGAGCTGTTTATTGCGGACAACCTATAAATTGAATGAGCCGGCGGCAGGGGGAAGTAAATGAACAAGCATTTGGGCAGCATAGAGCGCATCGCGGAATGGCAATCGGATCTGACTGAAATTCGTCGTGACATTCATGCCCACCCGGAACTGGGTTTCGAGGAAACGCGCACCTCCGACATCGTGGCGGAAAAGCTGGCGGAATACGGCTGCGAGGTGCATCGCGGCCTGGGCAAGACAGGCGTGGTCGGCACCCTGCGCATGGGTAACGCCACGCGCTCGGTCGGGCTGCGGGCCGATATGGACGCCCTGCCGATCCTGGAAGGCAACAGTTTCGATCACCGCTCCACCAACGACGGCAAGATGCATGCCTGCGGCCATGACGGCCACACCACCATGTTGCTGGGCGCGGCCCGCTACCTGGCCGAGACCAAGAATTTCGACGGACAGGTGCATTTCATCTTCCAGCCGGCCGAGGAAGGCATCGGCGGCGCCAAGGCGATGATCGAGGACGGCCTGTTCGAACAATTTCCCTGCGACGTGATCTTCGGCATGCATAACCGCCCCAACCTCAAAGTCGGCAAATTCGCCGTGCGGCCGGGCCCCATGATGGCGGGGGGCGGCTTTTTCGATATCAACATCACCGGCATCGGCGGCCACGGCGCCCGGCCCGAGACCGGCGTGGACCCGGTTATCGTCGCCGCGCAAATGGTCACGGCGCTGCAGACCATCGTCTCGCGCAATATTTATTCCCAGGAGCAGGCAGTCTTGTCGATCACCCAAATCCATGCGGGCGATGCCTATAACGTAATCCCCCAAACGGCGCATCTGGCGGGTACCGTGCGCAGCTTCTCGGAAAAAACCATGGCGATTGTCGAGACCAACATGCAGCGTATTATCGACGGCGTCGCCGCCAGCTTCGGGGCCGAGGCGGAATTCGATTTCCGCTATCTGTTCGCGCCCACGGTCAACACCCCCAGCGAGGCTGATTTCGTGGCCGACGTCATATCCGGCATGGTGGGCGAGGAGAACATGGACCGCAACGGCCCTCTCATTATGGCCTCGGAAGATTTCTCCTGGATGCTGCGCGAAGTGCCTGGCGCCTATTTCAACATCGGCAATGGGGCCGGTGAAAGCGGCTGCGAAGTGCACAATCCCGGCTATGACTTCAACGACGACGCCCTGACCCTGGGCGCCTCTGCCTTCGTCAACATTGTCGAAACCCGCCTGTCGCGGGAGGATTAGGCTGTCTCCAGCCGCAAGCGGCATCGGGGACGCGCAATTACCGGACTAAGATGCGGCAGCCAGTCCGCTAATCCCTTAATAGCGTGCAATGCCTCTTGGTTTTGTGCCATGAACAGACCGTTAGGGATCTCTAATACATAACACCTAGACTTCGGGCTGTGGCCGCGCATGCCGCTCAGTTTTTTCATCAAGGCCACCAAGCCGGTCTAACGAGAAAGGCCTACCCCGTACACATGACCTACTGTTTGCACTTGTAAAATATGATTGTCATCATATATTAAATTTAAGGGGCTGACCCAGATAACTACGATTGTTCCTGCTTAACCCACTGTTTTATCTGGCGTAATTGATCTTGTGGTTTTGGATTGTTGAAACGCCACGCACATTCCTTCAAGAATAGCCCAAAGTGCTCTTTGGGGACACCATTGAACCTGCGCATATGACGCTTCGCCTGGTTCCAGAAGTTCTCAATGCCGTTGATG
>JAYGEA010000269.1:0-7838 GCA_046582635.1 Alphaproteobacteria bacterium
TATCACCGCCGGTTATTGGTTTACCGCCTCGACCTCGTTCGCCAATCCGGCGGTGACCATCGCCCGCACCCTGACCGATACCTTCTCGGGCATCGCGCCGATGGATGCGCCGGGGTTCATCGCGGCGCAGCTTGTGGGCGCGGTGGCCGCCACGCTGGTCTTCGGCTGGCTGTTGCAGCCAAGGGATTGAGCTGGCCGTAGGGAGCCGGTCTAGGCCAGAGTCAGAATATTGGGTGTGTTTCCGCCACATCCCCGTTCTTCATCATCTCGCCGAACCAGCCCGCCAAACCGGGCCGGCCGCCGCGCCAGTCATCTTCGGCGTGGCGCCAGTCGGCATAGCCCAATGAAGCAACCACCGCGATGGTACCCACGTTGAGGACCGCCGCCTGGCCGCCTAGGCGGCTTTCCAGGGCATCGTAACAACGGTTGGCGCGTCCGGTTTCCTTGGCGATGACGCCGGGAGACTGCTCACCCGTCTCCCGGCGTTTCTCGTGGGAGCAATGGAACAGGGTATCCATGAGCAGGGAGCCGATACCTTCCAGTTCCAAAACCGCCTCCGCTTGGCCTGGATCACTTGGCATCAACTTGCCGCCCGACTGGCCGTTCAGGTAATTCGTGATGACCAGGGTTTCGCAAAGGTAGGCGCCGGACGCCATCTGCAAGCCCGGCACCTTGGCGCCGGGGCCATGTTGAAACAGCGCATGATCTTCCGTGCCCAGCGGCGCGGCATCCACTTCTTCTATCGCCAGTCCCGAAAGGCGGGCGGCGAGGCGGGTGCGCCGGGCATAGGGGGAGTTGCCCGAATAGAACAGCTTCATGTCTTGCTACCTTTCAATTTCCTGCAACAACAGCCGCGCCATTTCTGCGCCATGGCTCAACATGGGGTAATGGCCGGCGTCCATGACATGCCAATGGGCCTGCAGTTTGTCCGCCGTGGCCCGTTGGTGCGCCACGGACGGGTTCAGGCTGTCGGTGCAGTAGATCACCGTGGCGGGCCAGCTTTGGGCCCAGAATTTTTCCAGATCCGCCGCCGATGCCCCCTTGGGGTGCAGCGTGGCGCGGTCCAGGGCCCATTCTTTTAGTTCCGGCTCCAGGTCGGCGAACAGGCGCGCGGCCATGCCTTCCCGGTTCGGACCGGCGGCGAATTCGGTCTCTACATTGGGTTCCTGGTTCGGGCCGCGAATGACGATATCGCCCACGGTCTCGCCCGGCTGCGGGGCCAGGGCGTCGATGTAGACCAGGCGTTTGATCTTGTCCCGGGCCATCTCCGCCGCCTTGGATATGACGATGCCCCCCGACGAGGTGGTCGCCATGATCACCTCGTCAAGGTCTTCATAGAACAACAGATCGACCACTTCCTCGGCCATGGTGGTCGCCGTGATGCCGGCGCGCAGGCCGTTGCGCCGTTCGGCGCAGCCATCCATGGTCGGTGCGTGCACATTGTGGCCGGCGTCGCGCAATAGTTTCACGGTCGGCTGCCAGATCCAGCTGCCCTGGTACGAGCCATGTATTAGAACGAAATTTGCCATTTATCCCTCGTTTTGATCCTCGTCGAACTTGCCTGCGGTTAACGCCTCCAGCGCCGCCACCGCCTCCGCCGCATCCACGCCCACCGCGCGAACCTCGATTTCCGTGCCGGGCGCCGCGGCCAGCATCATCAGCCCCATGATCGAACGGCCCGGCACTTCGACCCCCTGGCGGGTGACGAATATATCGGCCTCGAAGCGTTCGGCGCAATTGACGAACTTGGCCGCGGCCCGGGCGTGCAGGCCACGCCGGTTGATAATGGGGATGGTACGCTGAACGGTTTCGCTGCTCACTTGTCACCTTGCAAAAGGTTGGAGGCGACATTGATATACTTGCGGCCGGACTCCTGCGCCTTGGCCACGGCGTCCTGCAAATCGTCTTCCTGGCGCACCTTCACCAGTTTGATCAGCATGGGCAGGTTCATGCCGGCGATAACCTCTACATTGGCGCGGTTCAGCAGGGATATGGCCAGGTTGGAGGGGGTGCCGCCGAACATATCGGTCAGCAGGATGACGCCGTTGCCCGTATCTACTTCTTCCACCGCCTGCACGATCTCCGTCCGGCGTTGTTCCATGTCATCATCCGGGCCGATGGAAATAGCCCGGATGCATTCCTGTGGGCCGACCACATGCTCGGTTGCGGCGACGAATTCATCCGCCAACCGGCCATGGGTGACCAAAACCATACCAATCATCTTCCGCCCCTGGGCCTCGTAATTTTGTACGCAAACATTGTCATTTACACGTAATCCGTATCCCGATGCCGTACCGTAACCGCATGCCCCGCCGCCGCCAACCGTCCCGTCAACTGTTCCGCCGTATAGACCGACCGGTGCCGACCGCCGGTGCAACCGATGGCCACGGTCAGATAGCTTTTGCCTTCCCGCCGATACAACGGCAATAGAGTTTGCAGCATCCCGTCCAAGGATGCCAGAAAAGGCTCGCAGGCCGGGTCGGCGGCGATATAGGCGCCCACGCCCGGGTCCCGCCCCGTCAGGGGCCGCAACGCGTCCACGTAATGGGGATTGGCCAGAAAGCGCACGTCAAACACCAGATCGGCCTCCCGCGGCAGGCCCCGCCGGTACGAGAACGACAGCACCGAGACCGCCAGACCCGGCGCATCGGCCAGGCGGAACTGGCCGCCCACCAAGGCCCGCAGTTCGCCGACCGTCAGGTTCGAGGTATCGATCAACAGATCCGCCCGCTCACGCAAGGGCGCCAGCAGCTGCCTCTCGCGCATGATGCCGTCCATCACCGTGCGGTCCTCGCCCAGGGGATGGCGGCGCCGGGTTTCGGTAAAGCGGCGGGCCAGAACCTCCGTGTCGCAATCCAGAAAGACCACGTCCAGATCCACGTCATCCCGTGCGGTCAAGGGCCGGGTGGCCTGATCGAAGGCCTCGACACTGAAATCCCTCTGACGGAAATCGACGGCGATGGCGATGGCATGATCGCCGCCGCCGGGCTGGGTCAAGGGATCAAGCAGGCGGCTGATCAGGGACAGGGGCAGATTGTCAATCGCCTCGAAGCCCACGTCCTCCAGCGCCTTGAGCGACAGGGTCCGCCCGGCGCCGGAAAGACCCGTGATCAGTACCAGACGCACCCGGGGCCGGGTGGTTGATGCCGCGTCCTGGTTGTCGTCGGTCATGACGCCAAAATATCCTGATCCAAGGATCGCACCAGGATCGCAATCTTATCCGGTGCCGAGGCTTCGAATGGGGCACATGGGTAAAGCGGCAGGGCGACGCCGTCAATGGTACAGCAATCAGCCTCGGGCAACCGGGGCACCGCGCCGGGGGGGCCAAGAACTAGCACCAGGTGCAAACGCACCTCGGCAACCGGTTCGATCCGTACCAGGCCGACGCCCCGCACCTCCATCAAGCCGGCGATTTGGCTTGGTGCGCTGGCCCAAAGTTCATTGTCCCGCCGGTTCACCGCAACCTGATCATCGGCCACCAATCGTGCCGTCATACTCGGTCGAATATTGGGCCGATTGATCAGGCGCAGGGCCAGGTCCGACTTGCCCGCGCCCGATGGCCCGCGCAGCAGCAGGCCCGTGGCGCCAAAGGCAATACATGTTCCGTGCACAAGTGTCATGGTTGGCAACCGGTCTAAAGGGTTATGGGTCCGCCCGCTTCAAATCCGAGGTCTGTCATGAAAATAGGCGAATTTTCCAGATCAATGAAGGTTAACTCATCCTTGTACATTTCCCGGCCGGCGGCCCGGCCGTCATCGGTGCCGGTGGCGGTGACGAAATGTTCCAGATCATCCCACCAGACCACGGCCAGGCCGTCATAATCCGCCGGCCCGCCCCTAGAACGATTGATGCCGTCCGCCGCCGGGCCCGATGCGGTATGCCATTGCTGATATTTGCGGGCATCGAACGCAGCCATATTTTTCTTCATCAACGGGCCGTGCTGTTGCCGCCAATAGCGCTGAAATTCCTCCCGGCTCAGGCCCTCCCGGCGGCGTAGACAGAAAACCAAGGTCAACATCTCTTTCTCCCAGCTTTGCAGGTAATCCATGCCATGATAGACGAAGGCCATGAAATATTACGAAGATATTGCCGTCGGCGACGTGTGGGATTTGGGCGCGCGGGCGGTGGATGCCGGGGAAATCGTCGCCTTTGCCTCGCAATATGATCCGCAACCTTTCCATACCGACAGGGCGGCGGCGGAAAAGAGCTTTTTCGGCGGTCTGATCGCCTCGGGCTGGCATACCAATGCCATGGTCATGGGCCTGCTGGCGGACTTCATCAAACTGCAGGGCCTGGTCAGCATGGGTGCGCCGGGCATCGATCGCTGCCGCTGGCTGGTGCCGGTGCGGCCGGGGGATGTGCTGTCGGGGCGCGCCACGGTGATGGCGGCCAGGCTTTCCGCCAGCCGTCCCATGGGCCTGATAACCCTGCGCACGGAGGTCTTCAATCAGCTCAATGCCAAGGTGGTGCAATTGGACGGTGCCGGGATGTATGGTCTGCGCCCTGCCATGGATGGCGTGCCATGACCTATCTGGAGGATATCGTCGTTGGCACGGTGCGGGAATTCGGTCGTTACGCGGTGCGCGAGGACGAGATCATCGCCTTCGCCAAAACCTATGACAACCAACCCTTTCACACCGATGCGGTGGCGGCCAAGGACAGTATCTATGGCGGTCTGATCGCCTCGGGCTGGCAGGTCTGCGCCATGTTCATGGCCATGGCCTGCGATGCCCAAAAGGGACAGGACCGCATGGCCAGCCTGGGCTCGCCTGGCTTCGATGACCTAAAATGGCTGGAACCGGTGCGCCCCGGTGATGTTCTTTCCGCCCGCACGGAGGTTTTGTCCGCCACGCCGTCCCGGCTGAAGCGCGACCGGGGCACCGTGTCGTCGCGCATTCAGGTGCTTAATCAGACTGGCAGGGTGGTGCTGGAAATGACCTCCATGGGCCGCTTCCTGCGCCGGCCGCCGGATTAGCGCAATCTGCGTTCTTTTGAACGCAGGTTGCGCTAACTCATTGAAATCGATCAAATTATCAGCCGAAAATTGATTCCAATTTTAGGCTGTTTGATCTAGCCCGCAGTTCTCAGGAGGTTGGCCGGAACGGCTTCCGGCCCTCGTTGACGATCAAAAAGCGATCGACGATGGTGCCGTCGATGGCCTTGAAATAGCAGCCGGCCCGGTTTGCCCGCCCGCCATCGGCAATAGAACAAAACAGCGCGCCATGGGTGGCGTCCTGACCCTTGGCGTATTTCGCCGCCCACCAGGGCCCGTCCCGCCGTTGCCGCCGTATACCCTTGCCGCCCAGGCCCGAGACGAAGGCAAACGTCCGTCCCTTGCCGATACGCAGGATGGGAGAGGTGGACAGAATGGTCTTGTTTTCGAAATGGCGCATCAGATGGGTGCGGGAATAGGAATGCTCGTGCCCCGTGGCGATGATGGCGCCGGCTTCGCGGCAGGCCTCGTAGGCGGCCCAGCCCACCGCGTCCTTTTTATTGCCGAGTTGCATGGCGCGCTGGTTCTTGTGCCAGCTGCAGATCTTCCACAAGGCGCCGCTGGCCGCCAGTTTTCCGCGTAGGTAGGCGATGTGGCGCGGCTCGTCGGGCCGCTTTGGAATGGTCCCGATGGCGGAGAAGACCATGAATAGATTGCGGTAGGTGCAGACCGACCGGACGCCCAGGTCATCCATGCAGAAGGCGCCCGGCACCCGGCCAAGCCGTTGTTGCAACAGATCCTGATAACCGCCGGCGCCGAAGAAACGTTTCTTGTCATGATTGCCGACGCTGGCAAAGTAAGAAAAATCAGGGCCCAGAACCGCCGTGATCAGGCGGTCCCAGGCGGCCGGGTCGTCTTTGTAGTCGAAATCCCCCTGGTGCAGGACCAGATCCGCGCCCTCCGACCTGATCAACTGCAGAACCGCCCGGGCGCCGGCGCCCGAACCCTGATCGCCGATGAAGGCGATGGTCAGCGAATTGGGATCTTCTACGATTGCCGGCACGATTGCCGGCGCCCTATCGGCTATTTGGGCGCAGGCGCCGAGGGTGGTCAGAACCATGACGCAGATCAGGTTTCTTGATTGACGCAAATCCTCTACTCCGCTTTTCAATTCATAAGATGGCGTGATACTGACGCCGCCCGACAGACGTGCCATACTGAGAATAAGCAAAAAACATTCCAGGGAGACAACATCATGGGAACGAACCTTACATTGACCGCCGCCGACGGCCACAACTTTGGTGCCTATCGGGCCGACCCGGACGGCGCGGCCAAGGGCGGCGTCGTCGTCATTCAGGAAATTTTCGGCGTCAACAGCCACATTCGCGAAACCTGTGACCGGTTTGCCGCCGATGGCTACGTGGCCATTGCGCCGGCGCTGTTCGACCGCTCGGAAACCAAGGGTTGCGAACTGGGCTATACCCCCGACGACATCGCCATCGGCCGGGATATCATGCAGACCTTTTCCTGGGATCTGTGCATGGACGATATCAAGGTGGTGGTGGAGATCATGGCCGGCGAAGGCCTCAAGGTGGGCACCGTGGGTTATTGCTGGGGCGGCACCATATCCTATTTGTGCGGCACCCGGCTGCCGGTACAGGCGGCGGTGGTCTACTACGGCGGCCAGATCGTGCCCTATATCGACGAGACGGAAGGCTGCCCGCTGCTGATGCATTTCGGCGAGCATGACGCGGGCATCCCCCTGGAGAACGTCCATAAAATCGATGCGGCGCACCCGGACGCGGTGGTCCATATCTACGACGCCGACCATGGCTTCAACTGCGACCAGCGCGGCTCCTACAACCAGGCGGCGGCCGATCAGGCCCGCGGCCGCACCATGGAATTGTTCGCCCAACAGCTAGGCTAAAAATGTCATGACCACGGACGTCGCCCAACAACTTTGGCAGGCGCGCGTCGGCGCCACCAAATTGGCCAAGGATTTCCCAGGCGCACCGGCCACGGAGACGGAGGGCTATGCCATCCAGGCGGCCATGATCGCGGCCTCCGGCCTGCCCTTGGCCGGATGGAAGATCGGCGCCACGGTGGAGGCGCTGTTCGCGATGCTGGGGGTCAGCCAGCCGTTTCTGGGGCCCTTGTTCCAACGCTTCATCCACGACAATGGCGTCGAACTACCGGTGCTGCCCGGAACCAGTATCGAGAGCGAAGTGACGGTGCGGCTGCAATCGGACCTGCCCAGCCGGCCCCAACCCTACGAGCGGGCGGAACTGGAAGCGGCGGTAGCGGCTATCTACCCCTCGTTCGAGATTGTCGGCGCCCGTTTCGAGGGCGCGTTGGCGGGCGCCGGCTTTCGCGTCATCGCCGATGGCGGCGCCAACATCGGCACAATTTTGGGGCCGGAAATTGGCGACTGGGGCGACTATGACCTGGCCGATCATCCGGTCAAATTGTCCATCAACGGCGAACTGGTGAACGCCGGCAGTACCGCCGTCCTGCTGTGGGACCATGTCTTCGACGCCCTGGGCTGGTGCCTGCAACAACCCAGCGTGTCGGCCCGCGGCCTCTGCGCCGGCGACCTGATCATGACCGGCACCACCACCGGTATCACGCCCATTTCACCGGGCGACAGCGCCGTAGCCGATTTCGGCGCCATGGGACAGGTGCAGGCCAGTTTCGTCTGATGTTCTAACGGTGGCGACGGCACTGGTGATTTCACATTCGCATAGCGCGCACTTAGAGTCTGACTCGAAACTCTATGTTTCATAACAATATCTTGCGAGGCGCCGAGTGACGAGCCTGATATGGGCGATGAGGGCCTCGGCCTCCATGGGTGCGGTGCGGCGGGGGATCGAGATTTCGGGGAATGCGGTCTTTGGCGTATTCCGCA
>JAYGEA010000011.1:0-15968 GCA_046582635.1 Alphaproteobacteria bacterium
ATCTTGGGCATCCGCCCGCTGATCGCGGCCATGATAGCCGCATAAGCGCGTGCCGGCCTCATTCTGCGCCGTATCCGATGATTTGGCCCATTAAGACCGCAATATCCAACCCACAGGACCGCAACAGCCGGTCAAAACCCAAAACCCAGAAATAGGAACATCAAACCGTAAGGCCGTCTCGTATTGGCATCGCAGCCAACGTTTTTACACAGCCTGGACCCAGGGCGAACTGGGAAATGTATGCCGGTTCCGGCACATACATCCTGGTCAAAATCGCCACTTGGGTTGGTCAATTAAATCGTAACCTTAATTCAAAATATGAGTAATTGTGAATATTACGCATAATATTAAACAATGTATTCCATAGTATACTTAATATAAAATATTAATTACTTATAAATATATCATTTCCATAGTATTACGCGTTATTTATGATATATTTACTTGGCGCCTAAAATTCTGGCACGGTTCATGCTATTTTTACGCATGAGGGGCCTTTTATCTTTCGGAGTATCGCATCCATGTCGCCATCCATGTCGCCGTTAAGTATCAATATTGCCGAAGATCCCCCCACGCCCAGGCAAGAGGACGGGGCTGGCGATCAAACCCGCGGGCATCCACCTCGGCCTCATGTCACGCGGGAGCGCCGGGCCACCGCGCGGGCCGCTGCCGATTGGCACCAGGCCCGCGGGCGGGAGGCCACACCGTCCCTGATCCACCTCTGCATCGGTGACAGCAAAGGCGCTTGGCACGACCGCTTTCTCATCCGCAGTGACGAACATATGCCCCACGCGGTCTTCATCACCTGTGGCGAAACCTTGCAGTCAGATTGGGCCATGCCGCGTTTAGGCGGCACATTGCAGGACGACCTGCCCATGGGGCTGCAGGACCGCTTCACCGCCGGCTGCCAACGCTCCCTGGCGGACGGTGAACCCGTCACCCTGGAAGGCCGCTACCGGGACGCGGACGGGGGGGAGGTGCTGTTTCGCTGCGTCCTGATGCCGGTCCGCCCGATCAGCGATGATGTCAGCTTCATCTACGGCGCCTATTCCCATAAACTGGCGGCCTGACCGCAATCTAATGGGCTCAGTCCATGGCCGTTGACCGGTGCGCCGTGGCGGCCTAGCTTCGGGGTCCAAATAACGGCAGAAGACGGCGCCAAAAAACATGTCCACACCGGACCCAAAACCTCAAGACCCACAAAGCACCATTCCCTCCCTGGACCGGTTGCTGCGGCAACCGGAATTGGCGCAATTGCTGACCCGCACGGGCCGGCAATTGGTCGTTGAGGAAGCGCGGGACGAACTGGACCTCCTGCGCGCGGGCCTGGCCCAGGGGCAGCTTCAAGGCCAGGGGGCGGATATCAGCCTGGAGGGCCTGGCCCAACGGATCGAGGCGCGGGTGGCGGGGGTGCTGCAAATGTCCTTGCGGCCGGTGTTCAACCTGACCGGCACCATTTTGCATACCAACCTGGGCCGGGCGCCTCTGGCGGAGGAAGCCATCGCGGCCATGACAAAAGTGGCGGGCGGTGCCGCCAATCTGGAATTTGATCTGGCCAAGGGTAAACGGGGCGACAGGGACGACCATGTGGAGGATTGGCTGTGCCGGTTGACCGGGGCCGAGGCGGCGACGGTGGTCAACAATAACGCCGCCGCCGTGTTGTTGATGCTCAACACCCTGGCCAACCGCCGCGAGGTGCCGGTTTCGCGCGGTGAATTGATCGAGATCGGCGGCGCCTTCCGCATGCCGGAGATCATGCGCCGGGCCGGCTGCCGCCTGGTCGAAGTGGGCACCACCAACCGCACCCATCCAAAGGATTTCGCCGAGGCCATGACGCCCCGCACCGGCACCTTGATGAAGGTCCATACCTCGAACTATGTGGTACAGGGTTTCACGGCGGAGGTGTCCGACCGGGACCTGGCCGATCTGGCCCACCAACACGGCCTGCCTTACATCGTCGATCTTGGCGCCGGCGCTTTGATCGAGATGCGGCAACTGGGCCTGCCGCACGAAACCACGGTGCGGGAGACCCTTGCCAGAGGCGCCGATCTTGTCAGTTTTTCGGGCGACAAATTATTGGGCGGGCCACAGGCGGGCTTGATCGCGGGGCGGGCGGATCTGATCGCCAAGCTGAAGAAAAACCCCCTGAAGCGGGCCCTGCGGGTGGATAAAGTGACCATGGCGGCCCTGGCGGCGACCTTGCGTCTGTACGCCAATCCGGATGCCTTGCGGGAAAAACTGCCCGCCTTGCGCCTGTTGAGCCGGCCGGTCGCGGACATTGCGGCGGCGGCCGAACGCCTGGCCCCGGTCCTGGCGAAACACCTCCCCGACGGCATCACCGTAACGATTACCCCCTGCAAGGGGCAGATCGGCAGCGGCTCCCTGCCGGTGGAAAGCCTGGACAGTGTTGCGCTGAGCCTTTCGCCCGCCGCCGGCCGCGGCACCAGCCGCGGCACCGGCGGCACCCTGAAACGCCTGGCGGCGGCCTTTCGCGCCCTGCCGGTTCCAGTATTGGGCCGGATCGGCGGCGATGCCCTGCATTTCGATCTGCGTTGCCTGGAAGACGAGGCTGCATGGCTGGCGCAATTGCGCGAACTACAGGTGAAATAATACCATGATCATCGCCACCGCTGGCCATGTGGACCATGGCAAGACCACCCTGGTGCGGGCCCTGACGGGGGTCGATACGGACCGCCTGCCGGAGGAGAAGAAACGCGGCCTGACCATCGATCTGGGTTTTGCCTATCACGAAATTGATGGCGGAAACGGCAGCAGCATCGTTATGGGTTTCGTTGATGTGCCGGGGCATGAGCGGTTCGTTAAGAACATGCTGGCCGGCGTCGCCACCATTGATTTCGCCTTGCTGGTGGTGGCCGCCGACGACGGCGTCATGCCCCAGACGGAGGAGCATCTGGCGATTTTGGGTCTGTTGGGCATCAGTCACGGCGCTGTCGCCATCACCAAGATCGACCGGGTGGATGGGGCGCGGGTCGAAGCGGTGGCCGAAGAGGTCGAAATTTTGCTGGACGGCACGCCGTTGGCCGGCAGCCCCCATTTTCCGGTCTCGGGCGAAGTGGGCACCGGCATGTCGATCTTGCAGGAACACTTGGAAAACACCGCCAGGGGCCATCAGGACCGGGCGGCGGAAGGCCATTTCCGCCTGGCCATCGACCGCGCCTTCAATGTGCCCGGTGCCGGCCTTGTGGTCACGGGCGCCGTGTTTTCGGGCCAGGTCCGCCAGGGGGATCATCTGATCCTTGCGGCACAGGGCAATGACCAGCCCATCGAGGCCCGTGTGCGCGGCCTGCGCGCCCTGGATCGGGAGGCCGAAGTTGGCCAGGCGGGCCAACGCTGTGCCATCAACATCGCCGGTGCGGACGTAAATCTTAGCCGGGTCAGCCGGGGCGACTGGCTGTTGGGCCAGGCTATCTATGCCCCGGTGCGGAAATTCGACGCCCGGGTCAGCGTCCTGGCGGGCGAGGCCCGTCCCCTGGCCCACTGGACGCCGGTGCATCTGCATCTTGGCGCCGCTGACGTGACGGGGCGGATCGCGGTTCTGGGCGACCGCCGCATTGACCCGGGCGAAAGCGCCCTGGCGCAATTGGTGCTGGATGCCCCGATCGGCGCCCTGTTCGGCGACCGCTTTATTCTGCGCGACCAATCCGCCCAGCGCACCATGGCGGGCGGCATGGTCATCGATCCCTATCCGCCACGCCGGGGACGGGCGCGGGCGGACCGCCTGGCCATGTTGTCGGCAATGGACACGGCAGCCCCCAACCAGGCCTTGGCGGCCATGACCGCCGCGCCCAACAGCGGCATTGACCTGAACCAGTTCATCCAGACCAGAAATCTGGCGGGGGCGGGGGCCCTGCGACAACTGGACGGACAAGTCATCCTGCCCGCCGACAGCGGTGATTTGGCGGTGTCCAGTGCCCAGTGGAGCGGCCTGGAACAAATCATCCTGGCCGCCCTGGATGCCTGGCACAAAAAGCAGCCCGAAGCCATTGGGCCGAACGATCACGCCCTGCGTAACGCCCTCGATACGCCGCCCAGCCCGGCCCTGTTGGCGGCCTCGATCGGCCATCTGGTGGCCCGGAACACCGTGGTCCGCGACGGCATCTCCCTGCGCCTGCCCGGCCACAGCCCGCAGCCATCGGATTCCGATCTGGAGCTGTGGAAACAGGTATCGCTGATCCTGGAAGAGGGCGGCATCCGCCCGCCCCGGGTCCGCGAGGTTGCCGAAGAGCTGAAAATGGACCCCGCGCGGCTGGATGCGTTCCTCAAACGCTGCGCCCGTCAGGGCCGCCTCATGGCGGTGGCGCCAAACCGCTACTTCCCTCCCGCCGCCGTGCGTGAGTTGGCCGACGTGGTCGAAACTTTATGCACCGAAGCCGGAGCGGATGGTTTCACCGCCGCCATGTTCAAGAACCAGACCGGCATCGGCCGTAATGTGGCCATCGAGGTTCTGGAATTCTTTGACGGCGCCGGGTTGACCCGGCGCGAGGGCAACAACCGCCACCTGCGCCGCCCGGCGGCGGAGATATTCGGCGAAGGTTGAACACCGGGCCGCACTTGACCGCAGTCCCAGGGTGAAATCAGCCGAACCGATTCTCCCGACATGCACCTTTGCCGCGATCCAGCGGCAGCGATAAAAATTCCGTATGCGCATTAATCACCGAACGGCAGTTCCCGGAAAACCTCAAGAAACCTCTGCTAACCCTTTTGACGGTAGGACATTTAGCCGACTGAACAAGCCTCAAAATCCGTTGGTAATAATTGTTATCACCCATCCGTTAACATTAATGATTTGTTAACCAATATCCTTCAGATTTTATTCAGACCTTGTGAACAAGCCTGTGGAAAACTCATGGATAAGATCGAAAAAGACAGTCCCTGCAGCCCCTACCTGCAACGGCCCCTGCGCTCCCTGGATCAAGCCTTGAAAGATCAGGCCGACCACCACTCCGTTTTCGATGCGCCATTAATCAAAGGCTTCGATCTGTCCACTCTGTTGGGCCGGCCGCGCAAGGAACCTGTCGGTTAGGATACCGCCGCCGGACAGCAAATCCTGAAGCGGCAAAATACCGTCCGACCTCCGGTTGACGGCACGCCTTGATTGCCCCAACATTCGAAATTGCCACCTCGTAAGGGCATAACGGGTGTTAGCATGTTTCAATTTGGCAAAATACGAGCCGTCTGGATCGTGGTGGCCATCACCGCCATGGCGAACCTTGTCATGCCCCGCGCCGATGCCGCCCGGCGCATCGCTCTGGTGATCGGCAATGATACCTATCAAACCCTTCCGGCCCTGAACAATGCGGCCACCGATGCGCGCGGCATGGCGGTTCGGCTGGGACAATTGGGTTTCGATGTGATCCTCAAGCTGAACGCCGGCCGCCGGGCCATGGGCCGGGCCCTGGCCGAATTCGAAGGTAAAACGGCGGGTGCGGACGTCGCCATGATGTTTTATGCCGGCCATGGTATTCAGGCGGGCGGACGCAACTATTTGATCCCCGCCGACGCCTATATCGAGGTGGAGGACGACCTGCGCTTCGAAGGCATCGCGGCGGATGAATTCCTAGCCGCCATGAAGACATCCGGCGATCATCTGAACATCATCATCATCGATGCCTGCCGCGACAACCCCCTGCCCCGCCGCAGCCGCTCCGCCGCGCGCGGCCTGACCGTGACCCACGCCCCCGCCACCACCAAGGGCACCGCCATCATCTATGCCGCCGCGCCGGGCCAGACCGCCCAGGACGGCCCGAAGGGCGGGCACGGTGTTTTCACCGGCGAATTGCTGGCGGTGTTGGCGCAGCCGGGCCTGAACCTGGAGCAGGTCTTCAAGCAGACGGCGCGGCGGGTGGCGCTGGTGACCGGGGGCAAGCAGGACCCGTGGATCACCTCGTCCGTGAAGGGGGAATTCTATTTCAATGCGGCCGCTCCAAACGTTCCCGTGGCCCCGGCGCCATCGGGCGGCTCGGCTGAGCTGTTATTTTGGGAGACCATCAAGGACGCTGAGAATTCAGCCGCATTCCAGGCCTATCTGCAGCAATACCCGGACGGGCCATTCGCCACCCTGGCACGCCTGAAATTGGAAGATTTTACCCAGGCGGCGATCAATCTGGAGCCGATCGAAGAGACTTATGTGGCAGTGCGAAACGCCAATGTCCGCGCCACGCCCGCCGCCGATGCGCTGAAAGTCACCATGCTGGTCAAGGGCAGCAAGGTTCATGTCGCAGGCAAGGTGGCGTCGAAGGACTGGCTGGCGGTTGATCGTGACGGCAAGCGCCTGGGCTATGTATTCGCCAGGCTGTTGCAAAACCCCGATGAGGCGCGGGCCGAGGCGCTTGTGGCGGCGAAGGCGGAACGGGAAAACTCGTGGTGGGACAGCATCAAGAACAGCAAGAACCGGGCCTTCTTCAAGATCTATTTGACGCAATACCCCCAGGGACGCTTTTCCGCCCAGGCGCGCCTGAAGCTGGATCAGTTGAAGCCACGGAAAGTGGCGGCGATAATACCGCCGAAGGTTATGGCGCCGGGTATTGATCCGGTCCGGCGGCCTGGCGACAGCTTCAAGGACTGTGCCGATTGTCCCGAAATGGTGGTGGTCCCGTCGGGATCATTCACCATGGGTGATCTGCAGGGCGGTGGTTTTTACTATGACGAAATACCGGCTCACGATGTGCGAATTGATTATGGCTTCGCGATTGGCAAGTTTGAGGTGACGTTCGCCCAGTGGGACGCCTGCGTCGCTGGCGATGGCTGTGACGGTTATCGGCCGAAAGATCTAGGTTTGGGCCGTGGACGGCACCCGGTGATCTATATCAGTTGGGATGATGCGAAAGCCTATGTAAATTGGCTAAGCAGGAAAACGGGCAAAGATTATCGTTTGCTGTCTGAAGCGGAATGGGAATGTATGGCTCGGGCTGGGACGAAAACAGAATTTCATACCGGCGATCAGATCACGCCGGATCAGGCCAACTATGTCAAGGACGGTAGCACCGTCGGAGGCATAGTCCGAAATAAAATGGTTGCCGTCGGCAGTTTCCACCCCAATCCCTTTGGTCTTTACGATGTTCACGGCAACGTCTGGGACTGGGTCGAAGATTGCTGGCACAATAACTACCAGGATGCGCCGGCCAATGGTTCACCTTGGGCGAAGGGAGGCGACTGTTCGCGCCGTGTTATGCGCGGCGGTTCCTGGAACGCCAGCTGGGCTGCGAATTTGCGCGCTGCCAACCGCTTCAAGTGGGAGACTGGGGCCCGGAACTACGACTTCGGCTTCCGTGTTGCCAGAACGCTTTCGCAATAGCGAACAAAGGATCGGGGTCAGATCGTGAATTTTGAATGCCCTGACCCTCTCGACAGCTGGCTATTGCCGACTATCGACAAAGCGCACCGCCTTTAAGAATTGTTCAAAATCCTTGGCAAGCGTGCCTGCTTCCAAGGCATCTATCTCCACGCTTATTTCAAACGTGTTCTTGATCTCCCGCACAAGGCCCTCAACCGCCACCTTGGCATCGCTTCCCCGCCTGACTTCCACCCGCACCGTGAACACCTCCATGCCCGATGCGCCGGTGGACAGCACGCCCTGGAAATCGTTGATGTCGGGGTTAGCGAACATGAAATCCTCGAACTCCGCGTGGTTGATGTTGACGCCGCGCAGCTTGAAAAAGCCGGTGGTGCGGTGGGCGTGCTGGATGATGTGGAACAGTTCACCGTGGATATTGTCGGATTGGCCCCGTTCGTAATGGCGCACGATGTCGCCGGAATTCCAGCGCAGGAAGGGCGTGGCGTTGCCCGTGACCAACGGCGTGACGCAGAAGGTGCCTGCTTCGCCCTCCGCCAGTTGCCGGCCGGTCTCGGAGTCCACCACCTCGACGAAATACATGTCCGACCAGATGTGGATGCCGTCGTGGGCCTGGCTTTCCGCCCCCATGAGGCCGGCTTCGGACATGCCGAAGACGTCATAGACCTCCGCCCCCCACATGCGGGTCAGTTTTTCCCGCTTCGAAGCCGATAGCGGCTCCGCCGAGCAGACAATCTTGCGCACGCTGCCCGCGCGCAGATCAATGCCTTCGGTCTCGGCCAAATTGGCCAGATGGATGGCGAAGCCGGGCATGGAGATCAGCACGGTGGGCTTCAGGGTCTGGATCAGGTCCAGTTGCGCCCGGCTGGGCACGGCGTTGCCCGCCCCGACCCAGTTCATGCCGACGCCCGCCTGGTGGGCGGAGCGGGCCCAGATCTGACCGGCGGGGTGGATGCCGATGGGGAAGGAGATATGGCACAGATCGCCGGGATAAATGCCGATACAGTCATAGGTTCGGCCCCACGAATGCAGCGCCTGGGTCACATCCTCGAAGGTGCGGGGATAGAACACCGGCTTCCCCGTGCTGCCGCCCGAGCGCCAATATTCGCTGATCTGGGTTTTATCGGCGATGCAGATCTGTTCCAGGAATTCATCATGGGACCATTGCCGCAGGGTCTCTTTGTCCAGAATGGGGATCTTGCACCATTCGCCCGGGTCGTCCAGCCTATCCGGATCGATATGGTCCAGTTTGCCCCGATACCACGCCGCGCCCTTGGCCCGCTCAAAAGCGGCCCGTTTGCGCTGACTTTGCAACACCGAGATCTCCGCCCGCGAGGCGGGCGGTCTCTCACCCGTCATCCAACGTCCCTTTTGTCATGCCCCTTGATAACCATCTTCGGCGATATTGACGCGTAAGTCCCGTCTTGGATGAAATTTAACGGAAGGCATGCTAACCTTTCTCGAGAAATGACCGCCCCATCGTCATCCCCGGAGCGAAGCGCAGACCTTGCCCGGTCGCGCCCGGCGATGGTCGAACATTAGTGATATGCCGCGCTATGAAATTGAAGAATAACATTTGTCCAGGGCGCCGGGATTAGATGCACTGCCGCGAAACCCCCTTACCGACGTCAGCGGCGAGTTGGCCCAGTTGCATGGCATGTGGGTGGAGATTACCCGGGGCGGCATATACGATCTGGAACAGCGCGGCTTCGCGCCCCTGTTGCCGTTCATCAGCCATCGCGCCGCCATCGTGCATGTGGCGGGTTCGAACGACCCTTTGCAATGGATCATTCAAGCCTTTACCGCGGACTTCGACGCCCTGTCCAATCATTCCTATGTGGGCAGCCGGTTCGGTCAGATTCCCGACGCGGATTATACCGCCTTGATTGCACCCACGTTGCTGGCGGCGCGTGACCGGGGCATCCCCCTGGCCCATGCGGTTGACGGCCAGCTTGCCGGCCGCCGGGTGCAATATGAGAAAATAACCTATCCCCTGCATCAAAATGGCTTGGTGGAGAAATTGATCACTGTGTCGCGAAAATCGTGAGCAAAATCGTGAGCATGAACCTGGAAAACTACGCCGCCCTTTTGACCCGGATCGTCAAGGCCAACACCTTGCTGTTTCCAAACCGGCCCACGATCAGCATCCTGATCATGCTGGCCGCCCGCAAGCTGGAAATGGGTGGCGGCATGAACGCCTCCTCGCTGGCCGATGCCACCCACACGCCGCGCTCCTCGGTGATCCGCCGCCTGAGCGAATTGCAGCGCCAAGGCTATGTCGCGCGCCGCGACGACGGCCTTTATCACGCCACCGACCTCGCGGTCAGTTCGATCCAGATCCACAGAGATATTGTCGTAGGCTGACATTGCAACCGTCGCTTGGTGTCCACGGTGGACACCTAGGCAATTAATTCAGCCCGCCGGGTCATGCTAATTTAGTCCCTCATTGGGAGTAAAAGCGTGTGATCGAGTATCTTGTAAATTACGCCGTCGTTGGACTATTTTGGTGTGGCTTCCTACGACTTCGCTATGGCACCGTTGACCGAGAGATGTCCCGGGGGATGTCAATGGGGGATTGGGCCGTCAACATTATCATCTGGCCGTTTATGGTCTTGGTCTTCGCGCAGGGCTGCATTTTGGGCGCTGGGCAAAAAAGATGACCCAGACGACCCTGGTCGTCATGGATATTCAATTGCCCGGACAATCAGGCTTGGATTTGGCCCGGTTGCCGCGGGCGGATGCACGCCCTGGTCGCCTGCCCAAAATCGCCGTCACCGCGTTTGCCGATTATGTGCGATGACGCGTTAATTCAGGCAGCCGGCTGTAATGATTTCCTGTCCAAGCCGATCTCCGTCACAACATTCCTGCAAACAATTGAACGGCACCTGCCGAAGCCGCATTAATTGAAATAAAAAGCCGTTCCATGCACGATCCACACTTGCCTGGATGGCCGCCGAGGCGGACAATGCGCCACACAAAAGCGTTCTAAATTACGATTACAAGGGAGAGCACAATGAACATGACACTGAAGAGTGTCGCGCTTGCCGCCGCGTTTGCGGTCGCCGCCGCGATGCCCATGGCCAGCCCGGCCGGCGCCGGCACGCCGAAAAATATGCTGATCATGGCCAAGAATATCGATGACCTGATCACATTGGACCCGGCCGAGGTGTTTGAGTTCACCGGCGGCGAGGTGATTGCCAATGTCTACGACCGGGTCATGATGTTCGAGCCCGAGGATCTGACCACCCTGGTCGGCGGTGTAACTGAAAGCCACACGATTTCCGACGATGGCAAGACCATTGTGTTTAAGATCCGGGCCGGACAGACTTTTCATTCCGGCAACCCGGTCACCGCCGCCGACGTGGCCTTTTCCCTGCGCCGGGTGGTCAAGCTGAAAAAGACGCCGTCATTTATCCTCACCCAGTTCGGCTGGAACAAGGACAACGTCGACGGCCTGATCAAGACCGTTGACGCCATGCGTGTCTCGGTCACCATGGCGGCGGATTTTTCGCCCGGCCTGTTGTTGAACGCGCTGTCCGCCGGGGTGGGTTCCGTGGTCGACATGAAAGAGGTGATGAAGCATGCCAAGGACGGTGATTTCGGCTATGGCTGGTTGAAGAACCATTCCGCCGGCTCCGGTGCCTACAGCCTGCAAACCTGGAACGCGAACGAGATCGTCTCGCTGTCCGCCCATGCCGGCTACCGCCACGGCGCCCCCGCCATGAAGCGGATTGTCTTGCGCCACGTGCCCGAACCCGCCGCCCAACGTCTGATGGTGGAAAAGGGCGACGCGGACATGGCCCGTGATCTGACCCCGGATCAAATCAGGGGCATGGTGGGTAATGCCGACATCACGATCGGCGACTACCCCAAGGCGGCCCTGATCTACATGGCCACCAACAATGCCCATCCCATTCTGGGCAAGGACAAGGTGCGCCAGGCGATCCGCTATGTGGTCGACTACAAGGGCATGGCCGATTCCTTCCTGGCCGGCCAGTACAAGATCCATCAGGCCTTCTGGCCGTCGGGTCTGTGGGGTTCGCTGGAGGAAACGCCCTTCAAAATGGACTTGGCCAAGGCCAAGGCGTTGCTGACCGAGGCCGGCCATGGGGACGGATTCGAGATTGTCATCGACACCTTGAAGAAATCCCCCTATCCAGAAATCGCCCAATCCGTACAGGCCGCTCTGGCCAAAATCGGCGTGAAGTCGCAGATCATCCTGTCAGAGGGCAAGACCCTGTGGCCGAAATACCGGGCCCGAAAGCATCAGCTGATCGTGGCCCAATGGTCGCCGGATTATGTCGACCCCCACTCCAACGCCGATGCCTTCGCCCACAATCCGGACAACCGGATGGAAGCCAAGCTGACCGGCAAACTGGCCTGGCGCACATCCTGGGAGAACGCAGAGATCAATGCCATGACCGAAAGCGCGGCCAAGGAACTGGATCTGGTGAAGCGGGAAAAACTCTATAAGGACCTCCAACGCAAGGTTCAGATGGACGGCCCCTTCACCGTGATGTTCCAGAAAAGCGAACAGGTGGCATCGCGGAAAAACGTCAAGAACTTTGTCTCCGGCGCCAACTTTGATCTGGTGTTCTACCGGACCATCACCAAGTAGTGCCGCAAGACGCGACCAACGCGAAGACAACAGTCGAAGCGGCGGGGCAGGTCTCCGGATCTGTCCTGCCGTCGCGGCTGTTTGCCATCGCCAAACATGCTTTCTCCATCCTGCTGACCTTTGTGGGACTAACGGCCATTACCTTTATCATCGGCCGGGTCATGCCCGCCGATCCCGTCCTGGCCATTGTCGGCGATCGTGCCAGCAACGAGGTCTATGAGGCCATGCGGTTGCAGCTTGGCCTGGACAAGCCGCTGATCCAGCAATATCTGATTTATCTTTCCAACATCCTCCAGGGTGATTTCGGCACCTCCATCATGACCACCCGTCCGGTGCTGGACGACATCATCCGCTTTTTCCCCGCCACCTTGGAGCTGGCCACCGTCGCCACCATATGCGGGGTCTTACTGGGCATTCCCATGGGCGTCCTGGCCGCCGTCAATCAGGGCCGCCTGATCGATCACGTGATCCGCATTATCGGCCTGTTCGGCTATTCGGTGCCGATATTCTGGCTCGGCATGGTGGCGCTGTTGGTCTTTTACGCCGGTCTGGGCTGGTTGCCGGGGCCGGGGCGGATCGAGGTCTATTATGAGGGCATCGTGGAAGCGCGCAGCGGCATCATCCTGCTGGATTCGGCCCTGCAAGGGGAATGGGAAATATTCTGGAACGCCCTGCATCACCTGGTTCTGCCCGCTTCCATGCTGGCCACCTTTGCCCTGGCCTATATCGCGCGCATGACACGCAGTTTCATGCTGGACCAGTTAAACCAGGAATATATCCTGACCGCCCGCGTCAAGGGCCTGTCGGAAAGCGCGGTGATCTGGCGCCATGCTTTTCGCAACGTGTTGGTACAGCTAATCACCATTATCGGCCTGACCTACGCAGCGCTGTTGGAGGGCAGCGTTCTGACCGAAACCATCTTTGCCTGGCCCGGTATTGGCCAATACATCACCACCTCGCTGTTCAACGCCGACATGAACGCAGTGATCGGCGGCACCGTGGTGGTGGGGATCTGTTTCGTCGGCGTCAATGTCCTTTCCGACATTCTTTACCGCATTGTCGATCCGAGGTCACATGACTGAACAATATGACTGAGCAACGGGTGGAGACAGGCCTGAAGGAATGGCTGCTGTCGGATACGCCGCAGTCGGTGACGCAGGCCCGTTGCCAGCGCATATATCTGGCCTGGCTGGCGTTTTCCGCCAACCCCATCGCCATGCTGGGGCTGGCGATCATTGTGGTTCTGGTGGGAATGGCGGCGGCGGCGCCCTTGCTGACCGGGGGCGATGGCACGGAACAGGCCCTGGCGAACCGCTTACAGCCGCCCAGCGCCGCGCACTGGTTCGGTACCGACGAGCTGGGCCGCGATATCTATGACCGCATCGTCTGGGGCGCCCGGATCACGCTTTATATCGTTGGCCTGGTGACGATCATCGTCGTGCCTATTGGTATGCTGGTGGGAACCGTGGCCGGCTATATGGGCGGCTGGGTGGATATCATCCTGATGCGGGTCACCGATATATTCCTGGCCTTCCCCCGGTTGATCCTGGCCCTGGCCTTCGTCGCCGTGCTGGGGCCTGGGTTGGAGAACGCCGTACTGGCCATCGCCCTGACCACCTGGTCACCCTTCGCCCGCATTGCCCGGGCCGAGACCCTGACCATCCGCAACGCCGAACATATCCTGGCCGCCCGCGTCCAAGGTGCCTCCACGGCGCGGATCATCCTGCATCACGTGACGCCGTTGTGCCTGTCCTCGGTCATCGTGCGCCTGACCTTGGACATGGCCGGCATCATCCTGGTCGCCGCCGGCCTGGGTTTTTTGGGCCTGGGCGCGCAACCGCCATTGCCCGAATGGGGCGCCATGATCTCCACGGGGAGGCAATACATGCTGGATCAATGGTGGATGGCGACCATACCGGGACTGGCTATATTGGTGGTCTCCATGGGTTTCAATCTGCTGGGCGATGGTCTGCGAGACGTCCTCGACCCGCGCAGTGGGGGACCATCGTAATGCCTAGGCCGCTGTTGAGTGTTGAAAACCTATCCGTCAGTTTCGATACGCCCAAGGGAGTGGTGGAGGCGGTGCGCGGTATCTCCTTCCACGTGGGGCAGGAACGGCTTGGCATTGTCGGGGAATCCGGCTCGGGCAAGTCCCAGACCGGGCGGGCCATTCTTGGCCTGACGCCGGGCCGGGTGGAGGCCGACCGTATTGATTTCGACGGCATCAATCTGCATAAGGCATCGGCGCGGACCATGCGCGCCATTCGCGGCCGGCGTATTTCCATGATCATGCAGGATCCGCGGTATTCCCTGAACCCGGTGATGACCGTGGGCTGGCAAATCGCCGAGGCCTATCGGGTACACACCAACGCCACCAAGCGGGAGGCCAAACAGCGCGCCCTCGACATGCTGGCCACCGTGCGAATTCGCGAACCCGAGAAGGTTTACGGCCTTTACCCCCATCAGGTTTCGGGCGGCATGGGACAGCGCATCATGATTGCCATGATGCTGATCCCCGATCCCGATCTGATCATTGCGGACGAACCCACGTCCGCCCTGGACGTGACCGTGCAGTTGCAGGTCCTGGCCATCTTGGATGACATGGTGCGGGACCGGGGCATGGGCCTTATTTTCATCTCTCACGATTTGCATCTGGTGTCCTCGTTCTGCGACCGCATTTTGGTCATGTACGGCGGCCAGATCATGGAGGTGCTGGAGGCGGGCGCCCTGGACCAAGCGGAGCATCCCTATACCAAGGCCTTGCTCAATTGCCTGCCCGACATTGACCGCCAACAAGGCACCCTGCCCGTGCTCCGGCGTGATGACGCCTGGATGATCCGCAAGAATGCCGCGGGGGGCATTGCGGGGGACGGTGGGCCATGATCAGGGTGGAAAATCTGGATATCACCTTCGGCAGTGGCGCCCAGCAGGTCCATGCGGTGCGCGATGTCAGCTTCACCGTGGCACGGGGCGAGAGTTTCGGCCTGGTGGGCGAGTCCGGATCGGGTAAATCAACAGTGCTGCGCGCCCTCGCCGGCCTGACGCCGGGCTGGCGCGGCGCCATGACCGTGGCCGGGCAGCCATTATTGCAAAAACGCAGCCGGGCCTTTCACAAGCAATTGCAAATGGTCTTCCAGGATCCCTATGGCTCGTTGCACCCCCGCCATACCGTGAACGATATTCTCAAGGAACCCCTGGCCATTCACCGTATGGATAATCGCGAACAACGGATTCTGCGGGCTCTGGACGAAGTCGGCCTGGGCCCGGCCTACCGCTTCCGCTACCCCCACCAGTTATCGGGCGGCCAGCGGCAACGCATTGCCATCGCCCGGGCCCTGATCCTGGACCCGAGAATTGTCTTGCTGGACGAACCCACTTCGGCCCTCGATGTCTCGGTCCAGGCCGAGATCCTGAACCTGCTGTCCCGCCTGGCCCGGGAACATGAGCTGACCTACATCATGGTTAGCCACGACCTGGCCATCGTGGCGCATCTGTGCAGCCGCATCGCGGTCATGAACCGCGGCGCCTTCATCGAGGAAATGAGCGACGAGCAGTTGCGCACCGGGACGCCCGAACATGGCTACACCCGGCAATTACTGGTCGCCTCCAAGGGCTACGACCGCGCCGCTATCGATCAGTTCGTGGAGTTCGAATAGCAAAATACGCGACAAATATTGAGAAAAGTGTGCCGACGGGGTCAACTTGACTCCCGCCAATTAGGGACGAGGCGTCCATGGTGGAGATTTCCGAATTAGTGGCACAGGAATTGCGCGCCCCCTTCTTCAAGGGGCCCCTACCCAAGCAAAGCAAAACCGGAACGAGCTGTAGCCGCCTGGCAGCGCGCCCTAAACCAGTGTGGATTTGCCTGCAAATGATCGTCATTTGATAAATTGATTTGGGGGCTGACCCAGATAACGCCAATGAGGTGTTATTATGGTCCGCATGCGGAAGAGCAGATTGAGCCAGGCAAAACAGTACCGGTTAATGGAACATTTTGTTGCCGGCACGACGGCGCGGTGCGCGGCAGCACTTGTCGGC
>JAYGEA010000071.1:0-25227 GCA_046582635.1 Alphaproteobacteria bacterium
CACGCAAACGGTGAAAATAGTAGACGGCGGTTTTTGAATTAACGCCGACAAGTGCTGCCGCGCACCGCGCCGTCGTGCCGGCAACAAATTGTTCCATTAACCGGTACTGTTTTGCCTGGCTCAATCTGCTCTTCCGCATGCGGACCATAATAACACATCATTGGCGTTATCTGGGTCAGCCCCTAATTTTTTTACCCAAAGTCGTACTTCTGACAAGTGTTAATCATGTTTTCGCTGAACCCGCCTCGTGCAATGACCCTGAATTAGGATATGCGCTCGGCAAAACAAAATAAGGAATCAGATTAATGAAAATCCAAACCGCATCGACCAGCACGGCGGCGCTTCGCGATCTTTGGGCACGAAGTGGTGGGGCCTTGGAGGCTTTGGCGGAACTGGATCAGGACCTGGTCGCACAAGCGCGCAGCAAGGCCACAACACTCTGTTCCATCGACGGCAAAGCGTTGGAAGCCAGCGCGGCGCCCACAAGAGCTTGTATCACCGACAGCGAAGAGTTCGGCGGTTCCGGTCGCCCATCATTTCACGGCTGGTGCATCGACGGCAATGGGTTGGAAGTCAGCTATAACCCCACAAGAGCATTGCCGAGTATCACCGACAGCATTGATTTCGAAACCAGCGCTGGCACGTCATTCGGCTGCGGTTTCTAGCGAAGCATCAGCGCTAACGCATGAGCCTGACAGCCGGACCGGGCAACACGGCGGCGGGATGGCGCTGATATACTCGACATCGGCAAACGCGCGGCCCGGCCCTCAAGGGGACAAATCCTCAAGCCGAATTGAAACGAGTTGATTGGCCATAACATTCAGATGCAGCCAAGCTGGGTCCTACGATACCCCTACATTTCTTGCCCCGGCTGGGCACCCTCACTACCCTCCAACTCGGCCGGGGCATTTTTTTGCCAGGCCTTCATGGGGGCAGGTCTTCAAGCCCGATCACCGCCTACATGGCGGGAGAGCGGGAGACGGGGAACTATACTAGGCTACAGACGGCCTCCATCACCACAGGGCCGGGGTGGGGCTTGCATGTAGGGGTCGTGCGTAGGGGGCGCAAATCGAAAGACCTGCCCCCCTGGGGTCTGCTTGCCCAAGGGTGTTGGCCCTTGTGTATTGAAAGCAGTCGCGCTAACTGCGTTGGCGGCGGAAGATGTCCATGGCGTGATTATCGCACACGACGGCAAGACCGTTGACCCAGACGCGACCGCCATGGCATGGGGAACATAATGTCCGACAACATCATTATCATTCAGGGCGATTGCGCACCGGAGTTTGCGAAACTGGCCGATGTTTTCGCCGCCAGTTTTTCAGCCGACGCTGGGCAAACCGAAGTCGGCGCCTCGGTCTGCGTCTATTTGAATGGCCGTCCCGTCGTGGATTTATGGGGTGGGTATTCGGACCGGGCCCGCAGCCAACCCTGGCGGCGCGACACAATCGTCAACATGATGTCTGTGGGCAAGGGGGTACTTGCCCTTTGCGCTCATATTCTGGCGGACCGGGGCCAACTTGACCTGGATACGCCTGTAGCGGCCTATTGGCCGGAATTCGCCCAAAATGGCAAGAAAGACCTGCCGGTGCGATACCTGCTGGATCATCGGGCCGGCTTGGCCGCCGTGGATGATCTGCGCCGGGGGATGGCCTATGACTGGGAGGCAATGGTCGCGGCGTTGGAGCAAACCACGCCCATGCATCCACCCGGTTCCACGCCCTGCTATCACTCCATCACCATGGGGCCCTTGGTGGGCGAAGTGGTGCGGCGGATCAGCGGCCAGGATATCAGCTGCTTCATGGCCGACAACATCGCCAAGCCCTTGGGGCTGGACTATCATTTCGGCTTGAAGGATGCCGACCTGCCCCGGTGTGCTGAATTTCTCGAGGACGAAGGTCAGGGCCTAGCCGACTTTCTGTTGGCCAACCCCGAGGCCCTTGCCGCCTACACTTTTGGCCCCATCGCGGCGAACGAGACCTTCAACAGCCCGGAATGGCGGCAATCCCTGGTCCCCTCAGCCAACGGCCATGGCAACGCCCGGGCCTTGGCCCGGCTGTATGGCGCCCTGGCCATGGGCGGCAGTCTGGACGGGATTCGGATCATCGGCCGGGAGACGTTGCTACGGGCGGCGGCGGAACAATGGGAGGCGGAGGACCTGGCAACTGGCATCCGCATGCGCATGGCCTTGGGTTTCCGCATGGGATCGGCAGATACGCCCAGGGGTCCGAACCGGCGCACATTCGGTTCGCCGGGCGCCGGAGGCGCCACCAGTTTTTGTGATATGGACGCGGGCCTGGGCTTCGGCTATGCCATGAATGCCAAATATCCCGGCCTTGCCGCCGGGCCACGGTCCGCCGCCCTGGTGGATGCCTTGTATGAATGCGAACTATGACTGCAATCCAATTCTGAATTTTGAGGAGTTGTTATCTTATGAGTGACGAAATGAATGGTGCCGAAAGCCTGGTGCGGACCCTGATCGCGGGCGATGTCAATGTCTGCTTCAGCAATCCCGGCACGTCCGAGATGCATTTCGTCGCCGCCCTGGACAAGGTGCCGGGCATGCGGTGCGTGCTGGGCCTGTTCGAGGGCGTGGTCACGGGTGCCGCCGACGGCTATTACCGCATGCTGGGCAAGCCGGCCTCCACCCTGTTGCATCTGGCGCCCGGTCTGGCCAACGGCCTGGCAAATTTGCATAACGCCAAGAAGGCTGGCAGCGGCATCGTCAATATCGTCGGCGATCACGCCACCTATCACCTGAAATTCGACGCGCCCCTGACCGCCGATATCGAAGGCGTGGCGGCGCCCATGTCCCATTGGGTCAAGACCTCGCCCACCTCGACCACCATCGCCACCGACGGCGCCCTGGCGATCGAAGCGGCGAACCAGCGGCCGGGGCAGATCGCCACCCTGATCCTGCCCGCCGATACAGCCTGGGGCCCGGCCGAGGCCGTGGGTGTCCCGACGGCCCCCGCCGCGCCAGCCACCGTTTCCGACGACGCGGTCAAGGCCGCCGCCGCCATGCTGCGCGACAGCGCAGAGGCAACCTTGCTCATGGGCGGCGGCGCGCTCTGCCAACAGGGCCTGGAGCTGGCCGGCCGGATCGCCGCCAAGACCGGCTGCGGCATCCTGACCGAGGGCGCCAATACCCGCCTGGAGCGGGGCGCGGGCCGGGTGCAGGTCAACCGCATCCCTTATGTGGTGGAGCTGGCCCAGGCAGTGATGAAAAAAGCCGGCAATCTGGTCCTGGTCGGAGCCCGGGAGCCGGTGGCCTTTTTCGCCTATCCGGGCAAATCCTCCCTGTTGATGGACCCGGACACCACCTCGACCAAGCTGGCCGGCACGGATCAGGACATGATCGGGGCGCTGGAAGCGTTGGCGGACGAGCTCGATTGCCTGAACCTCGCGCCCACGGGCATGGCCCAGCCATCCCGCTCCCCCCTGCCCACGGGTGAAACCACGCTGGGGACCATCGCCCAGACCCTGAGCGCCATGCTGCCCGAAGGCGCCATCGTGGTGGATGAAAGCGTCACCACGGGCCGGGAATTCTTCCCCACAACCGCCGGCGCCCCGCCCCATGATTGGATGAACAACCGGGGCGGCTCCATCGGCTACGGTCTGCCCGTCGCCGTCGGTGCCGCCATAGCGTGTCCTGACCGCAAGGTCATCGCGTTGGAGGGCGACGGCAGCGCCATGTACACCATCCAATCGCTGTGGACCATGGCGCGGGAAAGCCTGGATATTACGATTTTGGTTTTTGCCAACGGCACCTACAACATCCTGCGCGGCGAGCTGACCAACGTCGGCGTGCAAAACCCCGGGCCCCGCGCCGTCGACATGCTGTCCATCGACCGCCCCAGCCTGGACTGGGTCGCCATGGCCAAGGGCATGGGCGTGGAAGCCTCGCGCGCCACCAATGCCGAGGAGCTGAACAAGGCGATGGAGGCCGGGCTGCATTCCGAAGGGCCGTATTTGATCGAAGTGGCGATCTAGGGGTTTTTCCCCGCTGCCGACAGACTGCCGTCGATGACGCCGGAATTCGGGAACCGCACGGTAACCCGGGTGCCTTCACCGACCTCGCTGTCGATCTGCAAGATCCCGCCCTGCAACTCGATCAGGGAATTGACGATGGACAGCCCAAGCCCGGTGCCGCCTTCGTTGGCCAGTCCGTTCGAGGCGAGCTGGGCGAAGGGCATGAGGATCAATTCCATATCCTCCGCCGCGATACCGACACCGGTATCGGAAACAGTAATATCGATGCCGTTATGGTGATTGAGGGAAACCTCCACCCGCACCTCGCCGCCCGATGGGGTAAATTTTATCGCATTGGACAACAGATTAAGCAGGACCTGCCGCGTCGCGCGATGGTCGGCGCGGATCGGCGGCAGGCCCGCCTGAATTGAAACGTGGACGTGCAGCCCCTTGCTTTTGGCCAACTCTTTCAACACATCCGTGGAAGATTGGACCACATCGGCGATGTCAACTTCGGTGAAAGTCATTTCATATTGACCCGCCTCGATCCGGGAGAGATCGAGGACATCGTTGATCAGGTCGAGAAGATGCTGCCCGCTGGTGAAAATATCGCCCGCATAGTCCCGGTAGCGCGTATCACCAAGTTCGCCGAACAGCTCGCGCTGCAGAATATCGGAGAAGCCCATGATCGCGTTCAAGGGCGTACGCAGTTCATGGCTCATGGTGGCGAGAAATTCCAACTTATGACTGTTGGCCCGCTCCGCCCATTCTTTTTCCGGGCGCAGGGCGTCCTCGTGCTTCTTCAGTTCCGTGATGTCCGTATTGACCAGGAAGGTGGCGCCGTCGGGGCCCGTTTTTCGCGCAACAACAGCCATCGGCCATCGGCCCGTTGGGAGAGCATGGCCTCGTCGGGGGGATTGCGATGCTGCGCCATGCGCTCGGCCACGAATTCCTCCTCGCGGCCCGTGGCGGCGACGATGCGGCCATTGGCGAGGTTGTCCCGCACCATGTCCTCGAAGGTCATGCCGGGCCGAATATTGGCGGCAAGATCCGGGTTCAATTCCCGAAACACACGATTGCAAAAGATCAACCGATCCTCGGGATCGAACAGGGCGAAGGCATCGGAAAGGCTCTCCACCGCCTCTCTGAAACGGTTCTCTGATTCCCGCGCCGCCTCCACCGCCCGTATTCGACGGCTGATGTCGATATGCCAGACAATGCCGGCGTCGACGCCTTCGAACACTATGGGTTGGGTGTTCATCAAAACCCACCATCGGGAACCATCCCGGCGCACCCGTTCCGCTTCGAAATTCAGCAGATTCCGCTTTTCCACGAATACGGACCAGGCCTCGGTCATCCTGGCCTGATCGCCCCAGGTGACCTTGAAATCGGTCTCCAACAATTCCTCTTTGGTTCCCGATCCCAACATCTCCGCCAGGGCCCCGTTGACGAACAGACGGCGGCCGTCATCCTGAGCCAGAATGGCAATGCCGATCGGACAGGCTTCAAAATTTTCGCGCATTCGGAGATTAGATTTCACGGGCACGGCCGCGGCCTTGGCCTCAACCAGCGCCAGTTCAAGCTCTTCGATACGGCGGCGCAGTTGCTCCTCTATATCCGCCCCCGCAAGTTCGGGCGGAGCAGTCATCTCCGACTCAGCATCGATCCTCGCAGCCGCATTTGATCGGCCCGTACTCATTGGGTTATTTCTAATTCCGGGCATCACTGCTAATCCTGTACCAAACATCGACTAAACCGACCGTCCGAAATGTCCCCATCCGCCACGAACAACGTGCATTGGCGATAAAGCGACATTATCATGCAGTGTAGTTAACAAAAAATTAACACATTTGATCGGCCTGTCCGGTTCGGTTTTGAATCTACCAGGTATCAATCCAGGGCCGTTTCTTGCCTTCGCGGGGCGGTGGCGGCGGGGTGGCGCGCAGGCCGGCCATGATCCACTCGCGGGTATCGGCCGGGTCGATGACGTTGTCCAACTCGAACAGAGAGGCGGCGTTGATGGCCTTGCCCTGGGCGTACATGGCGGCGACCATTTCTTCGTATTTATCCATTCGTTCTTCCGGATCCTCAATGGCCATCAACTCGTCCCGCCGGCCCAGCTTGACCGCGCCTTCCAGGCCCATGCCGCCGAACTCTCCCGTCGGCCAGGAAATGGTGAACATGGGCGCGTGGAAGCCGCCGCCCGCCATGCCCTGGGCGCCCAGGCCATAGCCCTTGCGCAGGACGATGGTGAAGGTGGGCACGGTTACATTGGCGCCGATCACGTAAAGGCGGCAGCAATGGCGCACCAGGGCGGTCTGCTCGGCCACGGGGCCGACCATGTTGCCCGGCGTATCGCATAAAAACACCAAGGGAATGTCATAGGCATCGCAAAGCTGCATGAAGCGGGCCGCCTTGTCGGCGGCATCGCTGTCGATGGCGCCCGCCAGGTGGTTCGGATTGTTGGCGATGATGCCCACCGGCCGGCCCTCGATGCGGGCCAGGGCGGTGACCATGCCCAGTCCGAAGGCGGCGCGGAGCTCCAGCACCGAGCCGGTGTCGGCCAGTTGATCCACCACCTTGCGCACATCGTAAATGCGCAAACGGTCTTCGGGAATGGCCTGGCGCAACAGGCGTTGATCGACGCAGTCCCAAGTCTCCACCGCGCCCTGAAAATAGCTCAGGTATTTTTGCGCCGCCGAGACCGCTTCTTCCTCGTCCTTGACGGGGATATCGACCACGCCGTTGGGCACCTGCACGGACATCGGGCCCACTTCCTCGGGGCGAAAGACGCCCAGCCCGCCGCCTTCGATCATCGCCGGGCCGCCCATGCCGATGGTGGAATTCTCCGTCGCGATGACCACGTCGCAACAACCCAGCAGCACCGCGTTGCCGGCGAAGCAGCGCCCCGACGTGATCCCTACCATGGGCGCCAGGCCGCTCAATTTGCCAAACAGGTGAAAGGCGGGCACGTGCAGATTGGCGGCGAAAATCATGTCCGTGTCACCGGGACGGCCGCCGCCGCCCTCGGTGAAGAAGACCATGGGCAGACGCCACTTTTCCGCCATCTCGAACATGCGGTCCTTTTTCTTGTGATTGTTCTTGCCCTGGGTGCCGGCCAACACCGTGTAGTCATAGGACATCACCACACAGCGGGCGGTCTCGTCGGGGAACAGATGGCCGTTGACCCGGCCCAGGCCGGTAACCAAGCCATCCGCCGGCGTGCGTTCGATCAATTCGTCCATAGTATGCATGCCCCGGCGGGCGGCCAGCACCAGGGAGCCGATCTCGGAGAAGGAGCCCGGATCGCAAAAAGCCTCGATATTTTCCCGTGCCGTGCGCTGATTTGTTTTGCGCCGGCGGGCCACCGCGTTGGGGCGGCGGTCGTCCAGGGTCAAGCCCTGGCGCTCCAGCACCTCGGCCAGGTCGGGGCGGATATGGTCCAGATCAATCACCGCGACCTCGCCCGCATCGGGAATATCCACCTCCCCCTCGGCGATATAGGCCAGGGCGCCGCCCTCATAGACCGTATCGCCCGGCTGTACCGGTAATTGACGCACGATGCCGCTGATCTCGGCTTCGATCACGTGCTGCATCTTCATGGCTTCCATGATCAGGATTTGACGGCCGGGATAGACATCATCCCCCTCGGCCACATCGATACTGACGATGGTGCCCAGCATGGGCGCCGTAATGGCGGTACTGCCGTCCGGTCCACTCAAGCTATCGGCGGCGGTTTGTTCCGGCGCGGCCTCGGACTTGCCATGGCTCAACACCGCCAGGGGATCGGCGGCATCCACCTTAACGCCGACCAAATTGTCCGCCGGGCCTTCGGCAACGGCTGTGACAAAACGGCGCTGATGCGCCGCACCGCCAACCAGCGCCTCCAGATGCTCGGCAATGAAATGCGTGCTCAACTTCGCGGCACGGAAATCAGCTTGTGACAACAGGTTCTGCAAAAACGAAATATTGCTGCTCAAACCCGTTATCCGGCATTCGCACAGGGCCCGGTAGGTCTTTTGTGCCAGGACGGCGAAGTCATTGCCCGGCGCATGGACAATCAACTTGGCCAGCAGGGAATCATAGCTGGGCGATGTGCGGTAACCAATATAACCAAAACTGTCGACGCGGATGCCCGGACCCGCGGGCATCTCGAAACTTTCCAGGATGCCGCCCGATGGCCTGACAGTGCCGTCGGCTTGCATGGTTTCCATGTTGATACGGACCTGCATGGCCTGGCCCCTGGCGGGGCCGATGTCAGCTTGGGTCAAGGCCAGATCCGCCAGACTGGCGCCGCCGGCAATGCGCAGCTGGGTTTGCACGATATCGATGCCCCAAACTTCCTCGGTCACCGTATGCTCCACCTGCAGGCGGGGATTGGCCTCGATAAAGAAAAATTCCTCGCCATCGACACCATCGACAAGAAACTCAAACGTGCCCGCGCTGCAATAATTCACCGCCCCCGCCAAGGCAACGGCGGCCGCCGTCAATTTGTCCCGCAGCTCCGCCGCCAGACCCGGCGCGGGGGCCATTTCCACCAGTTTCTGATGCCGGCGCTGGATGCTGCATTCCCGCTCGCCCAGATGGCTGATGGCGCCGCCGCCATCACCGATAATCTGTATTTCAATATGACGGGGCCGCTCCAGCAAACGTTCCACGAAGACATCGCCATTGCCAAATGCCTGCAAGGCTTCGCCCTGGCAAAGGGCCACGGCGGCGGCAATATCCGCCCGCCCATGAATGGCCCGCATGCCCCGGCCGCCGCCCCCCGCGATGGCCTTGATCATGATCGGGCCATGGGCATCAAAGAAGGCCTCCGCCCCGGCCGCATCCGTCGCGCCGTCACTGCCCGGCAACACCGGCACGCCATTTTCCCCGGCCAGGCCGCGGGCCTCCGCCTTGTCGCCGAACATCTCCAATGTCTCGGCCAGGGGCCCGACAAAAGCGATGCCCGCCTGGGCGCAGGCCGCCGCAAAGCCGGCATTCTCACTTAAAAAGCCATAGCCGGGATGAATGGCATCGCAGCCTTGTTCCTTGGCCACGGCCAGGATCGCCGCGCCGTCAAGATAGGCGGGCACGCCGCGGCCGGGCAAACAGACCGCCGCGTCCGCCTTGACCACATGCAGGGAGGCATCTTCATCCCCGGCATAAACGGCAACGGTGGCCAGGCCCAGATCGGCGGCGGCGGCCAGGATACGGACGGCGATCTCGCCACGATTGGCGATAAGCAGTTTCTTGATACTCATGGGCTAGAATTTCCTCGGCCAGTACGATTGTCTGTGGATTTTTCTTAGGAATGTTTTCTTCAGGATAGCGGCGGCCGCGCCAAATGCCAATCGGTCGCCGCCTGATAGGCCACGCCCGCGCGCAGCAACAGGGGTTCGGCCCACCAAGCGGCTTCCATCTGCATCCCCATGGGCAGTCCGGCCGCTGAGAAACCGCACGGCAGGGACAGCCCCGGATAAGCGCCCAGGCCGCCCGCATAGGTGTTGCGGGAGGCATCCCTGGTGGCTTCCAACAACGATTTGTCCTCCTCGATGGGCGGCGGCGGGGCCGGCGTGGTGGGGGAGACCAGGATATCAATATCCTGGAACAACGCCGCCATAGTCGCCTGCCAGGCCTCGCGCGCCCGCGTGGCGTTGGCATAATCGACGGCTGTAAAACTGCGGCCTACCAGCATGCGCTCCCGCACCGGGTCGGAAAACAGTTCGGGATGATCATCCAGGCGTTCGCCATGATAGGCGCAGGCGTCCGCATAGATCTGAATGGTGGCCCATTGATGGGTCCCCTCGGCGCCCGCCACATCCACCTCGACCAGCTTGGCGCCCTGCCCCTCCAACAACCGCACGGAGGTCATGACCGCTTCGGCAATTTCGTCGTCGCAAGCCTCGAAATAATGATTGCGCGGGATGCCAAGGCGCAGGCCGGCAACGCCGTCATTCAGGCTGGGCAGGAAATTACCCAGGCCCACCGCCCCCGTGGGCGCGGAACCGGGCTCCTCCCGCGCCATGACGGCCAGCATGCGGGCGACGTCCTCGACCCGCCGGGCCATGGGGCCGATGGTGTCGTAGGAGGCACTCACGGGGGTGGAGCCGTGATTGGGCACCCGGCCATGGGTCGGGCGCAGGCCGGCCACGCCGTTCATGGCGGCCGGCAGACGCACCGAGCCGCCGGTGTCGGAGCCCAGGGCCCCTTGCGCCATGCCCGCGGCGATGACCGCGCCGGAGCCGCCCGAGGAGCCGCCGGGAATTTTGGACAGATCCCACGGGTTGCGGCATTGCCCGCTGACCGGGTTATGGGAGCGGATGCCAAAGGCCAGCTCCTGCATGGTCGCCTTGCCGACGATCACCGCGCCGGCCGCCTTCAGCCGTTGCACGACAACGGCGTCCTGGTTCGGCACCACATCCTTGAAATGCAGCGAGCCGGAGGTGGTCCGCACCCCCGCTGTCTGGATATTGTCCTTGATGGCCAGCGGCATGCCGTGCAGCAGACCCAGCCAGCAGCCCTCCGCCGCCGCCCGGTCCGCCGCGTCGGCGGCCAGGCGGGCCGCATCGGCCGTGACCGTGATCATGCCGTTGACGGCTTCGTCATGGCGCTCGATGGCCGCCAGGGCGACTTCCAGGGTTTCGCGGGCGTTATGAGCCATTCAGAGTCTCCCCAAGATCTTCATTGCGGGCATTTGCCGACAGGAAGGCCGGGCGGGCATAGGCGCGGTCGCGATAGGCCCGGCAGGGTTCGGGCAGTTCGACCTCATAGCGTTCCGCGAAATTCAGGGTGGTGGCCAACAGAATATCGGCGGCACTCAATTTGTCGCCAAAGATATAGGCCTCGATGTCGGCAATGGCGGGGGCGACCGCGTTGAGTTGTTTCAGGCAATATTCCTCCGCCGAGGCGACGGCGATGGGTGCCTCGCCATAGATTTCGGGCAGGAACTTGTGCCGGCGGATCAGATAGAGGGAATGGGCGTCCAGCTCCATCATGGCGAAATAGCTCCACTCATCCGCCCTGGCCTGTTCGGCCGCCGATTGGGGCCTGTAGACGTCCGTGCCCGCGCCATAAGCGTTGAACAGATAATTCACGATGGCCGGGCTTTCGGTCAGGGTGAAATCGCCATCCTGGAGGCAGGGGATCTTCTGCTTTGGGTTATGGCCGCTGTATTCCGCCGTCAGGGTTTCCCCGGTGCGGGACTGGATCGGCCGGAACTCGTATGCCAACCCCAACTCGTGCAAGGCCCAATGAACCCGCAAGGCGCGCAGGGATATGGCGCCCCAAAGGATAATATCTTCTGCCATCAGGCCCAACCCTCTTTCAGAAATCCGTCGACCACCGCGTTCATGGCGCCGCGCTGGTTTTCGATCAACATGGAATGGGTGGCGCCGCCGATCACCACATAGCGGCGGTCGATATCGTCGGGCAGCAAGCTGAATACCGTTTGACCCTGATCGGGCGTGGTTTCCCGGTCCCATTCGCTGACCACCACCATGGTGGGCGCGAGAATGTCGCCTGGGTCGTAGCTGGGTACTTGCGCCGCATGGCGTTCCAGCACATCCTTGACCACACCGGCGGGCGCACGCAATTGGGCCGGGTCATGCCGGCTGGCCTCGGGATCAGAGGCGATGGCGGCATCGGCCCAGGCCGTCATGTGGGCAGGCGATGCGATGCGGGCGATTTGGTCGTCGTCCAGCTCCCGGCACCAGCGGGCAACCACGGCCTCTGCATCCACCATGCGGTAGGCGCCTGGCGGCGCGCCCGACGAAATGGAGGCGCCGGCGCCGAGCCAGGCGGCACCATAGAGGACCAGGCGCGCCACCTTGTCCGGTTGTTGGCCGGCATAGTTGCCGCAAATCATCGTGCCCCAGGAATAGCCGATCAGCGCCAAACGCGGCAGGCTCCGTTGCCGTAAAATGAAATCAACCACCCGGCCCACATCCGCGACGGCATGTGCGGTATCCACCAAGGGCGCATTGTCTGCCGACGGCTGGGACATCTCCCCTGGCCGGTCCGAGTGGCCATAGCCCAGGATATCCACGCACCAGACATCAAACCCCGCCCGCGCCAGCACATCCATCCAGGAACCGCCATCCAGGGCATAATCGAAGGTCACGGTTGAGGGATAGGTGGCGCCATGGACGCACAGCACCGTTTGCGCCGGCGTAAAACCCTCCCGCCCCGCCAGATGCTTGTTGCGGACAAAGACCGAAAGGCCCGGTGCAATGCTTTCGACCCTATGGTCCGTGATGGTTAGTTCGGTCATCGGGAAAACTCCATTTCGTACATCAGATATCCTGGCCGGACTTGTGGGCGGCGAGCGCCATGAGGCGGCGGTCACGCCAGTTGCGCCGGCCCGCCAATTCATCCATTGCCAGGGACCGGCGCCGCTCGCCCTCGACCTCGGCGATCAGTGCATCGCTCCAGGGTTTGGGCTCGGTGCGGGATTTTTGGATGGCATGGTACAGCGGGCCCAGGCGGGCGGCATAATCGGCCACGCCGCCCGGTGCGTTCAGATCAATGGTCTCGAACGGCCCCATGAAGGACCAGCGCAGGCCCAGGCCTTCCGACACGGTTTTGTCGATATCCTCGATAGAGGCATAGCCCGCCTCGAACAGGTCCCAGGCCTCGCGCAGCAGAACCCCTTGTAAGCGGTTCAGGATGAAACCTTCGATTTCCCGGCGCACCAGCACCGGCGACTGGCCAACCGCCCGCATCAACGCCATGGCGCCCTCCACGGCCTCCCCTCCCGTCCAGGGCGCGGGCACCACCTCGACCACGGGCACCAGATAGGGCGGATTGACCGGATGGGTGACCAGGAAACGCTCCCGGTTGGCGACATCTTCCGTAAAAGCGGAACCGGGAATGCCGGAGGTGGAACTGCCCACCACGGCGCCGGCGTCCAACAGCGGCCCGATGGCGGCGGAAATCTCCTGTTTGACCGCGACTTCTTCCAGCACGGATTCCTGGACAAATCGGGCGCCTTGCACCGCTCCGGCCAGGCTGTCGCAGACCGTGACCCGGGCCAATATTTCGGCGGGGTCATCGACCAGGTCAAAGCTTTTCAGATCATCCAGCTGCCCCTTGATCACGTCGAGAAAACCATTCCGAATGGCCGGCGCGGCGTCATAAACCCGGACCGCCTCCCCGGCGCGGGCAAAGACAATGGCCCAGCCGCCGCCCACCAGGCCGGCCCCGACAATGGCGATATGCCCCACCATCAGCCAGGCTCCACCGCCGTGTAGGGGGGAACATTACGGCCGCCATAACGGCGCACCCGCACATTGGCCTGTTCCGCATGGCCGGCGAAGCCCTCCAGCATGCACAGCCGCGAGCAATATTCCCCGACCAGGGCCGAGGCTTCATCCGTCAGTATCCTCTGGTAGGTATGGGTCTTGATGAACTTGCCGACCCACAGGCCGCCCGTGTAGCGCCCGGCCCGCTTGGTGGGCAGGGTATGGTTGGTGCCGATCACCTTGTCGCCGTACGAGACATTGGTGCGGGGGCCCAGAAACAGCGCGCCGTAGTTGGTCAGATTGTCGAGGAAATAGTCCGGGTCCTCGGTCATCACCTGCACGTGTTCGAAGGCCAGGCGGTCGGCCTCCGACAACATCTCCTCGAGGCTGTCGCACAGGATGACGGCGCCGTAGTTGGCCCAGGATTCCCGCGCGATTTCCGCCGTGGGCAGAATTTCCAACTGCCGCTCAACCTCCCTCATGGTGTCCCTGGCCAGGGCTTCCGAGGTGGTCAACAGCACCGCCGGCGAGGTGGGACCGTGTTCCGCCTGGCCCAGCAGGTCGATGGCGCACAATTCGCCGTCCACCGTGTCGTCGGCGATGATCAGGGTTTCCGTTGGGCCCGCGAACAGGTCGATGCCGACCCGGCCGAACAACTGCCGCTTGGCCTCGGCCACGAACATATTGCCCGGCCCCACCAGCATATCGACCGCCGCAATGCTTTCCGTGCCCAGCGCCATGGTGGCGACCGCCTGAATACCGCCCAATACCAAGATCTCGTCCGCCCCGCCCATGTGCATGGCGGCGACAATGGCCGGGTGCGGCGCACCGCCCTGGGGCGGGGCCGAGGCGACGATACGCGGCACGCCGGCCACTTTCGCCGTCACCACGGACATATGGGCCGAGGCCACCATGGGGTACTTGCCCCCCGGCACGTAACAACCGACGGAATTGACGGGGATGTTCTTGTGCCCCAGGACCACGCCGGGCATGGTTTCCACCTCCACCTCCCGCAACGCATCTTTTTGATGTTGCGCGAAGTTGCGCACCTGTTCCTGGGCAAAGCGGATATCGTCCAGGTCCCGTTTGGCCACCTTCGAGACCGCCGCCTCGACCTCCCTCTCGGAGAGTTGGAAGTTTTCCGGGCTCCAGTCATCGAATTTTTTTGACAGCGCCCGCACCGCGCCATCGCCCCTGGTTTGGATGTCGGCCAAAATGGATTCCACCTGGGCGCGGACCGCTGCATCCGCCTCGTCCACCTCCGCCTGGCCTAATCCTTGTTTCAGATATTTTGCCATGTCACGCCTCCCGATATGCCTGGGCGGCAGCCTACCCCAATCCCCGGCGCCCTTGAAGGTGCTGACGTGGCTTTTTGCCGCGCCCTGGACCATGACCTTGAGATTAATGTTATGAAGGGCGTCAATTATCCAGTTGAAGTTTTCGCAGGCAGGTCATGAACGTACAAATTCCCCGCGACAAGACGAAGCGATCTCCCCGGGTTGCCGTTATCGGCGCCGGCATGTCCGGCATTCTGACGGCCATTGAATTGCAAAAGGCCGGTATCACGGATTTCACGGTCTATGAAAAAGCCGCCACCCTGGGCGGCACCTGGCGGGAAAATACCTATCCGGGCCTGTGCTGCGACGTGCCCTCGCACATGTACCGCTATTCCTTCGAACCCAACGCGGAATGGAGCCACCGGTTCTCGCCCGGCGCGGAAATCCGGGCCTATTTCGAGGGCGTGGCGAAAAAATACGACGTCGAAAGCCGCATCAAATACAACACCGAGATCACCCGGGCGCGTTTCGAAAACGGCAGGTGGCACCTCGAATGCGGTGATGGGGCGCTGGACGTGGTGGATATCATCCTCTCGGCCGCCGGCGTCCTGCACCATCCGGTCTATCCCGACATCGCCGGCCTGGACGATTTCGCCGGCGCTGTATTCCATTCCGCCCGTTGGGACCATGACGCCCCCCTGGACGGCCGGCGCATTGGCATCATCGGCACCGGCTCCACCGCCGTGCAGATTACCGCCGATCTGGTCGGCAGGGTGGCGCACCTGTCCCTGTTCCAGCGCACCGCCCAATGGGTTTTCCCCCAGGCCAACCCTGCCTTCAGCGAGCAGGAAAAGGACGTCTTCCGTAACGAGGCGGGCGCCATGGACGCCTTGCATGCCGCCCTGACCCGTCTGTTCGCCGATACCTTTGGCGAGGCGGTGATCGGCGATGAAGAGCAGATGAAAAATATCGAGGAAGCCTGCCAGGCCAATCTGGACCGGGTCACGGACCCGGAATTGAAGGCCCGCCTTACGCCGGACTACCAGGCCGCCTGCAAGCGGCTGATCGTCTCGGATGAATTTTATGAAGCCATTCAGCAGCCGAATGCCGAATTGGTCACCGATGCCATTCTCCGGGTCGAGCCAGGCGGCGTGCGCACGGCGGACGGCCGCCTGCATCCGTTGGACGTACTGGTCCTGGCCACGGGCTTCGACGGCCACAGTTTCATGCGCCCCATGGATCTGACCGGCCGGGATGGGGTGGAATTGAGCGATTTTTGGGCCGAGACCACCACCGCGCACCGTTCGATCTCCCTGCCCGGCTTTCCAAATTTTTTCATGCTGGTGGGCCCCAACAGCCCGATCGGGAATTTCTCCCTGGTCGATATCTCGGAAAAGCAGCTGGCCTACATCATGCAGTTGATCGATCTGTGGCGGGACGGCACGGCGAATGAGATTTCGGCGAAAGTGGATGCCATGACGGCCTTCAACGCCACCATAAAGGACGCCATGAAAGACACCGTCTGGGTCACCGGGTGCCAAAGCTGGTACCTGGACAAAAACGGCAACCCGGCCATGTGGCCCTTCCCTTACGACAAATTCTGCGCCGACATGACCGCACCAATCCTGGACGAATTCGATCTGGTCTCCTAAAAAGAGCCTCAACACTGTTCCAGGAGGCGTGGATGTACCTGCCCAAACAATATCATGAAACCCGTATGGACGTTCTGCATGAAACCATGCGCCAGATTGGCGCGGCCACGGTGGTAATCCAGGGGCCGGACGGTATGATTGCCTCTCATGTGCCAATCGAGGTGGATGGCACGGCCGGGGAAAATGGCATCCTGCGTTGCCATTTCGCCAAGGCCAATCCTCACGTGGCGGCCATCGCCGCGGGCGGTGAAGTGCTGGTGATTTTTCAGGGCCCCCAAGGCTATGCCACGCCGAACTGGTACCCCTCCAAACATCATACCGGCAAGGCGGTGCCGACCTGGCTCTACGTGACCATCCATGCTTACGGCCAGGGCGCCACCTACGACGATATTGAAAAGCTGAAACGGCATCTGGCGGCCATGACCGATCATTTTGAAGCCCCTTTCGAGCTGCCGTGGAAAATGGACGATGCGCCGGACGACTACATCGCCAGTAAATGCAAGAGCATCGTCGGTATCGAAATCCCCATCAGCCGGTTGGAAGGCAAGTGGAAAATGAACCAGGCCAAATCGGAACATGATGTGTTAGGGGTCATCAACGGCCTTCGCGCACAGGGCGATGGGAATTTAGCGGATCTTGTGGCATCGGCCAACGAACAGAAGCAACAAGGATAGGAACCTGATCATGCCTTCATTCGATGTTGTATCCCGTACGGAACTGCCCGAAGTGGACAACGCCCTGCAAGGCGCCATGCGGGAGATTGGCACGCGCTTTGACTTCAAAGGCAGCCAATGTTCCATCGAACGCACGGACGATGTGCTGACCATCCGCGCCGACGATCATTTGAAGCTGAAACAGGTGCAGGAATTGCTGCGCGGCTACCTGGCCAAGCGCAAGGTGGATCACAAGGCCCTGGACTACGGCGAGCCTGAAAAGGCCTCGGGCAATACCATCCGCCAGACCATTGTGATCAAGCAGGGTATCGCCCGGGACCTGGCGCAAAAAGTGGTCAAGGAGATCAAGGCCGCCAAGTTGAAAAAGGTGCAGGTGGCGATCCAGGGAGATGAACTCCGCGTCACCGGCAAGAAACGCGACGATTTGCAGGCCGCCATCGCCCTGATCAAGGAGATGAAGCTGGACCAGCCCCTGCAATACGTGAATTTCCGCGACTAACGGAGTCCTCGCCATCAATTAATACGGTGACGTAATACTTATATTATTGGCATATTTAGAGACTTAGGAACAGATAATCATTGATAAAAATATTACGTCACTATATTAAACCCTTCCGTCGCGAGACTATGCGGCGGTTGTCTTGAAACTGTCCCGCTGGGAAACCTTGGCGAAATAGGCCTGCAAATTCGGCGAATTCTCCATGCAGGCCTTGCCTTCGGGAAAGTTTTGCACCGCCGCCAGGATGGGCATCAGGAAGCAATCGGCCATGGTGAAGGTGTCGCCGCCCAGAAATCCATCGGCCACGGCAGCATCCAGCATGGCGAACATCTTCGGCAGACGCTTTACCGTCTGGTCAATGACATCACGCACCACGTTGCCGTCCGCGTCCTTGTGGAAGGCATATTCCACCACATACTTGCGCATGAACATCTGATCCACCGCCGTGTTGACCGTGGAGACCCAGCGGTTGACATTAGCCGCCGCCTTGAGATCGCCAGGCACCAAAGCCGGGCCGTCGAACGCCGTATCGATCTAGCGGGCGATGGCTTGTGATTCGGGCAATTCCAGCTCATCATGGCGCATCACCGGGATCAGGCCCAGCGGGTTAATCGCCTTGACCTCGTCGGAATGAGGCATGGCAGGAATATGGTCGTATGCAACGCCCTTTTCCTGGGCCACCATGCGCACGGTGCGAACAAAGTTGGAACGGAGAAAACCTATGATTTCAAGCGCCACGTGATATCTCCAATAACAATAATGCAGTCAAATTTGGCGCCAGCCTAATGCTGATCCACTTAACAAGGCAAGCATCCTCAATGATGTTGCCCCAGGAGCTGTATTTCGCCGCTTAATCAAGGAAAGAAGCATTTTCTTTACCCGAAGTTAACTCTGCCCGAGTGTAATCAACGTGATTTTGGGGGAGCGGATAAATGTCTGTAGAATATCAGGACGATATTGGAGAAGATTGGGACATGGCGGCCGCCATGGGTGACACCGATTCCGATGAAAGTCCGGCGAAGAGGGAGGATAGATTCTCCAACCTGAACGAGGCGCTGGTTCAGGCCGGTTCCGTCCTGGGCGATGTGCAGGACTCCCTGCCCATGGCCTTCCGCTTTACCTGGCACCGCATGCCCATTTTTTGCCGGATATCCGAGCCGGATAGTGATGTGGTGCTGGACTTGGAAACCGACCTTGGCCCCATTCCCTATACTTTGGAAAACAAAGAACGCCGCGCCTATCTGAGACAATTGAATGATGCCCGAATTGAACTGCCCATCGGTGAATTCGTGGTGACCGAAAACAACCGCTTTCGCCATCGGGTGGAGCGCATTTTGGAAGCGCCCATTACCAGCAGCGCCATTGTCACCGCCGTGGTGCAATTGCTGTTGACGGCGCGGCCCTATCACGAATTGGCGAAAACCGGTTAGTTCACTGGCTAGCGCAAACTGCGTTCTTTTGAACGCAGACAAGTTGCGCTAACTCATGGAAATAGATCAAATTATCAGCCGAAAATTGATTCCAATTTTTGGCTGTTTGATCTAACCGATTGGTCAGTTCATGGCCAGGTCGCGGCGCACGTAACGGCCGTCTTCAACCCCGGCAAAATAATCTTCCACTTCCGGGTGGCGCACCGGTGCGCCGTCTTCGTCATTTAACAGGTTCTGCTCCGAGACGTAGGCCACATAGGTGGTCTGGGCGTTTTCCGCCAGCAAATGATAGAACGGCTGGTCCCTTCGCGGCCGGACCTCCTCGGGGATAGACATCAGCCATTCCTCGGAATTGGCGAACACCGGATCCACATCGAAGACCACGCCCCGAAAGGGATGAATGCGGTGCTTAACGACATCGCCGATCTGAAATTTTGCGACCATTATTGTCGTCACGTGCCCACGGGCTCCTTGATTCTGTCTCATGCATTCTTTTTAGCACAATTTCAGCCGTCGATCACCTGCCAACTGCCGTCCGCTTGCCGGCAGGCGACGCCATAGGCCTGTTGCATGGAATCGTTGATCACGACCGAGGTCTGATATTCCCGGCAATAGCGGCCCCGCGCCGTATGCCCCTCGCGGGTGGGCAGAATTTCGCCATGATTGCCGCTATCGGGGTTGGACCAGCGGATCGGCGCGCCGATCGGTGCCCCGTGCGCCCGTACCTGGGCGTTGGCCAGGGCCGCCCGGTCGGCCCGGTCCAGTGAGCGGCCAATTTCCGCACCCGCGAAGGCACCCAAAATGGTGCCGGCGGCAACCGCGATGATCTTGCCCCGGCCCCGGCCGATCTGCGCGCCGGCCAGGGCGCCGCCCACCGCGCCCAGCAAGGTGCCCGCGCCCTGTTTGGGGGCCTCGGTGGTGATGCAGGCGCTTAACAAAATGGCGCCGGCGGTGATGGCGGCGATGGGGGCCATGGTGCGTCTGGCGGTGGTGCGTTTGACAATCGGCATGGGTTTCTCCTGATTTCGGTTTGTGACGGAATGCTGCGTGCACTATGCCCATGCCCGCCTGAATGGGTTCTGAGGCCCCCGTTCATTAGAGGTTCATCTTTCAAACCACGCCTGGAAAGAATAGGATCGGTCGGAACAAGATGGGGGAATGGCCGTGGACATCGACCGCATTGAAATCGACCCGGTGGACGCCAAAAGGGCGGTATTGGACTATTGCCTGCGCAAGGGAGCGCTGGCCGCCGGCGTCGCCGATTTGGCCGCGCTGGAGCGTATCGCCCCGCCCGGCCACCGCCCCTCCGACCTCATGCCCAAGGTTAAATCCGTGATCTCTCTTGGTGTCGGCGGCCAGACCCAGGGCGCCTGGTCAGTGCCGGCCAAGGCCATGGGTTATTTCGGCTCCACCGAAACCCGGGCCTATACCATTGCCTATGGCGCGGCCTTTTACATCGAGGGCAAATACCACAAGCCGTCGATCTATTGCCCACCCGACATGGACAACGAAAAAGGCCCCCGCGTCCCGCTGCAAAGCCTGAAGCTGCATGCGGAGTTGGCCGGCATCGGCGCCCGCTCACTGGCCGGCGATATCCTGTTGCATCCCGATTTCGGCTATATGTATTTCGCCTCCATCTTTACCGAATTGGATTTGCCGCCCGACCAGCCCATGGCCGAGAACCCCTGCCCGGCGCCCTCCTGTGTCGCCATGTATCGCCAGATCGGCCGTACACCGTGCCAGAAATTCTGCCCCGTGCAATGCCTCTCGGGCCACATTGACGAGGACGGCAAGCAGGCCGAGATGCACTACGACATGGCCGCCTGCGCCGAGATGAGCCAGCAGTACGAGGCGGTGCCCGCCATGCTGGCCGAGGCCATGGCGGCGGAAGACGCCGGCACCCGGGAAGCCGCCCTCTTCGATCCCGACAACAAAATGCTGTGGTACAAGATGTCGGTGGGTTCGGGCGGGCTGTTGGCGCAATGTTTCGAATGCATGCGGGTCTGTCCCATCGCTACCAAAGCCCCCGAAGCCGACCCGATCCGGCGCAGCATTGCCAAAGCGGTTCCCTAAACATGGCCCGGGGTCTGAACCGCCGGCAGATCGGCATCACCGATGCGATGATCGAAAGCTATGGCGATCTGATCTTTCAATGGAGCCACAATATCCAGACCCGCCGGGGCGATCCCGTGCGGGAGCTGGACTTCGCGGCGATTGAGGCGCACAGGACCGAAATGGGTTTAAGCGACGGCCAGATCGCCGAACGGATCGGCCTGAGCGAGCCGCAGGTGATGTACATCCGCACCATGATGGAGCGGCGGCGGTTCGACACCCGGCGTTTTGCCCGGCTGTTGGATCTGGGCGGGGCGCGGCGGTTTCGCGAAGAGCGGTTCACGGCCCATGAAGAGCGTTTCCAGTATCACGACGACGCCCTTGCCCTGCGCGAGGCCATGACCTTCGATCCGGCGCGGGCCCGCCTATACGCCGAACAAGGCTGGTGGGGCGTGGAAACATTGCCCGGCCTGCTGGCCGGCCATTCCATCGCGCGCACCGATGCACCGGCCATTATTCAGGCTGATCAGGTGATCACCTACGGCGAACTGGGCCAACGGGTGGATACCTTGGCGGGCGGTTTGCGCGGCCTGGGTCTGGGCCCCGGCGATGTCATCGCGGTGCAGTTGCCGAACGTGGCGGAATACCTGATCAGCTATCTGGCCATCGCCCGTCTGGGGGCGGTGATGACGACGATTTACATGCCGCACCGGGCGCGGGAGTTCGAAACCCTGCTGAGCCACAGCCGGGCCCGGGCGCTGATCTGCCTGGACGATGCGAGCGGCTTCAAGGCGGCGGAGACGGCCTTGCAACTGGACCTGCCGAAACTGCAATCGGTCATCGCCCTGGGCGGGGCGGTTCCCGGCGCCGTGTCATTCGCCGATCTGGCCAACGGCACGGCCAGCGCCGATAAAATGAAGCTGCCCCTGCCCGTGGCCGCCGATCCGTTCCTGCTTCTCTATACCTCCGGCACCACGGCCTCTCCCAAGGCCGTGCCCCATAATTCCCACACCATGCTGGGCAACGCCCGTCTGGGCGTGGGCGAGCATTTGCTGGGCGCGGACGATGTGCTGCTCTCGGCACCACCGTTCGGGCATCTGTTCGGGCTTTATGCCTTCCACATGGCCATGTACGTGGGCGCGGCCAACTTGCTGCTGCCAACCTTCACGCCACCCGCCCTAGCCGCCGTGATCGAGGCGGGCAAGGCCACCACCCTGTTGGCGGCACCAGCCCATATGGCGGCCTGCCTCGGCTTGGGGCTGTTCGATCAGCATGATTGCGGCACGCTCAAATTGGCCATCCTGTCGGGCAGCGCGGTGCCGGCCGAGATGGCCAGGGGCGTCGCGGCGAAGCTGCCGAACTGCGATATCACCCAGTTGTGGGGCATGACGGAAACCCAGGGCGGGCTGTACAGCCGCCCTGGCGACGGCATCGAAATCGCCGCCGCCACCGCCGGCCGCCCAGCCCCGGGCGCCGAGGCGCGGATCGCCGAGGACGGCGAATTGCAGGTGCGGGGCGCCATGCTGTTTCCCGGCTATTTCGATAACCCGGACGCCAACAGCACCGCCTTCACCCCAGACGGCTGGTTTCGCAGCGGCGATCTAGCTGCCATGGGGGATGACGGCAACATCGCCATCACCGGGCGCATCAAGGATATTATCAACCGGGGCGGGGTGAAGTATAACCCGCGCGAGATAGAGGAACTGCTGGACAGCCATCCCCAAATTGCCCAATCCGCCATCGTACCCATGGCGGACGAAGTCCTGGGCGAGCGGGCCTGCTGTTTCGCCGTTGCCACCGCTCCGGATGTGACTTTGGAACTATTATGCGACTACCTCCTCGGCCATGGCATCGCCAAGACCAAGCTGCCCGAGCGTCTGGTCCTGGTGGATGAAATGCCCCTGACCCCAACGCGGAAAATCATTAAGGGCCGCCTGGAAATTCCACCTGCATGATTCCAGCTACATAAATCCGCCTATTTGATGGCGTAAACGACCGAGACGGTGATGCGGAACTCCGTCTCCCCCACCGCCACGGCCCGGCCGGCGCTGGATGGCGACATGGCGCGGAATTCAGGCCGCGGTCCGTACCCGCCGCCCTCGCGGATACGCAGCACTGGGCCCAGTTCAACGCCGGCCTCCGCCGCATACAATTGCGCCCGCCGCTTGGCTTCGCCGATGGCCAGGACCCGGGCCCGATCCTGCAGCGGTTCGGGTTTGGCCACGGCGAAATGTAGGCCGGAGAGGTTGTTGACCCCAGCGGCAGTTAGACGGTCCAGCATTTCGCCCAGACGGCCGATCTGGCGCAGACGCACCCGCACCTGGCCCGAGGCGCGGAACGCCACCGGGGCCCGGACGCCATCGTTCTGGTTTTTCCGCGGATAGACCGGGCGCAGATTAACATGCCGGCTTTGCACATCGCCGTCAGCGATACCAAAGGCCGCCAGCCCGGCCAGCACCTTCGCCATGATCTCCTTGTGTGCCGCCAGGGCCGCCTTGGCCGTTGCCGACTGTGAGGTGACGCCGGCGTTGAGCACCGCCATGTCCGGGCGGGCCGTGACCACCCCGACGCCCTGAACGACAATGCTGGGGCCAAAGCCATGGCCGGGCCGCTCCACCGCCATGGCGGGCGGGATTAAGGCGGCCAGGGTCAGGGCGGCTAACATCAGGCCCAGCAACCAGGCGCGGACAGGCACGGACAGGCACGGCTATGTATCCCTGGCGTCGGTAGCGGCCGATGGAGCGGTGCAACGCAACAGCCCGCCCGCCGCTTCATCATTGGCCGGCTCGCACGACACGAATGTCTTGGCGGCCGACACCTCCAGCGCCGCCAATTCCGGGCCGCAACTGATCGCCAGGGCCGCCAGAGCCCACAGGCCCACCAGGCCGGCCATGACGACAGGGAACAGACCCCCGCGATCGTAACCGGCGGCGTGCGCTGAATATCGATAAATGGTCATCGGAACCTCCTCCCCAGTGCCTCTTCAACAATGCTTTTTCAACGTCATATTGGCCGTGAAAAGCGGCCGCGCAAGGGCGAAATTATGACGAAATTGTGTTCATGGCACCAACATGGATGTTGATATCCCCACGGCCGACAGGTCCAATCGGGGTGGTCCGGCGCAGGTCGAGGCCCCTTCAACTTCGTTGCGGCACGCCGTGGATATAGCGGGTGTTGATCTCGCTTTCATTGCCGTCCGGGTCCATCATAAAAAAGGCCCGGCCCAAGCCGCGCTCCCCATAGGGGCCGCGGGTGAAATAACGGCCGCCCACGAACTTGGCCATGATGGCGTCGAATTCGTCCTCCGTCACGGTCATGGCGAAATGCAACGGCCCGCCGCCCTGGTGGCGGCCGGTGTGGTTTTCCATCTGCAGCACAAGATGGCCCCGATCCATCTGCAGGTAGGTGCGTTGGTCATCCCGCTTGTCGAGCGGAATGCCAAGGATACCGTGATAGAATTCCAGCGCCGCCTCCATGTTCCGCACCTTGAGGAAGATCTCCTCGATACCGATAACCGCCATGCCGTTTGCTCCCAATTAGGCCAATTTCCTTAGTATTCGTTGGGCCATTCTATGCGCTGATCGTCAAATCCGACAATACGCAAGACTTGGTGATGGCCACGCCCAAACAATTCATTAACCATTGGGCAGATGATTAGGGAATAATTATGAGCTAGTATGCGGGCACATGAACGACGTCAACCAAGGAAAAACACCTGGGTCTGTCGAGGGAACGATTGACCCGACAGATGCCCTCGCGTGGGCGCCGATGGCAATCGTCATCACGCAGCGCGGCGACGGCGCGGTCATTTATGGCAATGAGCTCGCGGGGCAATTGCTTGGCTGCTCTCGTGGCGCGCTGATCGGTCGGAAGATCGGTCAGTTTATTGTCGGACCGGGCCAACACCAATCCATGCTTCGCGACTTGGACGGCAACGCATCAATCATCCGCCGGGAAATGCAAATGCGGCGGCATGACGGTGATGAATTCACCGCCATGCTGCATCTAACCCGCATGCGGCACGGCGGCCAAGATGCGGTTCAGATCATGTTCGAGGATATCAGCCAGCGAAAATCCGAGGAGTTCGAGCTGACGGCAAGTCACCAGCTGCTGCAATCCCTGATCGACGGCATGCCAGAATTCATCGCATTGAAGGATGCCGAGGGGCGCTATCTGTTCGTCAACAAAGTGTTCGAGGAATGGTACGGCATCAGCCGGGCGCAGGCGATCGGCACCACCATGTATGATTACCTGAGCCAGGATGAAGCGGACCTCTATCGGCAGGAGGAATACAGGGCATCGAAGGAGCAGACGCTAGACTCACAAACGAAGTGCAATTCCTATATGACCGGGAATTGCAATGGGAACAGACTATAGTCAGCTCGATATAGACGAGAGATATGAGCTTTTCCGGCTTCGAGAAGCTGGCACGGCTCAAAAAGAGATGGCG
>JAYGEA010000264.1:0-6011 GCA_046582635.1 Alphaproteobacteria bacterium
ACCCATGAGACGCACTGTCCTCAGCACCTTCCTCTTTGTGGCCATCCTGGGCCTAGGCTGCATGGGTGTGGTTACGCCTGGTCAGGCTGAGGAACTTAAGCACCCCATTGAGTTGGGGAAGGATTGTAAGGTCCTTTTCCAGGAATATTATGACCGCAGTAGGAGAGATCACGACGCAGAGCAGCAGCTTCCCGCCCAATCTGGCGGAACGATTAATTTCCGTTGTCTCCGAGGCGATCCGGCAAAAAATTTCGGAATTGCCTGATCTTCCCACCGCCATTGCCGATCAATTGATCAACCAGGGCCGGGATCGCCTAACCCTGGATATTGAATTGCCTGATCCGCGCCTGGAAAATCTGGAGCAATTGGTCCGGCAAATGGATATCAAGGGCCGCCTGACCTCTACCTTGGTTTTGCGGTCGCTCTGTACGGGACATTTTGAATTCTTTGAAGTGGCCGCGGCCCGGCGTGCCGGAATTGATCCCGATAACGCCCGTGCCTTGATCGCGGCCGGCAGCCAACAAGGAGCCGCCGCATTGTGCAAGGCCGCCAAACTGCCAAATACATTTGGCGAAATTGTCGCGATTTCGGGCCGGATCAGACCCGCGATGGCCGACCTTAACAATGCCGAAGGGCGCCAACAGTTCCAAGACAAACTGATTGAATCCTGCCAGGTCCGCTACCCCGACCTCGCCGACCGCGATATCGAGGCCTTGATCGCCAAATTCACGCCTGCGCTGGGGCGGCAGAAATAGGCCCCCGTCGCCACCGCCGAGGGGCCGCTGAAACGACCGAATTCGGCGCTTTAGGAAAGTTTTCGGCGGTGTCGCGCGCTGCTTGTGGTACGGGTATCCCAAGGGTCTGCGGCACAACACGCTCCTACCCGAAGGCCTTCGTAAAGCGTCTATGTGGGTCTCTATCACCGTACCTTGGTATAAGCCGAATTCAAGCTAGGCCAGACGCCTGGTGGGATCCAAATCCTCGTACTTCGGTTCCCGCTTTTCCGCCTTGGCCTTGAAGGCCTCGCCCAGATCGGCCCGCGACAACATGGCGGCATTCCAGGTGGCGATGTAGTTCAGTCCGTCCTGAATGGAATGATCCCGGGCGTAGTTCAGCATCTCCTTGTTGCCCACGGTGACGACAGGGCTTTTCGCCGCAATCTCCGACGCAATGTCCATGACACCGGCCAACAAAGCCGCATGATCGGCAAAGACCTGATTGACGAGGCCGCTCTCCCGCGCCTCCGGCGCCATCATGCGCCGACCCGTGAAGGTCAATTCCCGAACGATGCCGTGGGGCAGGATATGGGGCAGCCGCTGCAAGGTGCCCACATCCGCCGTCAGGCCGATATTGGTTTCCTGGATCGAGAAAAAAGCATCTTCGGTGCAATAGCGCATGTCGCAGGCGGAGATCAGGTCCATGCCGCCACCGATACAGGCGCCCTGGATGGCAGCCAGGACCGGCAGGCGGCATCTATCCAGCACTGACATAGAATTTTGCATATGCAGGACAGAGCGGCGCATGGCCTCTGCCTTGCGCGCCGGCTCGCCTTCCGTCCCGATCAGCCCGGCTGCGAAATCGTTCAAATCCAAACCGGAGGTGAAATGCTTGCCCTGAGCCGAAAGGACCACCACGCGGGCCGTGGGATCATCATCAATTTCGCCGAACACCGCCACTATTTCGGGCCAGAAAGCTTTGTTCATGGTGTTGAACTCACTGCCGCGAATAAACTGCAAATGGGCGATGCCGCTTTCGACATTCAGACTTAGGGTTTCGTACGCCATCAGAACCTCCGAACGTTTCAATTTGGCCTGTGATAACATGCGTTGATGAACCAACAAAGAGACATGACGCGGGTGGGCTCATTGCCGAGCGAACCCATGCTATGCTTGCCGGCCTGATTCCACATTTCAGAAGACATCATGAGTAGCGACGACCCCGAAAGCCGCCCCAAGATACGGAGTGACCTGGCCCATGTTCTGGCGGCCCGCGCCGCCCGCCTGGATGATGCCCGGCCAGAGGCCGTGGCCAAGCAGGCCAAACGCGGTCTGCAAACAATCCGGGCATCGATTGATGCCTTGATCGACCCGGGCAGCTTCGTCGAATACGGCGGTTTGGCGGCGCCGGCCACCGATGGCATGACGGGCCCCGCCGACGGCCTGGTCATGGGCACGGCGACGGTCGACGGCATGCCCATCGTCGTCGCCGGCTACGACTTCACGATCTATGCGGGCAGCCAGGGCGCCACGAACCATCGCAAGACCGACCGTATGTTCGCGCTCGCCGAACGCAATGGCTGGCCCTTGGTCGGCTGGTGGGATGGCGGCGGCGCCCGCACCCAGGATCTGACCATCCCCGGCAAGGGCCCCACCCCGGCCTTCGTCACTTTTGCACGGCTGTCGGGCAAGGTACCCACCATCGCCATGGTCACCGGCGCCGCCTTCGCCGGGCAGGCCAATCTGTCTGGGTTGAGCGACGTCGTCATCGCCATACCCTCCGCCACCATGGGCATGGCCGGCCCGCCCCTGGTCGCCGCCGCCTTTGGCACTTGGCTGAAACCGGAAGAAATCGGGCCCATGGACGTGCATGAAGCCGCCGGCGCCATCGATATCCTGTGCCCGGACGAAGCCGGCGCCATTCGGGCGGCGCGGCAATATTTGGGCTATTTCAGGGGCCGCCGGGAACCCGGTGCCGCCCCCGATCAGACGGCCCTGCGCGATGTGGTGCCCGAAAGTCCGCGCCGGGCCTACAACGTGCGCAAGGTGGTCAATGGCCTGGCCGACGTGGACAGCGTGTTGGAGCTGCGGCCGAAATTCGGCAAGGCCGCCGTCACCGCCCTGACCCGGATCGACGGCTGGCCCGTGGGCATGATCGCCAACCAGCCCATGGCCATGGCCGGCGCCATCGATGCGGATGCCTCGGACAAGATCGCGCGGTTTATCCAGCTGTGCGACGCCTATGATATCCCCATGCTGTTTTTGTGCGACACGCCGGGCCTGATGGTCGGGCCGGAGGTGGAGAAGACAGCCCTGGTGCGTCATTCCGCCCGTATTCTGACCGCCCTGGCCAACGCCACCACGCCGCATATGACAATTGTGCTGCGCAAGGCCTATGGCCTGGGCTATTACGTCATGGGGTCGGCGGCGACGGAGCCGGATTTGCTGCTGGCCTGGCCCACGGCCGAGTTCGGCGGCATGGGCCTGGGAGGCGCCGTCAATATCATCCACCGCAAGGAGCTGGAGGCCATTGCCGATGAGACGGATCGGGCCGCATTGCACAAACTGCGGACCGACGAGATGAAGACCTATCACACGGCCCTGGCCACGGCGGAACGCTTTCACGTGGATGACGTGGTCGACCCGGCCGAGACCCGTGCCATACTGGCCCAAACCCTGGCAGCCCTGCCACCGCCCAACCGCGGCCGTGGCCGCAAGCGGGTGGTGGAACCTTGGTAGGTGACTGGTAAGCAAATAGGAGAGCCTATAATGAGCAGACAAAATATCTCGTCAGGCGGCCCGTTGGAGGAAAAGGTCGGCTATTCCCGCGCCGTCCGCGTCGGACGCTCGGTCCATGTGTCGGGCACCACGGCATTTGGGCCCGACGGGGAGATGACCGCCGATAATGCCTATGGCCAGACGCAGCAAATTCTGAAAACCATCGTCGCCGCCCTGGCGGAGGCCGGCGCCAAGCCCGAGGATGTTGTGCGTACGGTGATGTATGTCACCGATATCGCCGATGCCATGGAGGTGGGCCGGGCCCATGGCGAGGTCTTTGCCCAAATTCGCCCGGCCTCCACTCTGGTGGCGGTTAGCGCCCTGATCGCGCCGGAGATGAAGGTGGAAATCGAAGCTTACGCGGAACTGTCCGCAGACACCTAAGTTGGGGACGCCTGAATTCATGAGTACCGTTACCATCGACGATGTCCGCGCCGCCGCCGGGCGTATAGACGGCCTGGTCCGCCGCACGCCGTTGCTGGCGGCGGGTTTTTGTCACGGCCCGTTGCCTGGTGATCCCACGCTGAAACTGAAGCTGGAATGCCTACAGGTTTCCGGCTCGTTCAAGGCCCGGGGCGCCATGAGCAAGCTGACCACCCTGGACAAGGCCGCCAAGGCCCGGGGTTTGATTACCGCGTCGGGGGGCAATCATGGCCTGGGCGTGGCCTACGCGGGCTATTCGGCGGGGGTTGCCGTGACGATCTATCTGCCCGGCAACACGCCGCCCGCCAAGGCCGACCAATTGCGAGGCTGGGGCGCGGAGGTGCATATCCACGGCGATGTCTGGGATGATGCCAATCGCGAGGCATTGGCGGTCGCGGCGCGGGACGGCCAGACCTATATCCATCCCTTCGCCGACCCATCGGTCATCGCGGGGCAGGGCACGGTTAGTTTGGAAGTGTTGGCGGATGCGCCGGAAACGGATGTGCTGCTGGTCTCCATCGGCGGCGGTGGTTTGATCGCCGGCACGGCCATGGCGGCCAAGGCGTTAAAGCCCGAGATTACGGTGATCGGGGTGGAGCCGGTGGGCGCGCCGACCCTGCGAAATAGTGTCGCGGCCGGCGAAGTGGTGGAACTGGACAGCATCGATACTCTGGCCAACACCCTGGCGCCGCGCAAGAGCGAGGCCATCAATCTGGCTCTGATCCAGGACAACGTGGACGACATTGTCCTGGTCACCGATGAGCAGATGCGCGATGCCGCCCGTTGGCTGTGGCGGGAATTCGGCCTGGGCGTGGAACTCTCCGCCGCCGCCGCCGTGGCCGCCCTGCAGGCGCGCGCTTATGTCCCCAATGAAAACGCCGTCTGCACCGCCCTGGTCTGCGGCGCCGGCAGCGACGGGATGAGCTGAGATGACGGTTGCCGCTACAGAGATAGGTGGGCCGGGTGGGCCGGATGGGCCGGGCGCCATGGACGAAAAGCAGCGCGTGTTGGCGCAGGTCTTTGGCTTCCCTGAGTTCCGTCCCGGTCAGACGGAGATTATTGATATTCTGCTGGACGGCCGCAATGCCCTGGCCGTAATGCCCACGGGCGCTGGCAAGTCTCTGTGTTTTCAGGTCCCCGCCCTGGTGCTGGGCGGTCTGACCATTGTCGTTTCGCCCCTGGTGGCCCTAATGCAGGACCAGGTGGCGGCCCTGCAATTGGCCGGCGTGCGGGCCGAGACCATAAATTCCAATAAAGACCGCGCCGAGAATGTGGAGATCTGGCGCCGGGTCGCGGCGGGCGAAGTGGCCATATTGTATCTCTCCCCCGAACGCCTGATGACGGCGCGCATGTTGGAGGCCGTCTGCCGCCTGCCCGTCCGCCTCCTCGCCGTGGACGAGGCCCATTGCATCTCGCAATGGGGCCCGGCCTTCCGGCCCGAATACGCCGATCTGTCCCGCCTGCGGGAGTTATTCCCCAATATTCCCATGGTGGCCCTGACCGCCACGGCGGACGCCATTACCCGCCGGGATATCGCGGAACGGCTGTTCGGCGGCGAGACGGAAATTTTCGTCCAGGGCTTCGACCGCCCCAACATCCGCCTGGGCGTGGCGTTTAAGGTGGACTGGAAGCGCCAGATGCTCGCCTTCCTGGATCGCCACCGGGGCAAAAGCGGCATCGTCTATTGCCTCTCCCGCAAAAAGACGGAGGAAACGGCGGCCTACCTCGCTGATAACGGCATCCACGCCCTGCCCTATCACGCCGGCATGGAGAAATGGCAGCGGGACGGCAATCAGGACCGTTTCATGGCCGAGGACGCGGTGGTCATGGTGGCCACCATCGCCTTTGGGATGGGCATCGACAAACCCGATGTGCGCTTCGTCCTGCACACCGACCTGCCCGGCAGCATGGAGGCCTATTACCAGGAATTCGGGCGAGCGGGCCGCGACGGGGCGCCGGCGGAGGCCATGATGCTCTACGGCCTGGGCGATATCCGCATGCGCCGTATGTTCATCGAGGATGAAAAAGGCAGCGACGACCGCCGCCGCCAGGAACATAAACGCCTGGACGCCCTGCTGGCTTATTGCGAGGCAC
>JAYGEA010000353.1:0-28749 GCA_046582635.1 Alphaproteobacteria bacterium
TCTGGTACCTATATGGAACCTAATTATAAATTAGATAGAGTGACATATATATAAGTCATTGATTTTATTGGTGCCGGCGAGAGGAATTGAACCTCTGGCCTACTGATTACGAATCAGTTGCTCTACCCCTGAGCTACGCCGGCACATGGTTTGGATGGGCGGCGGACAATAGGCTGGGCGGCGGGGATTTGCAATATGCTTTGGGGAGCCGGGGATTTGTGCGAGAACTGTGGCAAGGTAAACCGATGGCGGCGGATCGAGCGCCGCCGCCGCATTCGATAGGTGTTGCGAATATGTCCATGGTTCAACGGCTGACCGGCCTGCATTGGCGCCAGCAGCGGCCCGTGGTGATGGTGGGCATGGGGCATGGCGCCACTCATTGGCTGATGGGAACGTTCTATATTCTGCTGCCCTTTATCGCCCGGCAGTTGAACCTGTCCTATACCGAGGCCGGGATGCTGGTGGCAACGGTGCATGTCAGCGCCTTCGCGACCAATCTGTTCAGCGGCGCGGTGGTGGATGTGACCGGGCGGCGGGTGCCGATCCTGGTTGCCTCGCTGTGTATCGGCGCCCTGGCCCTGGCCTCGTTCGGCACGGCGGGCGGGGTGTTGGGGCTGTTGCCCCTGGTGATGATCATGGGCTGCACCAACAACATGTGGCACCCGGCCGCCATATCCTATATCTCCCGGCGTTTTCCCGAACAGCGCGGCTATGCCCTGTCGATCCATGCCCTGGGCGCCAACGGCGGCGATGCCCTGGCCCCCCTGGCCGTGGGCGCCATGCTGGTCTGGCTGAGCTGGTCCCAGGCGGCAATGGTGGCCGCCGTTCCAACCCTTGCCGTGGCGGCCCTATTGTTCCTCTTTCTGCCGCGGCAAAGCCAGGCCGAACGCCGGAGCTGCAATCTAAGTGGTGAAAAATCCGAGGGCATGAGCCTGGCCGCCTATTGGCGGGGCCTGAAAACCCTTGTGCGGAACCGGGCCGTGTTGAGCCTGTGTCTGGTGGCCGCCCTGCGCACCATGACCCAGGCCGGGCTGCTGGCCTTTCTGCCCCTGTATCTGGCCAATGACATGGGTGCCGGACCGCTCATGCTGGGCCTGGCCCTGGCCGCCATGCAGTCGGCGGGCGTGGTCGCCGCGCCCATCGCCGGGACCTGGTCGGACCGGATCGGGCGCCGGCCCATCGTCCTGGCTGGGCTGTCGGCCTCCACCGTGGTGATCGCCTCCCTGGTGGTGCTGGGCCACATGGCGACCTTTATCGCCGGCATCGCCATTCTAGGTTTTGTCCTGTTCGCGGTGCGCCCGGTTATTCATTCCTGGATGATGGACCTGACGCCGCCAAACCTGGCCGGCTCCGCCACCTCGTTGATGTTCGGCAGCCAGGCCATGCTGGCCACCGCCGCGCCCATCATCGGCGGTCTGATCGCCGACCGCTGGGGCCTGGGCGCGGTGTTCTATTTCCTGGCCGGCGGCCTGTTGGCGGCAAATCTGGCGCTGGTCTTCCTGCCCCTGACGGCAAAGCCGAAGGCGGCTTGATAGCTTTTCGACCAGCGTCGAAGTGCCGTGCCAGCCTAAACACGGGCCGGCGCCGTTTCCACGTCCGGCGGCAGGATTTCAACTTCGACGGCGTCTTCCTTGACATCTTCCGGCTCCCCCTCACCGGCGGCATAAGGCAGCACGGCGCCGGTGCCGGACGGTGCCCGCCAACTGAAGCTGTCAAAGGTGCCGCAGTCCGGACAATGGGCTACCCAATTGCCGTTTTGGCGGCCGCAATCGGTGCAGACCCAGATGGCATCCGCCGGCAGGGCGGCGGCCTGGCGCAGCCATTGCCGGGCCTGGGCGCCGTCGCCGCGCTCCGCCTCTTCCAGATCGGCGATCAGGCGGGCCACCTTGGCCGTGGGGGCCTGTTCCATTAAGGCCTTCAGGCGGACGCGGGCCTGATCGTATTCGCCCGCCCGCAGGGCGGCGGCGGCCACGGCCAGGCGGCTTTCGGGATGATCCTGGGTTTCCGCCACCAGTTTTTGCACCGCCTCCAGGCGTTCCTCGGGCTCATGGGTGGGATGGATATCCAGCCAGGCGGCGAGGATGTCCGGGTGGGGCGCCGTGCGCCAAGCGGTCTGCAAGTGGCGCCGGGCCTTGCGGCCATCGCCACCCGCGCCCATCAGGCGCCCGGCCAGGGCGGCCGCGGGCGGGAAATCAGGCCGTTGGGCATGGGCCTTGCGGGCCAGCTCCAGTGCCTGCTTGCTCTCGCCCCGGTCATTGGCGTCGCGGGCCTGTTGGTAAAGCACAATGGCCTGCCGCCGGGCGGCCTGATCGGCGGGCAGCAGTTTTCGTTTGACCGACTGGGCCAGGGTTTTTTCCGCCGCCGGCCAATCACCCGCGGCCGCCTCCAGCGAGAACAATTCCTGCCCCACCCAAGGGGTATCGGGGCGCAGGGCATGGGCCCGGCGGGCCAGGGCCAGGGCACCGGCGCGGTCGCCGTCCCGGCGGGCCTGAACCAGCAACCCGCGCAGGCCCAGGAATTCCGTATCAGGGCGATCCGCCATGGCCTGAAAATGCGTCTTGGCGGCGGCCTCGTCCCCGTCCAGTTGGGCCGCCTGGGCCGACAGCAGTAGGGTCAGGGACGGCTCGTCCAGCAACTGCGCCGTGCGCCGGGCCAGTTTCTTGGCCTGGCCCACATCACCGGCGGCCACGGCCACCAGGCCCGAGGACAGCGCCTGATAGCCCTTGCGCCGCCGCCCCTCGGCCCGCAGGTTGCTGAGCGCCAGGGGGGAGGAGAGCAGCCAGCGCCAAACCCGGTACATCCCGCCGGCGAAAACCAGCAGCAGCAGCAACGCGGTGGCGGCAAAGGCGGTGGAGGTTTCAATTTGCCGGCCGCCCCATTGCAGGCTGACCAGGCCCGGATGGTCGGTCAGCCAGGCCCCGGCCACGCCCAGGGCCGCCAGGCCCAGAAATATCAATATCGCGCGCGGCATTAGCCGTCTCCCAACCCAGCGATGGCCCGGCTTTGCAAGGCGGCCAGGGCGCTCTCGGCCGCCAGGCGGCCTTGGGCCCGTTCCAGCCAGGCCCGTGCCGCATCACCGGACGGCCCCGCCAGGTTCGCCATCAATTCCACTGCCGCCGCCAGATCACCCGAAGCCAGGCGCCGCTCGGTCCGGGCCAGGACCGCATCGGTTTCCTGGCCTTCAACCTCGCCGATCCGGCGCACGGTCACCAGGGCGCTCAGGCGTTGCCAGGTCCGTTGCACGAAACCATCGCCCTGGGACCCCTCGGCGCGGAGGACGGCGCGGGCCACGGAGGGAAACTGATCCGACAGGGCCCGTTCCGTGGCAATACCCATTTTCGCACCGGGTCTCAGGGAGCCAATGGCGGCGGTCAGGCCTTGGTCCTCCTTGGCCAGGGCGGCGACGGCGGCCAAGGGCGGGCCATAGGGCCGGCCGGCCAGAACCGTCTGGCGCAATTGCCCGACCGCCAGCACCAAGCCATGACCCTGGCCCGTCTGGCGCCGCTCTTGCGTGGCCGTGCGGACCGTATCCTCCAACTGTTCCAGCCGCCCCTGCAGGGCCGTGACGGTTTCCCGGAGATGGGAATTTTCCGCCCGCAATTCGGCACTATCCGCCGCCGCCGCGCTTATAGCCGCAGTTGATGCCGCTCGCGGTGCAGCATTCGATGCCGGCTGGCTGCTCGCCAGTTCCGTCAATTTGGATTTTAGGCTCTCAAATTCACGGTTCAGCAGATCCAGGGCCGCGCTACCGCCGGCGCTGGCGGTCTGTTCCACGACCCGGCCTAATTCCGACAGGTTGGTTTCCAACCCGGCCAGCTTCTCGCCAAGCTTGGCAATGGCGTCTCCACCCGGCATGGCCTTGGCCAGGCCATCCAGTTGTCCGGACAGGTCGTCCAGGGAGGCCTTGATGGTGGCTATGGCGCCGTCGTACTGGTTGTTGGCGGCCTCCAACTGCGCCATGCGGTGGTCCAGCTGCTGGATGGCGGCCATGGTTCCCGGCACCTCCGAACGCATTTGCGCCACCAACAAGGGTTGCACTGTTGGCCAGAGCAAATATCCGCCGACGATGATGAGGCCCAGGATGATCAGGGCGAGCAGGGGGCCGCGCCCGCCCTTGCGTTTGGCCGCGGAGGATTCATCCGAGTTTTCAGGCGCCGCATCGGCGGGCGCTTCGACGAATTCAGCGTCTTGAATATCGCCGTCTTGAATACCGTCGTCTTCGGGTGGCGTTGTTTTTTCGTCTACCATGCGGTTCCCGTCATTTCATAACAATGCCAACAGCGCATCTTGGCGCGGCATTGCGGCGATTTTTTGGCCTTTCCAAGGCAGCGGCGCGGCGGCCTCCGCCACGGCCCGGCTCAAGCCGAACAGTTCAATACCACGACATATGTCCGCCAAACCGTCCCGCTGCAAGAGTTTAACAAATGTGGCCGCGCCGCGGGGCGAGAAAAACAGGATGCCGTTGATCTTACCGGCCTTCAGGGCGGCCCGGCACGGCGGGCTCAATTGTTTCGCGGCCTCGGCTTGATAAAGCACGGCCCGGCGCAGGCGATAACCATCGGCGCTCAAATCGCCGGCAAGGTCGCCGGCCACGGCACTGCCCGCCACATGCACCAGAACGCCATCCTTGGGACGCAGGCGTTGGCGCACCAGGGCGGCCAGGGCGACCACGTCACCCCCCGCGACGGCGACATCCCGAAAGCCGGCCACCCGCGCCGCCGTTGCCGTGGCATCGCCCACCGCCAGCACGGACAGATCCCTGGCGTCGGTTCGCTGGGCCAAGGCACGGGCGCCATTGGCGGAGGTCAGCAACACCGCCGCCGCATCCTCCAGATCCAGCGGCGCGCCGGCCAGGGTTTGGATTGTCAGCATAGGTTCCACCATGACGTCGTGGCCCATGGCGCCCAACCGCTCGCGCAAGGCTTCCGAGTCCGGGCGGGGGCGGGTAATAATCAGGCGCATGGTCCTATTCGGCGGCGAAAAAACCCGGCCCGGCCCGGCCCAGCAATTCCGCGCCCGCATCCCGGCCCATGGCCGCGGCCTCCGCCTCCGGACCTTCGCGCCGGGCCTCCAGGCATTCACTGCCGTCTTCCCGCAGGATCTGCGCCCGCAAGGTCATGGTACCGTCCCGTAATTCGGCCAGGGCCGCGATGGGCGTGCGGCAGGAGCCGTCCAACGCCGCCAGCAAGGCCCGTTCCGCGGCCACACAATGGGCCGTCTCCAGGTGATGCAGGGGGGCCAGGAATGCCGCCGTCGCGTCATCCTCCAGCCTGATTTCGCAGCCGATGACCGCCTGCGCCACCGCCGGCAGCATAACCTCCACCGGCACGGGGGCGGTAATACGGTCCGCCATGTCCAGGCGGTTTAGGCCGGCACAGGCCAGAAACGTGGCATCTGCGACACCTTCCGACAGCTTGCGCATGCGGGTATTGACGTTGCCGCGAAAGTCCACGATTTGCAAATCCGGCCGGGCATGACGGATTTGCGCCACCCGGCGCAGGGAGGACGAGCCCACCGTGGCGCCGTGGGGCAGTTCCGCCAGGCTGCCGGCGATCAGCGAGAGAAAGCCGTCGCGGGGATCTTCGCGGGGCAGCAATGTGGAAATTTCCAGGCCGGGCGGCAATTCGGTGGGCACGTCCTTCATGGAATGCACCGCCAGGTGGATGTCGCCGGCCAGCAGGGCCTCCTCGATCTCCTTGGTAAACAGACCCTTGCCGCCGAATTCGCGCAGGGGTTTGCCTTGGATTCGGTCGCCGGTGGTGGCGATCACCACGATCACCACCTGATCGGGCTCCAGATCGGGATGGGCCGCCAGCAGGCGGGATTTGACTTCCTCCGCCTGGGCCAATGCCAGGGGCGAGCCGCGGGTGCCGATATTCAGTTTGGCCGATCGTTTATCTTGCGCGTTCATAAGGGCGGTGCTAAGGCCTCCAAAGGTTTGGTGCAAGCAATTAGTGACATGCATATAATCGTACAGATATGAATATTCTGGGCATCGAAACATCTTGCGACGAGACGGCGGCGGCGGTGGTGAACAGCGAGCGGCGTATTCTGTCGAACATCGTGCTGAGCCAGATTGACCAACACCGCCCCTACGGCGGCGTGGTGCCGGAGATCGCGGCACGGGCCCATGTGGAGCAGATCGACGGTCTGATCCGCCAGGCCATGGCGGCGGCGGACTTGGGTTTTTCGGACCTTGACGGTGTCGCGGCCACCGCCGGGCCCGGCCTGATCGGCGGGGTTATGGTGGGCCTGGTCACCGGCAAGGCCATCGCCGCGGCCATCGACAAGCCGTTATTGGCCATCAATCACCTGGAAGGCCACGCCCTGACCCCGCGTCTGACCCATGACCTGGCCTTTCCCTATCTGTTGCTGTTGGTTTCGGGCGGCCATTGCCAACTTGTGCTGATCGCGGGGTTGGGGCGATACCGCCGCCTGGGCACAACCATTGACGATGCGGTGGGGGAGGCCTTCGATAAAGCGGGCAAGATGCTGGGCCTGGATTACCCCGGCGGCCCGGCGATACAGGCGGCGGCCGAACGGGGCAATGCCGGTTTGGTCAATCTGCCCCGGCCCATGCTGGGCCGGGCGGGCTGTGATTTCTCCTTCTCCGGCCTGAAAACCGCCGTGCGGCGGTTGCTGGAAAAACAGCCGGATCTGCGGCCGGAGGACGTCGCCGCCGGGTTTCAAACGGCGGTGGGGGATGTCATGGTGGACCGGGCCGGCAACGGCATCCATATGGCACGGCAATTTTGCCCGGATCTGCGCCACCTGGTGATCGCCGGCGGCGTCGCCGCCAACAGCCATCTGCGCCAGCGCCTGGATGAATTATGCCGCGCGCGCGGCCTGGAACTTGTCGCCCCGCCCATTGATCTTTGCACCGACAACGGCGCCATGATCGCCTGGGCCGGGGTGGAGCGCCTGGCCGCCGGTCTGCACGATGCCCTGCCCGATGCCCTGTATGTCCCGGCCCGGGCGCGCTGGCCCCTGGATCCGGATGCCACGCCCATGCCCTTTGCCGGCAAGAAAGCTTAGAGACGAGATGAACCAGACCAGCGAACTGAAAATCCAGGGTCACGGCCTGTTTCCAACCCCGGTCATCCATGCGGAACTGCCCGCCAGCGCCCGCATCAACGATACCCTGCGGGGCGTGATCGAGGGCCGCATGGCCAGCCATCCCTCCACCGCGCATTCCAATCTGGGCGGCTGGCAGTCCACTTGGGACCTGGCCGATTGGGGCGGGCCGTGCGTGGGCGAAGTGCTGGGCCATGCAATATTCGTGGCCAGCCGCATGACGTCCGACCGCCAGGGACGCGAGGTCAAGGTGGACTGGAAACTGAATGCCTGGGCGAACGTGAACAGCACCGGTCACGGCAACGAATTCCATACCCATCCCGGTAGTTTCTGGTCGGGTACTTATTATGTGGACGACGGCGGCATCGCCGACGATCCGTCCCTGGGCGGGGAATTCGAAATTCAGGATCCGCGCGGCGTCGCGCCCGCCATGTACGCACCGCTATTGGCCTTCAACGTACCCGGCGGCCTGACCGCGGGGGCCAGCGAGGTGGTCTCGCCCCGCGCCGGCACGATGATTTTGTTCCCCGCCTGGCTGTCCCACGCCGTGCGCCCCTATCTGGGCGACAAGCAGCGCATCTCGATTGCGTTTAATCTAAGCGTTTAAAGCTTTTCAAGCTTGTCATGAGTTAGGACCATGCCAGCCCGCTCCCCGCATCGGCCTCGGCCAGCCAGGCTTGGGTCAGGGGGCTGTTGGCCTTGGCCGCCGCGCGCTGGGTCAGCAAGGCATGGGCATCGGCGAAGCGTTCCCCATCCAGCAGGGCGCGGCAGAGCATCTGGGCCCAGACATCGCGCTGGGCATGGCTGCCGCCCAGGCGCCAGATGTGGTCGCGCAGGGGCAGCAGGATGTCGGCCGCCTCCCCCGGACGGCCCTGGCACAAGGCGATGGTAGCGCGGCAAAGGGGCAGGGCGACCCGGGCCGTCACCCGCGCCTGATCGCCGTCGCCAAGGGCGGCCTGCGCCAGGTTTTCCAGCATGGTGTTTTGCGCCTCCTCCCGGCCGTCCTTGGCCAGGGCCATCATGAAATGGGCATCTGCGAAGGCCAGGACGGCGTCCTGGGCATGCCGTTCGGCCACATTCGCCAGGCCGCTCCAGCGGTCGCCGACATCTATGCCCTGATATTCCAGGCGCCACAACATGGCGGCGGCGTTGGAGAAATCCAGATAATCGTCGCTGGGCGCGGCCCAGAACTGTTGGTCGTAATGCTCCAGCACCACGTCGAATTCGCCCTTTTCCAGATGAAACAACGCCTTGTGCCACCAGGTGTGGAAGCGGAAGTTGTTTAGGTCCGTCCATTGTGGGCTGAGGCGGTCTAGCCAGGCCACGCCCTCGTCATGGCGGCCCTGCATCTCGAACACATGGGTCACGGCGTGGGTGGCCCAGATATCCTTGCCGTTGATCTCCACCGCCCGCTTGCCGACCGCCTCGGCCGCTTCATAGTCGCCGGCTTCTTCCAGGGAAAAGGCATGCACCCCCAGCATATAGCCGAAATCGGGCCGGTCCTCGTCCCAGGCGCCGATGATACGGCTGGAGGATTGACGCATGGCGGCCCCGCCGTTGGTGTAGAAATGCATGAAGTTGGTCAGGCGCACAGTTAGGGCATCGTGGGGATAGCGCAACAGGATTTGCTCCCAATGATCTACGGTTTGCTGTATGGCGCCCCGGTTCCAGGCCTGTAGGGCGGCCAGGTGCCAGGTTTCGCGCTGGTTGGCGCCACGTCTGGCGATGGCCTGTTCCGCCGCCGCCGCCGCCTGCACCGCCTTTTTGGCCAAGGCCGGAATGGCGAACAGATGGAAAATATAGCCCCGGGTGATCAGCACCATGGCCATTTCGCCATCGGCCGCCAACGCCGCCTTCATATGCACGCCCGCGTCCATGCCAAAGGCCAGATAACTGCGCACCGTGCGGCTGTAGGCCGCCGCCGCCTCGGCGCTTTCCGTGGTTAGTTCCAGGCCTTGATAGTCCGTCGCCATGACAATGTCCTCTCCCTATTGCGGCTATGAAGTTAGTGTCTTTCGGGGGAACGTGCTACGGTTTTGCGAGCTTGAAAATGGTGAGGAAAATGCGGTGGTGGGGCCACAGCGGCGATTATCGGCGATATTATCCGCTGACGTGGTCGGCTATGGCAAACTGGTGCGCGATGACGAAACCGGCACCATCGAGGGCGTCAAACGCCTCATAACCGTGGTCATCGCGCCCAAATTGGAGGCGCACGCGGGCCGCATCGTCAAATTGATGGGTGATGGCATCCTGGCGGAGTTTCCCAGCGTGGTTGAAGCCGTCACTTTCGCGGTCGAGGCCCAGGCCGCCTTGGCGGCGGAAGATCAGGCCATTCGATACCGCATGGGCGTCAATCTGGGCGATGTGATCATCGACGGCGACGATATTCAGGGCGACGGCGTCAACCTCGCCGCCCGCCTGGAAGCCATTTGCGCGCCCGGCGGCTTGTGCATATCGGATTTGGTGCACCAGGCAATCGCCGGCAAAACCGACCTGGATTTCGAAGACCTGGGCGCCCAAAATCTGAAGAACATCGACACCCCGGTCCGGGTCTGGCAATGGCGCCAAAAGGACCGAATTACCGGCTCTGCCCACGTGCCCGAGGAGCAGCGGATAAAGTTCTGCACGACCCCGGATGCCGTCAGCTTGGCCTACGCCGCGGTTGGTCAGGGTCCGCCGCTGGTCAAGGCGCCGAATTGGATGACCCATCTCGAATTTGATTGGCAGTCGGAGGTTTGGCGCCATGTTCTGCGCGACATGAGCCGCCACAACACGCTGGTACGCTTTGATCAGCGCGGCAACGGCCTGTCCGACAGCAAGGTATCGGAACTGACCTTCGACAACATGGTCGACGATATGGCGACAGTCGCCGATGCCGCCGGATTGGAGCGGTTTGCCCTGTTGGGGATATCACAGGGTTGCGCCTATTCCATTGCCTATGCCCATCGGTACCCGGAACGGGTCAGCCACCTGGTGCTGTACGGCGGTTTTACCTTGGGGCTGGCGAAGATCAAGGATGGTCAATACCGCTCCCAGTACGAAATGCTCCATCGCATGATCCTGGATGGCTGGGGCCGGGACAATCCGGCGTTCCGTCAGTTCTTCACCTCGCTGTTCATGCCCGGCGCGAACAAGGATCAGATGAGTTGGTTCAACGAGTTGCAACGCAAAACAGTATCGCCCGAAACCGCCGCCGAACTGCTGGGCGTGGCCTGCCATGTGGATGTTACGCATTTGCTGGCGGAGATAGACATTCCGACCCTGGTACTGCATTGCCGCGATGACGCCGTGGCGCCGTTCGAAGGGGGGCGGCGCGTGGCCGCGGGCATTCCCAATGCAAGATTTGTCGCCCTGGAAGGCCAGAACCATATGATACTGGAGGACGAGCCAGCCTGGCCCCGGCTCAGAACCGAAGTGCGGCAATTCCTGGCCGAAGGCGTATAGAATTCATGACCAAGTTCTCCGTTCTTGACCTCGCCCCCGTGCGCGAAGGCAGCGATCCGGGCGATGCCCTGCGCAATTCCCGCAAACTGGCACGGCAGGCGGAGACGTTCGGCTATAACCGCTATTGGCTGGCCGAGCACCACAACATGATCGGCATCGCCTCCGCCGCGACTTCCGTCGCCATCGGCTATGTGGCCGAGGGGACCGAGACAATCCGCGTCGGCGCCGGCGGCGTCATGCTGCCGAACCACTCCCCCCTGGTGATCGCCGAACAGTTCGGAACCCTGGCCTCGCTCTATCCCGGCCGCATCGATCTGGGTCTGGGGCGGGCGCCGGGCACGGACCAGCACACCATGCGGGCCCTGCGCCGCAACCCCATGGTGGCGGAAAACTTTCCCCAGGATGTGCTGGAACTGCAGGCCTTGCTGGGGCCCCTGCAGGAGGGGCAGTACATCCAGGCCGTGCCGGGCACCGATACCAACGTACCCTTGTGGATCCTTGGCTCTTCGCTGTTTGGGGCGCAATTGGCCGCCGCATTGGGGTTGCCCTATGCCTTTGCCTCCCACTTCGCGCCGGAGGCGTTGTTTCAGGCCCTGGATGTCTATCGGGAAAACTTCCAGCCCTCGGCGCAACTGGACCGGCCCTACGCCATGGTCGGCATGATCGGCGTGGCGGCGGATACGGAGGCAGAGGCAAAATATCTCTTCACCACGCCGCAACAGCAATCCATCAATCTATTCCGCGGCACCCGAGGGCGCCTGCGCCCGCCCATTGATGATATTGAAGATTACTGGACGCCGGCGGAGAAAATGCGTGTCAGCGCCATGCAGTCCTGCGCCTTTGTCGGCACTGTCGAGACCATCCCGGAACGGTTGGCCGCGTTCATCGAACGCACCGGGGCGGACGAACTGATGATCGCCTCGTCGATCTTCGATCATGATGCGCGGGTGCGCTCATACGAATTATTCAGCCAGGTGCGGCGGAAATTGCAAGGAGACGGCGATGCTTAGCAAGGATCAGATGGCATTGCGCGACAGGGCGCGGGAATTGGCCCAGGGGCAGATCGCCGGGCGGGCGGCGGAGGTTGACCGCACGGAGCAATATCCCTGGGACAACGTCAATGATCTGAAGGACGGCGGTTTTTTCGGCATGACCATTCCGGTCGAATATGGCGGCCAGGGCCTGGGCTATCTGGAAACCACCTTGGTGGTGGAGGAAATGGCCAAGGTCTGCGGCGTTTCGGGCCGCATCGCGGTGGAGACCAACATGGGCGCCATTGGCGCCATCATGTCCTACGGCACGGAGGAACAGAAACGCCTGGCCGCCGATCTGGTCCTGGGGGGCGACAAGCCGGCAATCTGTATCACCGAACCGGAGGCGGGAAGTGCGGCGACCGAAATGACCACCCGGGCCGATAAAAAGGGCAACCAGTATATCCTGAACGGCAAGAAACACTGGATCACGGGGGGCGGTGTATCGCGCCTGCACCTGATTTTTGCCAGGGTATTTGACGCAGACGGCGTCGAGGAAGGCATCGGCGGCTTCATCGCCATCCGCGACGAGACCGAGGGTCTGGTGATCGGCGACCGGGCGCCGACCATGGGCCTGCGCGGCATTCCCGAGGCCGAGGTGATGTTCGAGGACATGGCCGTCCCGCCCGCCAATCTGGTGCTGCCGCCCCGCGGCCTGCGCAAGGGTTTCGCCGATTTGATGACCGCCTATAATTCCCAGCGCGTGGGCGCGGCCACGGTTGCCTTGGGGATCGCCCAGGGGGCCTACGAGAAGGCCCTGCAATACGCCAAGGAACGAGAGCAGTTCGGCCGCCCCATCGCCGAATTCCAAGGCCTGCAATGGATGCTGGCGGACATGAGCATCCAGCTCAGCGCCGCCCGCAGCCTGGTGCATGGCGCCGCCGTCAATCTGGTGGCGGGCTTCCCCGAAGCCTTGGCCGCCGCCCAGGCCAAGGTCTTTACCTCGGAAATGGCCATCAAGGTCACCAATGACGCCCTGCAGGTTTTCGGCGCCGCCGGCTATTCCCGGGATAATCCGCTGGAACGCATGGTCCGCGATGCCCGCATGTTCACCATCGGCGGCGGCACGGCCCAGGTGCTGCGGACCCTGATCGCGGGCCGAATTCTGGAGATGAAGACGCCCCAGACCAGGGACGGCTACAGCAAGCTGGCGGCGCGGTGACGTCTTGGGACGGCTAAGTATATCCCATTGACATATCCCGATATCGTGCCTAAATTTGGTATATCCCCAAAGCATATCCCAAGGATCTGCAATGACGCAATCGACTGTATTCAAATCCAACAAGAGCCAGGCCATCCGGTTGCCAAAGCCAGTGGCATTTCCGGATAACGTCAAGAAAGTGGAGATCGTCAAGCTTGGCAAGGCGCGCCTTATCGCGCCGGTCGATGCCTCATGGGACAGCTTTTTTGACGGGCCATCGGTTTCCGATGATTTCATGTCGGACCGGGCCCAGCCAAACATGCAGCAACGCGAAGACCTTTAGTGCTCCGCTACATGCTGGACACAAATATTTGTATTTATGTCCTCAAGAACAGGCCGCCTGAGATCCGGGAGCTATTCAATCTGCGGGTCGAGCATCTTTGTCTATCGCCGGTTTCGGTTGCCGAACTGTTGTTCGGGGCGGAGACGTCGCAACAACCCGAGCGCAACCTTGCCGTGGTGGAAAATTTTACGGCCCGCCTGACCATCCCGCCATTCGACGAACAGGCCGCCGGCCATTACGGCAACATTCGTGCCGATCTGGAAGCACAAGGCCAGACCATCGGCCCTTATGATTTGATGATCGCCGGACACGCCCGTAGTCGGGGTCTGGTTCTCGTCACAAATAACAGGCGCGAATTCGACCGGGTATCGGGGCTAAGGGTCGAGAATTGGTTGGATCAATAATCCAAACTTCGAGCCACACGCGCACCCTGCAAAAACGTAAACGGCCCCCGACCCGTGTAAATAGATCATTAACCAGGGTCCGTTAGTCTCTATCCACGGTGCCCGGAGGCATCAATGCCGTGCCCCATTGGGCACCCAAGGGATGAGTTGGTTTGACCGAAATACTTTTCATTGGTCGTGACGACAAAGCCGAGGCTTTGGTTCAGGCCGCCTTGGCGCCGGACAACCATACCCTGCACCGGGTCCACTCGGTGGCCGATGCCTCCAACCTGTTGGCGGAGCAGCGGTTTGAAATCCTGATCATTGACTTCGACGACGCCGCCCAGGGACCGGGTTTTGATCTGGCGCAGCTATTGGGTTTGTTCCTGTTTCTGCCGACCATCGCCCTGTTGGAAACCTTCGCCCCGGAAGTGGCCGTGCAACTGGTTCAGTTCGGCGCCCAGGACAGCATGGTAAAATCGGATGTGAACACCGATCGCCTTTCGGTCGCGATGCAATGCGCCATCAGCCGGGCCCGCATGGCCCATTACGACAGCCTGACCGGCCTGCCGAACCGGGCCCTGTTGATCGACCGGTTGACCCACGCCATGAACCAAACGCGCCGTTACGGCCAGGAACTGGCGGTGCTGTTCATTGACCTGGACCGCTTCAAATTCGTCAACGACACCATGGGCCATGAAGCCGGCGACACGGTGCTGAAAACCGTTGCCTCGCGCATTCGCGATTGCCTGCGCGACAGCGATACCGTGGCCCGCCTCGGCGGCGACGAGTTCATCGTCCTGGCCGCCAATCTGGACCATGCCGTGTCGGCCGCCCCGGTCGCCAACAAGATCGTCGAAAGCGTCTCGGAACCAATCATGATCGGCACCAATGCCGCCACGGTATCGCCCAGTATCGGCATCGCCCTGTTCCCCGAAGACGCCGATGATGCGGACGAGTTGATGCGTTATGCCGACGCCGCCATGTACCAGGCGAAACAGGCGGGGGGCGAATGCTATCAATTTTACCGGCCCGACATGAACAGTGCCGCCCTGCGCCGCATCGGCCTGGGCGTGGCCCTGCAACGGGCCATCCGCGATAACGAGTTTGAGCTGCACTATCAACCGCAAATCGATCTGAAGACCGGCTTGGTGATCGGGTTGAAAGCCTTGGTTCGCTGGCAGCATCCGGAGCGGGGCCTGATCCTGCCGGATCAATTCATCCCCTTGGCCGAGGAACTGGGCCTAATGCCGCCCCTGGGCGATCTGATCCTGGGCATGGCCTGCACCCAGCTCGCCGAATGGAAGCTCCAGAACAGGCCGCAATTGCGCGTGGCGGTGAACCTGTCGGCCCAACAGTTCAATCAGGATGACTTGCTGGAGCATGTGGAGAGTTGGATCGAACGCACCGGGATTTCCTCCTCGATGTTGGAAATCGAGCTGACGGAAAGCTCCATCATGAACGATGCGGTATCGGTGGCAAAAATCCTGGGCAGCCTCAGTGAAGCCGGCGTGCGTGTTTCCATTGATGATTTCGGCACCGGTTATTCTTCCCTGGCGCATCTGAAGCGTTTCCCGCTTGATGCATTGAAGATTGATCGCTCCTTCGTACGAGATGTTACCCACGTTCCCTCGGACGGCGCCATCGTCCGCACCGTGATTGCGCTGGCCCAGCATCTTGGCCTGGACGTCGTGGCCGAGGGCGTGGAGACGGCGGAACAACTGGAATTCCTGCGCGCCAACAACTGCCATTACGCCCAAGGTTATTATTTTAGCAAGCCGGTGCATGCGGACGATATGTTCGCCGTGATCGAGGCGCTGGAACGGGACATCACCGCCTCCGCGCTTGAAAGCGTACGCCTGGAAGCCTGATGCCGCCCTAGCGCAACCAAGCTAAGAAACCTTGCGATTAACCAAATTCCTTAAGGGGAATTTTACGGCTGACGGTCAATATGAGCCAAGAGAGCGGTTACCGCCGCTTTGCACCCCGACGAGAGCAATTCCGATCAAATGTGGCGCGCCCAAATGCCCCGGGCAATTCAAGGTGATTGGAAAAATTGTCCTATCTTTAAGAATCAGAGCATTTCCAATTCGGAATTGCTCTCGCACCCGAGGATCCAGCCGTGTCGATTATTCGCGCCGTTAGCCATGACAAATCTTCCGACGGCCGCTGGACGCGGGTGGTTCTGGCAACTTTGCTGTTACTGGTGCGACGGTTTTGGCGGCTCAGGAATCCCATTCCTACACGGCCCCGGACGAAGTTCAACAAGCCGCCGAATAGGGGCCCGTCAGCCGGGCCCGGTAACCAACGCCGGACTTCGCGTCCGCTAGATTCTGAAATCCAGGGGATCGAAGCCACCTCTTACGCGGCCCACCCTCTCAAAGCTATCGCCATTGACCGAAACATGATGGGTCAGACAAGAGGCATCCCGATACAGCCGTTGCAGGACGCCGGTCCGGCGCACGGCACTGGCACCGGCGACATCATAGGCGGCCCGAACAATACCTTCGCATTGATGCACCGCCGTGGTGGTGGCAAGCCGCACCATTATCCGTAGATCTTGGCCCAGCGGCTGACTGGATTGGGCCCGCTCCCATATCTCCCGCATGACGTTTTCTAGGCCTGACCGGCAAGCAAACAGCAATCCTTCCGCTTCCTCCAATGCCCGCAAATTGCCGGGCTTGGCCAAAACCGGCTGACCGGAGAAGCGGTCCATCTTGCCGGTCAGCGAAGCGCGGGCCTCGTCCAAAGCCCGCCTGGCCAAGCCCAAGTGCGTGGCGGCGGCACATATGGAAATAAACCAGGTACCCGGCGTGAACACGGCCCATGGATAGGCATTGCGCGGCTTGCCGTCGGGCCACTCGAATATGCGGTTCCAAGGCACCAGAAGATCATCGAAAATGACATCATGACTACCCGTCCCCGCCAAACCGATTGGGTCCCCGGTTTTTTCGATTTGCGCTTGGGCGATGGGCGCCAGACAGGCGAAATACCGTGGCGGCGCGCTTGGGTCCTCCCGCGGCCGCTCCACCATGCCACCGACATAAGTTGCCGCCGTGCAACCGGTTTCAAAGCTCCAGCGCCCGGATATGCGCAATCCGTCATCTTCCTCCGAGACCTGGACCTGAGGCAGATTGCTCCACGCCGCGGAGGCCTGGGGATCGGCAAAAAAGCTTTCAACAAATTCAGGGTCGGCCAGGTTTGCGATCAGGGCGCTGCAGACGGCGCCATGGGCGCAGGTCCAACCGGTCGAGGCATCGGCTTCCGATAAGCTCAGAACCATTTTCAACCAATCCAACAGGCTGCCGCCCAGCCCGTCCTGTTCCCGCGCCACCAGGATACGGTAAACTCCGGCCTGCTTCAGTTTGGCGACGAAATCGACGGAGATTTGCCGGTTGTCTTCGAACTCAACGGCCCTGGTCCTCGCCTCTGCCGCTAATTCGGGCAGCGCCTGGAACAAATGCTCCTTTGACCCCGAGAAAGACGTCGTCATGACTGGCCTCCGATTTTATTCAACCAGGGCTATCTTGCATTCGGGTGGAGCAGCCGGTCCAGCTCAATATGTGAAGTGATGGGCCGCGATGTCGTCGCCGCCCCAATCCTCTACTTGCGCGGCCAGGCCGATCAGTATCAGGCCCCGCCACGGTGGGTCCGAAGCACCGTCGCCGGGCAGGGGATCGATACGCCACATCCGACCCACCGCTTGAACAATATGCAGGACCTCCCCTCCCTCGCCGGCCAGGTGGACGAAACCCTTGAGACGCAGCAGGCCGGTGGCCGGGGCCTCCAGAAAGGCAACCAAATCCCTGCGCTCAACCGCATCGGCCAGGGGGATGGCGCGGGTTTCGAAAATCGCGTCCTCATGGGGCCGGTTGCCGGGATCCGCCCTGGCCCCCCGCAGGGCCGCGCCCAGGACGATCCGGCTATCCAAGCGGCCGTGCGACGTTGGTATGATGGGCCGGCCGGGCGCCAGTTCACCCAGGCGCGCCGTCAGGGCTTTTTGTTGGTTTTCGCCAACCAGGTCTGTCTTGTTCAACACCAGAACGTGCGCGGCATCCAACTGCCGCTGGAACAACGGCCTGGTGGCCGGGTTCTCCAGCCAGGTATCGGCGGCCTGGGCATCAACAAGCGTGACAATGCCGTCAAGTCTGGCATTGGTGCCGGCGGCGATTGCCGTGGCCATGGCGCCTGGGTCGGCGATGCCGCTGGCCTCGACAATAATGCCGTCGGGGGGCGGGCTGGCGGCACCAAGCTCCTCGACAACGCGCCCCAATTCGCCGCCCAGGGCGCAACAGCCGCAACCGTTGGTCAACTGGATGACATCATCGCTGCTGCGTTCGATCAGGGCGGCATCAATATTGACGGCGCCGAGATCGTTGACCACCGCCATCAGCCGCAAACCATGATCGCCCTGCAGCAAATGCCCCAAGGCGGTGGTTTTCCCGGCGCCCAGGAAACCCGCCAGGATCGTCACGCCCACGGACCCCGCTGCAAGCTCGCCGTCTTCACCCGGCGCGGCCAATGTGGACAGCACGAAGTCCCATTCCGCCGCCAGCCGGCGCATCTGGGCGCCTTCAGTCATTCGCTATATGGGGTTTGCCGCCCAGAATGGTTCCCTTGACGGCGATATCGCGCAGGGCACCGGGCGCTACCGCGTATGGATCGTCGTCCAGGATTGCCAGGTCGGCCAATTTACCCACTTCCAGGCTGCCGATTTCGTGATCCCGCCGCAGCACGAAGGCCGCATCGATGGTCACCGCGCGCAGGGCCCGATCCACCGATATGCGTTCCCCCGGCGCCATCACGGTTTCGTTGTCCGCCGCTATTCGATTGACCGCGATCCAGGCCGCGGTCAGGGGCGCCATGGGCCCCACCACCAGGTTGAAATCCGAATGCAGGGCAAAGGTCACCCCGGCCTCGGCCAAGGTTGCCAGGCGCGCCGTCGCCTCCGCCCGGTCGGGGCCGAAACCGCTGTCCGCATGGATCAGCGCGCGGTAATGGACAAAATAGGGATTGACGCTGGCCAGCCCGCCCAGGGCGCCCAGGCGCCGGCCCTGGGCCACGGTGGAAATACAATAATGCTCAATCACGAAGCGATGGTCAAAGCGGGGATGGCGCAACTGCAACTCCGCCAAGGTGTCCAGGGTCATGTCCACGGTCTGGTCGCCATTGGCGTGGGAATGGATCTGAATGCCGGCCTGCCAATAAGGCAGCATGCACTCGACCATGTCCGCCCACGGCGTCTCGCCGGTCAGGCCCACTTCGCCATCCAGGTAGCCGGGAAAGTTCAGGCGCAGGGTCATGGAGGGGTAGGAGCCGTCATTGATGAATTTCACCCCATGCACCGCCAGCTTGTCCGTGCCCTGGGCTCGCATGGAGGCCAGGTAGTCAAAACGGTCAGCGCCGAATTTGGCCACCAGGCGGGCATCGAACGGGATCAACAACATGCGCAGGGGAAAGCTGTCATCGCCGGCCAGCGCGGCATGGTCGTCCCATTCGTTTTCGAAGGATTCAAAGCCCCAGGCCAGATCGGCGACGGTGGTAATGCCGTTGCGCACCGCGACCTGGGCCTGGCGCTGCAGGGCCTCCCGGCCAAAGCCGGCGCGGTAAACCTGCCGCTGCACCGGCCGGGTTGCCTGGCCGACGGCGCGGCTTTCAATGAACCAGCCGTTCAGGCGGCCGTCGGGGTAGCGGCCGATGCCATGGGCCTCGATGTCCTCCGCAACGCCCGTACGTTCCATCATCGGCGTGTTGGTGTAGACGATGTGCGGCGCATAGGAGAGCACCCAGATCGGCACCTTGGCGGAGATTTCATCCAGCATGTCCCGGTCCAGATGGCCCCCCTGCATGCCCGGATCATAGCCCCAGGTAATGATCGGGCTGGTGGGGTCGTTGGTTTCCTGAACAAGGGTTTGCAAGCGGCCAAGCACATCATCCCGTCCCGGCATGCCGGTCACCGGCCCTTGCGGGCCGTGACTATCGATGGGTCCCACATAGTGCAGCCCCATGAAGGTGCCCGACATGCGCAAATGGGTATGAGGGTCGATGAAGCCGGGCATCAGCACATCGTTCTTGAACCTCTCATCGATGTCGTGGTCAACCCGGCGCAACCAAGGGGCCATGCTGTCCAGGGTGCCGACCGAAACGATGCGCCCATCCGCAATGGCGATGGCCTTGGCCACGGGCCGGCCTGGGTCCATGGTGTGGATTTGTCGCGCCGTGTAAACTGCCAGCCGTTCCATTTTGTCCTCCCGTTTACAGGCATGCTAGCATGTCACGACATATCCTCTTCTACGCCGTCGGTTGCACATCCAGGCGGATAACGTCTTCCTGGCCCGATACGGCCAGGGGATAACGCTCCATCACCATGGGGTCATGGCCGGGGATGATATGTTTCGGGCTTTCCGCCAAGTCGCGCATGGTGGCATACCCCTGCACCATGTCGGCGGCGGAATAAACGATGGGGAAGGGGGCGATGCCCTCCATGTTTTCGTAAAAGTGCGAGGCGTCCGAGGCCAGCACGACCCAACCCCGTTTGGTCAGCACGCGGACACATTGCACGCCCGCCGTATGACCGCCGATCCAATGGACCGAAATACCCGGCGCGATTTCACGGGGCCCGTCATGAAACACCACCCGGCGGTCGAACACCCGGCGGACCATTGCGCAGACATGATCGGCGGCATAGGCATGGCCAAAGGGTTCATGGCACATGTGTTTGCCGGTGGCGTAATTCATCTCGCTTTCCTGCAGATGAAACTTCGCGGCGGGGAAATCGTCCAAGGTGCCGGCGTGGTCGTAGTGCAGGTGGGTGATGATCACGTCCTCGACCTTTGAGGCATCGATGCCGATGATCTCCAGTCCCTCGCGCGGCAGGTGCTTGATGATACGCCCGCGTTTGTCGCCCTCGGTCCGCTCGAAGCCGGTGTCGACGACGATGGTGCGGTTTTCGTTCACGATGGCCCAGACAAAATAGTCCAAGGGCATGGGGCCGTCGTGGGGATCTGTGGGATGCTCCGGCGCGATGATGAAATTATCGCTGCGGATACGTCCGGCGACGGTACCGTAGCGGACGGCAAACAGTTCGTAAGTTTCAGGTTCGCTCATGTTTGTTCCAACTTGTTGGGCATCACCGGCCCACTCCCCCACCCGGCCAACCACGTGAGTATCCTAATGGGTGGCCGGGTGGGGGCGCGGGCTGGCGATGCGTCTCATGGGCCCGCCTATCGGGCCAGAAAACCGCCATCAATGATCAGCTCGCTGCCCGAGACGAACTTGGCTGCATCGGAGGCTAAGTACAAAACACCTTCCGCGATATCGCGCGGCTCGCCCATCTGCCCCATGGGCTGGGATTTCAGGATCGCCTCCCGCCGCTCCGGTCCGCCGCGCTGTATGGCGCCGCCGACCATGGGGGTGTCGATGTAGCCGGGATGCACGGAACAGACCCGAATGTTCAGGCCCCGGGCGGCGCATTCCATGGCCACGGCCTTGGTCAGCAACCGCACGCCGCCTTTCGAGGCGGAGTAGGCCGCCGTGTTCGGCAGCCCGACAAAGCCCAGGACGGACGAAGTGTTGATGATCGCCCCGCCGGTCTCGGACATGGCGCGGACGCCGTGTTTCACGCCCAGAAAGACGCCGTCCAGATTGACCGACATGGTCTGGCGCCAAGTGTCCAGGCTCATCTCGCCCACCGGCACGCCGGTGCCGCTGATGCCCGCATTGTTGAACAGAATGTCCAGATGGCCATGTTCCGACAGTGTTTCGCCCACAACCTTTTCCCAGGCCGCCTCGTCCGTGACGTCGTGGTGATAATAGGATGCCTTGCCGCCCGCCGCCCGGATGCCCGCCGCCACGTCCTCGCCGGGAATATCCTGCAAATCGGTCAAGACGACCGTCGCGCCTTCCTCGGCCAATAATTCACTTGTTGCCCGGCCGATGCCAGAGGCACCGCCCGTGATTAATGCCACTTTGCCAACTACGCGTCCCATATCACCCGTCCCATGCTGTCCTCCAATTGTGTTTTTCTGCCAACAGAATGGGGCAGAGCGCTGGCCAGATCAAATGTCCAGAGCGTACTATGCGGCGAAATCAAAAAAAATGGAGGATATCGCCATGGACAAGGCGCTGTACGACAAAGGCCTGGGCATCCGCAAGCAGGTGCTGGGCGAGGACTATGTGAACCGCAACATCAACAACGTCACCGACTTCAACAGCCATTTTCAGGAGATGGTGACGGAATACGCCTGGGGCGGCATCTGGGGTGACGAGGCGCTGGAAAAGAAGACCCGCTCGCTGATCAACCTTGCCATGCTGGCGGCTCTGGGCCGGGGCGTGGAGTTCGAATTGCACTTTCGCGGCGCCCTGAATAACGGCTGCACCAAGGACGAATTGCGCTCCACCCTGGAACAGATCGCCATCTATTGCGGCATGCCGGCCGGCGTGGAAGCCTTCCGCATCGCCCGCAAGGTGCTGGACGAGCAGGGCGGAGATTAAGCGTGGCAACGGAACAACAACAACCCGGCCAACAGCCTATTGTGGGCTTCATCGGCCTGGGCGCCATGGGCAGCCGCATGGCCGCCAACGTGGCCAAGGCCGGCTTCCAGATGGTCTGCTTCGATGTGGCCGGCACCAAAGATCGCGCACCGGATGGCGCCCATATCGCGGCCTCGGTCGGCGCCGTGGCCCGGGAGGCGGATGTGATCATCCTCAGCCTGCCCAACGGCGATATCTCGGCGGCGGTGGCGGAGCAGATTATCGAGACCAAACAGCGCGCGGTTTCGACCATCATCGATACCTCCACCATCGGGGTGGCGGCGGCCAAGGCGGTGCACGGCCGCCTGGCCGCCTCCGAACTATCCTATATGGACGCACCTGTGTCTGGCGGCATCGCGGGGGCCGCCGCCGGCACCATCGCCCTGATGTTCGCCGGCCCGGAGGAGGCGTTCGAGGCCCTGGCCCCGGTGCTCACGGCCATGTCGAAACGGCCGTTTCACGTGGGAGAGGAGCCAGGCCAGGCCCAGGCCATGAAGCTGCTGAACAACTATCTCTCGGGCCTGGCCTTGACCGCGACATCCGAGGCGATTTCATTTGGTCTGACCCAGGGGCTGGAGATGTCGACCATGCTGGATGTGTTGAATGTCTCGTCGGGACAGAACACGGCCACATCCGACAAATTCCCCAATCGCGTCCTGCCCGAGACCTATGATGCGGAATTCCTCAATACCCTGTACCTGAAAGACATCTCCCTGTATGTGGAGAACGTGGCACAGGCCGGCACCGCTGACACCATCAGTCAAAATCTGCTGCCCATCTGGCAACGCTTCACCGCCGCCGAACCGGGCGCCGGTTTCACCAAAATTTTCCCCTTTGTCAGGGACAAACGTTAGGAACCCGAACATGAACCAAATCGATTTAGAGGGCCGCAGGGCAATTGTCACGGGCGGCGGCGATGGCATCGGCAAGGCCATTACGGAGCGGTTTTTGGCCTCCGGCGCGTCCGTCACCATGTGGGACATCAGCCAGGACAATCTGGACGCCATGCTGGCCGCCAACGATGCCGGTGACCGCCTGGCTGGCGCCATTGTTGATGTCACGAACCCCGATCAGGTCGCCGCCGGCCGGGATGGCGCCCTCGCCGCAATGGGCAAGATCGATATTCTGGTCTGCAACGCCGGCATCGCCGGCCCGGCCAAGAAAAGCTGGGAGTACACCTATGAAGAATGGCGCATGGTGGTGAACCTGGACCTGGACGCGGTGTTCCTGTGCTGCCAGAGCGTCATTTCACACATGATGGGCAATGGCTATGGCCGCATCGTCAATATCGCCTCCATCGCTGGCAAGGAGGGCAATCCCAACGCCTGCGCCTATTCCGCCGCGAAAGCCGGCGTGATCGGCCTGACCAAGTCCCTGGCCAAGGAAACGGCGGAAGCCGGCGTGCTGATCAACTGCGTCACGCCCGCCGCCATCCGCACGGCCATTTTCGATCAGATCTCCCAGGAGCACGTGGACTATATGCTCTCCCGCATCCCCATGGGCCGCCTGGGCCTAACCACCGAAGCGGCCGCCCTGGTCGCCTGGCTGGCCTCGGAAGATTGCAGTTTTTCCACCGGCGGCGTGTTCGACTTATCGGGCGGCCGGGCGACCTATTAGCGGGCGGCGCCCTGGTTGCACCAGTCGCAAGAATAGCGGGGACGTAACCGCTTTTCGCCCGCCTTAAATGGGCCGACGCCTGGGATGGTAATCAGCAGGCCGGCCGCCGGCGTCGCCTTTACCTGCACGGCGGCCTCTTTGTCGTAGGCGCTTGATTTGAGCCGCCACAGCCTCGGCACCGGCTAGTAGCGGCGCGATCATGGCGGCCAAATCCGTGCGCTCAGCCAAGACCGCCTCCACCCGGTCCGCCAGCTTGCCCGAACCCTTGGCAAAGCGCAGGCCGAGGGAACCGAGAAAACCTCGTATGGTGTTTTGCGTATCCCGCCGCTGACGGAACAGGTGGCGGCGCGCCTTGATCACGATGCGCTGCTTCCGGGCCGCTTCACCATCTCGAATAGTGCATCCGGATCGCTCGGCGTTTTCCCCGACGATAAAACATTGCCCGAATTATCCATCACGCAAAAACCCGTCTCTTCCCTTGAAACGTCAAGTCCAACGTACCCCGTCATGGCCACACTCCTTGTTTGGCTTATTGGGGCGTATCGCTACGACCCCGCATCATAGGTCCGGGAGAGCGACCGACGGAAATACGCTATGTATTAACCGGCGTTAGAGTATTTTGAAGTATAGATGGATTGATTTAGCCGATTGTGGAAATGACCACGGGAAATATCAAGTTTCCGGGAAAGGAAAGCGGAAATGAACCGGATCGAAACCCAGATGCTGGAAAAATTGGAGAAGGGCAGGGAAAGCTGTGGCTTCGTTGCCGTAAAGGTGGAATTTGAAGCCGAAGGCACGCGGGCCGACGAATTCCTTCGTCTGCTCGAGATTGCCAGACGGGCCGGCTTGAATGTGGGCCTGAAAATTGGCGGCTGCGAGGCCGTGCGCGACCTGATCGAAAGCCGGGTTTTCGGGGTTGAATATATCATCGCGCCGATGGTGGAAACAGCCTACGCCCTGACCAAGTTCATCGCCGCCAAGAACAAGGTTTTCCCCGAAGAGGAACGCCGGGAGATCAAGTTTCTGTTCAATATAGAGACGGACACGGCGGTAAAAAATCGCCATGAATTGCTCGACACGGCGCAAAATTTCGAAGGCGGCGTCGATGGCGTGGTCTTTGGGCGGGTTGATTATACCATGTCGCGAAATCTGTCCCGGGGCGATGTCAACAGTGACCAGATCACCCAGGAGGTGTTGTCCGTCGGCGCCATGTGCCGGGAGGCCGGACAGGAATTTATCGTTGGTGGCGGTGTTGCCATCGAAGCCATCGATACGCCGAAGCGCATTCGCGATGTCCACCTAACCAGGTTCGAAACCCGGAAATTTATCTTCGATGGGGATATTTTGCCCCAACCGGCGGCGCGTGACGGCTTGTTGCTGGCGGTTCAGTTCGAATTGTTTTAGCTCCAGAACAAGCGCAATTCCTATAAATCCATGTACGAGGAAGACGAAACCCGGATCGAAATGCTGGAAAGCCGGTGGCGGGAACTCAATCGTAAAAATGCCTAAAACGGCGCGGTTCGCCAACCTTATCGTCGAGACTTTGGCGCGGTGCGGGGCGACAAAGGTATTCACGGTCACGGGCGGCGGCGCCATGCATCTCAATGATGCTTTTGGCCTCAACCCATCATTTGAAAAAATTTACTGCCACCATGAACAGGCCTGCGCCATGGCGGCGGAGGCCTTTGGGCGCTTTGGCGGCGTGCCGGCGGTGGTGAACATGACGACGGGGCCTGGCGGCATCAACGCCTTGAACGGCGTCTTTGGCGCCTATACGGATTCCGTTCCCATGATCGTGGTATCCGGCCAGGTCAAGCGTGAAACCCTTATCGCCACATCCCCCCTGCCCATCCGGCAGGTCGGCGACCAGGAAGTCAACATCGTCCAGATTGTAAAACAGGGGCTGACGAAAGCGGCCGTGCAGCTGGATAATGCCGCGAACGCAGCGGCCATTGTCAAAAAGGCCTGGGAGATTGCCACCACGGGCCGGCCGGGCCCGGTCTGGATCGATGTGCCCATGGACATACAGTCGGCCCCCCTCCCCGAAGGGGCATCACAGTCCGGCGATGATCTGCAATTTGACAGCTTTATATCACCAAACACCGGCATGGAGGACGACGCTGCGACGGGCGGGGAACTGACACGGGAGGCGGCTTCCGTGTACGCGGATCTGATGGCGGCGCGGCGCCCGGTGATTTTTGCCGGTGGCGGCGTTCGGGCCTCGGGCGCCATGCAGGAATATCTTGAACTTGCCGAACGTCTCGATTGCCCCTTTGTCACGGGCTGGAACGCCCATGATATCCTGCCCAATGATCACAAAAACTATAGCGGGCGACCGGGCAGCGTTGGTGACAGGGCGGGAAACTTCACAATTCAGAATGCCGATTATGTGCTGGTTCTCGGCAGCCGTTTGAATATTCGGCAAATCAGCTACAATTTCCGGGCCTTTGCCAGCAAGGCCAAGGTCTGCATGGTCGATATTGATCGGGCGGAACTGAACAAACCGACCTTGAACATCGCCCACAAAGTGCATGCCGAACTAAAGGGGTTCATGACGGAACTGCTTTCGGTCATCGCCGCGGAGGGGGCCGAATGCCGATCAGCCCATGTGGATTACCGCGCCTGGTGCCAGGCGCGGGTCAGCCGCTATCCTACCGTCTTGCCGGACTACCGCGAGAACCCGGCCGGCAAGGTGAACCCGTATTATTTTGTCGAGCAATTGTTCACCAGACTGCCGCCCGATGCGCCCGTGGTTTGCGGCGACGGCACCGCCTGCGTCGTCACCTTTCAGGCGGCGATTATCAAGCAGAACACCAGGTTGTTCAGCAATTCCGGTTCCGCCTCCATGGGCTACGACCTGCCCGCCGCCCTGGGCGTATCCGTGGCGACGGGGCGGCGCACCTATTGCATCGCCGGCGACAGCATCATCATGATGAATATTCAGGAATTGCAAACCCTGTCATCGCGGGCAGCGGATGTGGTTGTGTTCCTTCTCAACAACGATGGCTATCATTCGATCCGGCAAACCCAGCAAAATTACTTCCCCAAGAACATCTCCGGCTGTGGCCCCGACAGCGGTCTCGAATTTCCCCGCTATGAAGCGGTTGCCGGCGCCTTTGGTTTTGCCTATCAGCGCATTGATCTGAACGGCGAGGTATCCTCGGGTCTGGATCTTGTTCTAAAATCCAAGGGCCCGATTATTTGCGAAATAATGCTCGACAAGGAACAGGATTTCTCGCCCAAGCTCACCTCCAAAAAACTAGCCGACGGCACAATGGTGACAAGTGATTTCGCCGACCTGTGGCCCTTCCTACCCGCCGATGAACTGCAACAAAACATTATCGAAGACTAATTCCAACCGGCAGTGATAAAGCCCCGGACGATCATTCATCGCCCGGTCGCCAGTCAGTTCACCCTGGCGCTGGCTGGCTATATCAACTTTCGCATTACGTGCTGGCGGTTGGTGGTGAAGGGGCGGACCTGGCCGGCCCAGCGGCCCGCCTCGACAGCTTCGGCCCAGGCCGGGCTGTTGAGGACGTCGGGGCTTTCCACTTCATAGATGGCGATGTAATGGGGCAGGCCCTCGCCGGTGACGGCATGTTCCTCGCCCCCCATGCTCAAGGTCGCCGGCGTGGTCTTCAGGCGCGAGACGGCGACGACGCCATCGACCTTCAGCAACGCGGGGATATGTTCCTCGTCATAGACTTCGTTGAACAAATCCTCCTTGTCGGCCTGGACGTCCATGCTGACCATGAAGGCGTAGGGGGCGTTGAATGGCATCTGTGGTCTCCCTGAAATTTATTCGGACAATTCGCATTTTTGCGGCCCGGTGCTATTCTAGCGTTAAAATAGCCAAGTATAGGAGGGATAGTCGTGCAAAATCTGACCAAAATGCAACGCCGTGCCTGGGATATCGACGGATATTTCATTGTGGAGGGCGTCTTTGACGCGGACGAAGTGGCGTTCTATGGCGAACGGATTGATGCCCTGCGGGCCAAGCCCGGCTGGGAGCCGACCAATCTGCCCCGCGGCCATTACGGCTGGGTGGAACATGGCAACCCGGACCCGGACAGCTTCATGGACCGCCGCGACCTGCTGTCCTATGACCAATGCTTCATAGATCTGATTGACCGGCCCGGCATGTTTGATCTGGTGGTGGATATCATGGGACCGTATCTGGCTTTCTCCATGTCACAGGCCATCGTGCGGGCCTCCACCCCGGAATTCCCCGGCTATACCCATACGGACGGCGGCGAGGGTTTGCGCCGCATCAGGGTGACGGAAAGCAGCCGGCCCCTGTCCATGAAGATCATGTATCTGTTGACCGACGTCGAGGAGGAAAAAAGCGGCAACTTCACGGTCTTTCCCGGCAGTCACCTCCGCCCCTATCCGGAAGTGGACGAAACTATTCCCTCCCCCGACATGCCCGGCGCCGTGCCGTTGATGGGCAAGGCGGGGGATGCCTATTTCTTCGCCCATTCCCTGTGGCACGGCCCCTCCGCCAATCTATCGGGGCATGGCCGCAAGACCTTGTTGTACAATTATTGCCAATTGTTCATGCGCCCCTACGACCACGCCATGGTGGCGGCGGTGGCGGATCGCTGCACCCCGCGCCAGCGCCGCCTGCTGGGGGATCTAGGTTATGACTTCCGGCCCGGCTCCTACACCTACGTGCCCGAGGATCAACTTGAACTGATCATGCAGGGCGCTGCCTGAGGTAGGTTTCCGCCATGGCGGCGAACATGCACCTGGCCTTTGTGCTGGGCCACGGGCCCAGCCAGCATTCCATTGGCGCCTGGGCCATGCCGCGCGCCTATCGCGGCTTTCACTATGCCCAGCCCGCCTTTTGGGAGCATCTGGCCCGGACCTTGGACCGGGGCTGTATCGACATGCTGTTCTTTGCCGATATGTACGGCGTCTATGATGTGTACGAGGGCAAGGCGGACGCCGCCGTGCGCTACGCCATTCAGTTTCCCCTGCACGATCCCGCCCCCCTGGTGCCCATCCTGACCCGTGCCTCGACCGGGCTGGGCGTGGGCATTTCCATGTCCACCACCTATGTGCCTCCCTATCTGACGGCCCGGACCATGGCCACCCTGGATCATTTGTCGGAAGGGCGGGTGGCCTGGAACGTGGTTGCCAGTTATGGCCGCAACGCCGCCGCGCAATTCAACATGGCCCAGG
>JAYGEA010000066.1:0-10119 GCA_046582635.1 Alphaproteobacteria bacterium
CACGCCAATCGATCAGTTCAGAAAGCCCATCAAGGTCCGACTTCTTGTCGCCAGCGGCGAAGGAAAACCGTTCTTGTCCTATCGTCCGACGCGACATCAATCAATCCTTCCAAGCCAAACCCTCAAAAAGAGAGAATCAGATCAAAGGAAAACTGTAAAGCATTACCCGCGCACAGGTCTCATTATACCAACGTGCGTTTATTGGAACCTATAGAGATCGTCTCAGAGTGCCCTCGGGTAGGAGAGGAGGCGCCGGCGATGTGGGCTATCGTCAAGCCTCTTCGACGCCATCCGAGGGCGCTCGGAGACAACCCGCAAATGCCGCATCTGGGCGCATTCTAGGCGTTTTCGGATGGCGTCGCGCACCCCTAATGATACCCCGTATCGCGTCGGCGCACGCGCCTACCCGAAAACGCCTAGAATGCGTCTCTATAGGTCCCTATTAACGCACGTTGGTGTTAATCAGCGCCTAGTTTTTTCCAAACACCGGACGCGGTCATCACGGTCTTGCCGTCGATGCTCAACTGGCCTTTGATGAAGATCAGGGAGCGGGTTTCCCTGGTAATGTGGCCCGTGCATTCGATCCAGTCGCCGCTTCGGGCGCCGGCCAGATAGTCCACGTTCAGGGTAACCGTGGCGCAGGGCTGATCCTTGAAACGGGCCCAGACCATGTTGCCCAGGGTGTGGTCGGCGAAGGTGAACAGCATGCCGCCGTGCACCACGCCCCGGCGGTTGCCGTGATGGGGGGCGGCGCGAAAGCCGCAGGTATAGTCTTCGCCGTCCCATTTTTCGTACAGCGGGCCGACGAAGGTTTCAAAGGTCTCTGTCTCGGCGGCCAGTTGGAACCCGGCCGGAACATCCGCACTCATGCTCAACTCCATAGCGCCCTAAATATTGCGCCCTAAATAATGCCGGTGTGGCATTTTCCAGCCCGGTTTAGCCTGTTTGCGGTGTCAATTGAAAGGCCGCTTTGCTAGATTCCGTGCCTACAGAGTAGAAGAGGTAGCCATGACCGTTACCATCTACCATAATCCCCGTTGTTTCAAATCCCGGCAGACCTTGCAATTGCTGCGGGACCAGGGCGTTGAGCCAACGATTATCGAATATCTCCAGACGCCGCCCGATGCGGCTACTTTGAAAGATATTCTGCGCAAGCTTGAACTGCATCCGCGAGCTCTGATGCGCACGAAGGAAGAGCCTTACAAGGCCAACGGATTAAGTGATGCGGGGCTGGCTGAAGATGCCTTGATCGAGGCTATTATCGCCAACCCGGTCTTGATGGAGCGCCCGCCGGAGACTGTTCTGGAAATTCTGTAGCGCTACTTTAAGCGCTGATGCGCCGGCCCGTGATGAGAGCTTCCAACGTATCGAGATCTTCCGCCGTCGGGTCATCAAAACGTAGTGCCGTCTCGTTCGCCTCTTTATCCATGCGGACAATGGTTGCCATGACCTCAAAGCTGAGTTCCTGCTCCTTGCGCACGCCCGAGACCTTGATCAGCAGGTCGCCATCAACGCTCCGGTCTGGCACCAGGCCATGGATGCGTACGCCACCCAGGCCCCAATCCAGGCTGTCGTAATCCCGGCCGTCGGCTGTTACCGTCAACTGCAACAAGGACAAACGCCGATCCTTACGGTGATTGCGGACGCCCCCCGATTTGAAACTAATTCTACGCATGTGGACCTTTCCTGAAGTTCTCAGGATAGGCCGGGGTGGTTCATGAATGGTTAATTCCGCTCATTATGCGGAAAAAACCTTGTGCAATGCGCCCGCCACCTGCTCGATGCCGGCCTTGCCCTGGTCAACCGCATCCGCGAATGACAGAAAGCCGTGCACCATGCCCTCGTAGTTGCTCAACTCCACTAGAACGCCGGCCGAGCTCAGGCGTTCGGCATACGCCAAGCCTTCATCGCGTAGGGGGTCATGGCCCGCGACGATCACCAGCGCCGGCGCCAGACCCGATAGATCTTCGGCCAGAATGGGCGAGAACCGCGGGTCCTTGGCGTCTTCGGGGTCGTTTATATAATGCGCGTAGAACCAAAGAATATTGCCCCGGGTCAATAGCCGGCCCTCGGCGAACTCATGGTGGGACGGCCGCTCCGGCGTGCCGTCCAGTACGGGATAGATCAGGATCTGCAACAACGGTGCCACATCGCCCTCGTCGCGGATGCCGATGGCGGTGACGGCGGCGACATTGCCGCCCGCGCTGTCGCCGGCGATGGCCATGCGGGTGACATCGCCGTCCAGTTCGTGGGCATGGTCCGCCACCCATTGATAGGCCTCTAGGGCATCATCGACGGCGGCGGGGAATTTATGTTCCGGCGCAAGGCGGTAATCCACCGAGACCACGATGCATTCAGCCCGGTTGGCTAAGGCCCGGCATAGGCTGTCGTAGCTGTCCAGGCTGCCGATCACGAAACCGCCGCCATGATAGAAAACCAGGATCGGCAGCGTCTCGCCGGCGGCGGGTTCGCGGGGCGTATAGATGCGGATAGGAATATCGCCCTCCACCCCCTCGATCCAGCGGTCTTCCGTGCGGAAGACGTCCTCCGCCCGGATGCTCAAGGCCGGGGCCGTGTCCTCGAATATATCCCGTGCCTCTTCGGGCGAAACCGTGTGGAATTCCGGATAGGGTGATTTCGCAACCAGGCCCAGGACATATTCAACTTGCGGATCGAGTGTCATTATTCCGATCTTTCCATTTCCGTAATCTTGGCCGCCCTCAGGATGACAGGCAAAAGATTTATATGGGCATAAATCAGACCTGACGGGATTCGCCGTTTGCGCTAAGTTGCCCCATATGGCGTCAACCTGGAGAGACTTTCAATGACCAATCAACTGCCAACCACGATCCGCCTGCATCCCAATGACAATGTGATCGTGGCCCGCGACGACATATCCCAGGGCGCACAGGTTGCCGGCGAGGGGGTCTCGGCCAACGTCGAAGTACCCGCCGGGCACAAGATCGCCACCCAGGCCATCGCCAAGGACGAGCCGGTCCGCAAGTATGATCAAATCATCGGTTTCGCCAGCATGGATATCCTGCCGGGCGATCACGTCCATACCCACAACGTCATGGTCAAGGATTTTGAGCGGGACTACATGTTCGGCGCCGACGTCACGCCGGTGGATTTCGTACCCGAGCACCAGCGCGCCACCTTTCAAGGTTTCCGCCGCGCCGACGGCCGTATCGCCACCCGAAATTACATTGGCATTTTGACCTCCGTGAACTGTTCCGCCGCCGTCGCCCGAATGATCGCGGATCATTTTCGCGGCGACGCCCTGGCTGATTATCCCAACGTGGACGGCGTGGTGGCGTTGACCCACGACTATGGTTGCGGCGGCTGTGCGGGCATTGGCCTGAATTATATCCAGCGGACCATTTCGGGCTACGCCAAGCATCCGAATTTCTCGGCCAATCTGCTGCTGGGCCTGGGCTGCGAGGCCAACCAGATCGGCGCCATGATGGCGGCCGAGAAACTGAACCCCTCCGAAAAGCTGCACGCCTTCACCATTCAGGATACCGGCGGCACGGAAAAGACCGTGGCCCGGGGCATCGGCCTGATCGAGGATATGCTGGCGGACGCCAACCGGGTGGCGCGGGAGACCCTTCCGGCCAGCGAATTGATCCTGGCCATGGAATGCGGTGGCTCGGACGCCTATTCCGGCATTTCGGCCAATCCCGGCCTGGGCGCGGCGGCGGATCTGTTGGTGCGTCACGGCGGCACCGCCTGTCTGGCGGAAACGCCCGAGATTTTCGGCGCCGAACATCTGTTGACCCGCCGCGCCGTCAGCCGCGAGGTTGGCGAAAAACTGATCGCGCATATTCATTGGTGGGAGAAATATACCGCCGCCAACAATGCCGAGATGAATAATAACCCATCCCCCGGCAACAAGGCGGGCGGCCTGACCACTATTTTGGAAAAGTCCCTGGGCGCGGCGGCCAAGGGCGGCACCACCAACCTGGTCGATGTTTATCCCTATGCCGAAAAAATCACCGAGAAGGGCTTCGTCTTCATGGATACGCCGGGCTACGACCCGGCTTCCATCACCGGCATGGTGGCGGGCGGGGCGAATGTGGCCTGTTTCACCACCGGCCGGGGTTCGGTCTTTGGCTGCAAGCCCGTGCCGTGTCTGAAACTGGCCACCAACACCACCATGTTCGATCGTATGGAAGGGGATATGGACATCAACTGCGGCCGCATCATCGATGGCGAAAGATCAATTCAGGAGATGGGCCAGGATATTTTCGAGCTTATCCTCGCCACCGCCTCCGGCGACCTTTCAAAATCGGAACAACTGGGTATTGGCGCGGATGAATTCGTGCCCTGGACCGTCGGCGCGATCCTTTAGGGTTTAGTCATGGATTTTCGCCTGGATGGCCGGCGCGCCCTGATCACCGGCTCCACAAGGGGCCTTGGCCTGGCCATCGCCAGTGCCATGGCGGAACAGGGTGCCGCCGTCATCATAAACTCCCGTAATAATGATGAATGTGAAACCACGGCGGCCGATCTGCGCGATGCGGGTCATGATGCAACGCCCTTGCCGTTTGATGCCAGTGACGGCTCGGCCCGCCAGGCTGCCATCGGGACAGCCGGGCCGGTGGACATTCTGGTCAATAACGCGGGCATTATTCACCGCGCACCCCTGGCGGAATTTCCCGAGGATAAATGGCGCGAGGTCCTTGAAGTCAACCTCAGCGCACCGTTCCTGCTGGCGCAACTGCTGGCGCCCGGCATGGTGGAACGGGGCTGGGGGCGGATTATCAATATTTCCTCGATCATGGGCCAGATCGGCCGGGCCACCATTCCCGCCTATGTCTCGTCAAAGCATGGCCTGATCGGTTTGACCAAGACCCTGGCCATCGAACTGGGCCCCCATGGGGTAACGGTGAACGCCATCAATCCCGGCTATTTCGCCACCGAATTCAACGCCCCCCTGATCGCCGACCCGGATTTCGACAGCATGGTCAAGACCCGTACGCCATTGGGCCGATGGGGTGATCCGGCGGAACTGGCCGGGGCCGCGGTGTTCCTGGCGTCCGATGCCGGTGGCTACGTCAACGGCGCCGCGTTGACCGTTGATGGCGGCATGACGGCTTCCCTATAGACCATGCTGACGGTCGAATTGATCATATTCGACATGGACGGCGTGCTGTGCCACTACGATTTTAAAAAAAGGCTGGCCTTGTTGGCGGACATCACCGTTCGCGAGGCTGGCGAAATTGACGAAATCATTTTTAGGTCCGGCTTCGACGACGAGGGCGACCGAGGTCATTATTCGGCGGAAAACTATCTCCGGCTGTTTGGCGAACATCTTGGCGTGCCGGTGTCCCGCGACGATTGGCTGCGGGCGCGCCGGCAATCCATCGAGCCTGATCCGGTCGTGCTGTCATTGGTAAAGACCATGGCCCGGCGGGTTTCCGTCGCCATGTTGACCAACAACGGCGCCTTGTTGCAGGAAGGCTTCGACGAGGTTTTTCCCGAAGCGGCCGCCATATTTGGCGATAGGGCATTCTTCTCCAGCCAGCTCAAGTCCACGAAGGAAGTACCGGAGATATTCCACCGAGTTCTAGATGCCTTGGATGGCCGGCCCGAAACCACGCTATTCATCGATGATTCTGAAACCTATATCGCCGCCGCCGAGGCCGCCGGTTTGCACACGCACCATTTTCAGGGCATTGATGGTCTGAATATGAGCTTGCGGGAATTGGGCCTGTCGCCGGACGTCTCTTGATATCACCATGGCCGTACCGATCATTCATCATCCCGCTTATACGGTGCCGTTACCCCATCGCCGGGGTTTTCCCATGGGCAAGTATGGGCACTTGATCCAGCTATTGCGCGACCAGGGTTTGGCTACGGCGCAGACCCTTCACGAACCGGATGTGGCGCCGCGATGGTGGTTGGAGCTGGCCCATAATTCCGACTACGTGGATGCTATTCTATCCCAAACCGCGGACGAGGTCGTGATGCGGCGGATCGGTCTGCCCATCTCGCAACAGCTCGTTGATCGGGCCCAGGCATCGGTGGGCGGTACCGTATTGGCGGCCCGGCTTGCCTTGCAGCGCGGCATCGCCATCAGCAGCGCCGGCGGCAGTCATCATGCGGGCATTGCCCATGGCGCCGGTTACTGCGTCTTCAACGAAGTGGCGGTGGCGGCCCGGGTGCTGCAGGCCATGGGTCTGGCCATGGCCATGCTGGTTATTGATCTGGACGTGCATCAGGGCGATGGCACGGCGGAGATTTTTCGTGGCGGCGGTGCCGTTATTACATTTTCCATGCATTGCCAGGATAATTTTTCCGTCCGCAAGCAGCCCGGCGACCGCGATATCGGCTTGCCGGAGGGCCTGGGCGACGAAGACTATTTGGCCATTCTATGGGAACAGCTGGCCGATTTATTGGCGACGACGGCGCCCGATCTGGTCTTCTACAATGCCGGCGTGGACCCTCACCAAGCCGACCGCCTCGGCAAACTGGCCCTAACCGACGATGGACTGGCGCGGCGTGACGGCATGGTCATTGGTGCCTGCCTCGGACGGGGCCTGCCCATTGCCTGTGTCATGGGCGGCGGCTATGACCGCGACGCAATGATGCTGGCCGAACGTCATGCCCTGTTATACGGTGCCGCTGATCATTGTTACCGGAGTATGAAGGGACCATCCCGTGCGGCTATTCATTCTGCTCGTTAGTTTTCTGTTTGTCTGTCCGGCCTGGGCTGGCGATGGCCTGGTGGTGGACGGTTGGGCCCGGTCCACCGCCTCCAAGGCGCGCAATGGGGCGGCCTATCTGTCGATCAAGGGCAATGGAGCGACAACCGACCGCCTGCTCTCGACCCGGAGCGTTGGGGCCAGGCGGGTGGCGTTGCATGCTCATAAGATGGATGGCGGGGTGATGAAAATGCGCCCCGTTGACAGTTTGGAAATTCCCGCCACGGGCGGTGTGGAAATGCGGCCGGGCCAGCTGCATCTGATGCTGATGGGCCTGAAGGCGCCCCTCAGAAAAGGCTCAACGCTTCCCCTGACTGTGATCTTTGAAAAAGCCGGAACCATGACCCTTGAAATAAAAATCCTCGGCATGGGGGCCAAGGGCATGCCCAACATGAAAAAACATACCCATTAGGAGAGCGCGAAATATCATGAGCAAGAGCGTCGAATATTTTATGTCCCTGGCCTCGCCCTACAGCTACATGGGTGGCCGCCGTCTGCCGCAAATCATTGAAGACACGGGCGCCACCTTTCACATCAAGCCTGTCATCGGCCCGAAAATCATGGCGGCCACGGGCGGGCTACCCGTGGCCAAGCGCCATCCCGCCCGCCTGGCCTACCGCCTGGTGGAACTGGACCGCTGGAAGCGTCATTGGTCCCTGCCTATGAATATCCAACCGAAATTCTTTCCCGTGGACGACCACCTGGCCGCGCACATGGTCATCGCCGCCCAGCAGGCGGGCCTGGATGCGATTGCCCTGTCCAATATCTTCCTGGCCTGCGTGTGGGAGGGGGAGCAGGATATCTCCGATCAGGCCACTCTGGTCGCTGCAGCCACCCAAGCCGGTTTTGACGGCGCCGCCATGGCCGCCCATATCGACACGGTGGAGATAATAGCCGCCCATCAAGCCAATACGGACGAGGCGATCGGACATCAGGTTTTCGGCATGCCCTGGTTCATTCACGATGGCGTGCCCTATTGGGGCCAGGACCGTATTCGCTTCCTGGCCAAGGCGTTGAGGGATTAGAGCCGCGCCATGACCATCAGGGTCATTGTCAATCCGGCGGCCGGCCAGGGCACCGGGGCAAAGGCCTGGCCTGAGATCGAGGCCGGCCTGCGCGCCGCCCTGGGCGAATTTGATGTTGTCATGACCACCCGCCCCGGCGAGGAAACCGAATTGGCCCGCCAGGGTGTCGCCGATGGCGTCAGCCACTTTATCGCCGTCGGCGGTGATGGCACCATGAACGGGGTGCTGAACGGCATCATGGCTGACGACGCCCCGGCCCACGCGGGGATCGCCCTGTCCGTTATTCCCGCCGGCACCGCCAACGAGCTGGCCCGCGCCATTGGCGTACATGGCGATCAATCCGGCGCCATCGCCGCCATCGCCGCGGGCCGCGAGCAACGGTTCGATGTCTTGCAGGCCGATTGCACGGGCCTGGATGGTGGTGAACATCGCCACTACGGCGTCTTGGCGGTGTCGTGGGGCGGGGCGGCCGAGATCGTCCATCGCACCAATCATTCCCCTTATCTGAAAAAGCTGGGCGGCCGGTTCAGCTATTATGTCAACACCTTGATCGTCACCCTGAGCTATCCCATGCAGCGTTGCGACCTGACCATTGATGACCGTGTGATCGCCGATCAGATCTATTATTCCGGCATCATCTGCAATCTGGAATATTTGGGCGGCGGCATGCGGCTGGCCCCTGGTGCCGACCCCCATGACGGCATTGCTGATTTCCTGTTCTTCAAGGATATTCCCCGCCGCCAGATCATCTTGCAAAAGCCCAGTTGGCTGTTCGAGGGGCACCATATCGAACATCCAAGGATCGACTTTCTGCGCGGCCGCGATTTTGCGGTCAAGGGCGACCCCGGGACCCTGGTTGACGCCGACGGTGAAACCATTGGCCGCCTGCCCCTGACCGTCACGACCTTGAAGCAGGCCTTGCGCGTTATCGGCTGAAACAATGAAGCATCATCTCACCGCGCATTGGCATTAGGCGTATTGCTGATAAGTACTGCGGACCGCTCCGGGTTCGATGGTGTTCCAGATATTGGCATAGGGTTCGGCCAAGGGCCGGCTGTTTTCCGGCGCAAACCACAGCCGCAGCAAAAGCCGGTCTTGGGCCACCATAACCTGATCCGTACTCTGATCCGTGCTCTGATCCGTAGCTTCGTTATCAAACGGCTCACGGCCATGATAGGTGGTGTGGCAATTGGCGAAAAACATATCGCCTTTTTCCAAGCTAAAGCGCAGGCAGGTTTCCTCGGCAATTTCCGCCAGCAAATCCAGCGCTTCGTCCTGCGCCGCGGACATTTCCGGTGCGCCGGCCTTTTGCGCCTCTTCCACATAGGTGCGGGAATACTGGCTGGAAAAATAGTCACCAACCCGCGTGAAGATGGGCAAGGCATAGAAACCGCCGCCGGAACTGGTTTCATTAGATTCAAACATGCGGTGATAATCCTGACACAACAAGGCGTGCAGATCCGGCCGCCGGCGCAGAATTTCATCGTGCACCGTCACCGAACTGGCAAGCTTGCTGCCGCCGCCCGTGGCTGCCTGACGCACGCACAGCAGTGCCAGGGTATCGGTGCCATCCGTATGGAAGCGCAAAGGACCGTTCGAGCGGGCTTTTGCGCGGGATGAAATTGGTTTCAAATCGTCGTCGCCGTCGCCACTTAGGACATGAACCTGGTTGGCGCCGGCGGCTTCGTCGCGGACCGACCAAAGCCGGTCGCCATTGCGGTTCTGCGCCACCGCCGGGGCAAAATGGCTGCCGATGCCCCAATACATGACCCGCGCTTCGTCGTCACTCAAGCCCTCGATTGGAACGTTTTTCAACAGCGCCAAACCGCGCCCGTTCTCCATTTCGTCGCGAAGGTCCGCCAGTTTTGCCGCCAGCTTCGGCGCCGGGAAATCATTTTGGCTCAAGTCATAAGGCGCCCGGCCGCGAACATTGTCGAAGGCCGCCCGTATTTCCGATCTTTCCGTGTCATTCAATTCAACGATCCAGCTTTTATCCGCCGCCAATGTCGTGGCCGTCCAGGCGGCGGCGCCACCCATGGGCGTGGCGGGATTTTGGTAAGCATTACTGGTCATGACTGCAGCCTTCCGGTTCAATCTGAATTGCAAAACATAGAGCAATCTACCGCGTCGGCGTTTTGGGCGCAAATGCAGGTTAGGCTCGGCGCAACGGAACAAATGCGACACAAATATTTTCTGATGGAACTTCGCAGGTGAATTGAACCCTTACGTTTCGATGCCGGCCACCGGATGGCCCGACATTTGTTTTTCAAAAGAAAAGTGGTGCCCACAGAAAGATTCGAACTTTCGACCTCTCCCTTACCAAGGGAGTGCTCTACCCCTGAGCTATGTGGGCCGGGGCCGCCATATGGAGCCGTTTGGAAATGGCG
>JAYGEA010000077.1:0-7708 GCA_046582635.1 Alphaproteobacteria bacterium
CCTCGGGCGCCAATGCCCAGCCGTGGCATTTCATCGTCGTAACGGAAAGCGATACCAAGGAACAATTGGGCGACTATTTCGTGGCCGAGGCACGGCGGCGGGGCAAAATGAAGATGAAGTTTCCCACGCCCAATTATGCCGGCATGAAGACGGCGCCGGGCCTGATCGTAGTGCTGGGCGATTTCCGCTACACCCGCGCCTTTCCGGTACTGGGCGATGGGTCCGACCTGGACAGGATGTATCACGAGAATGCCGAACGCATCCTGTTGCAAAGCGTCGCGGCGGCCACAATGTCGGCGCATTTGGCCGCCTCCGCCCTGGGTTATGCGGTCTGGTGGGTCACCGCCATCGGCCAGGAGGAGGCGCAGGCCGCCTTCAAGCCCTTGCTGGGCGTGCCCGACGATCTATCCGTGCTGGACATCATGTGTTTCGGCCCGCCGGCCCAACCCCCCTACAAACGCTGGAAAAAAGACCTGGACGAGATCCGCAGCTGGGACCGCTTTGACATGCGCGCCTATCAAAGCGCCGAAGACATCGACGACTGGGTCCGCAATAACCGGGCCAAGGTGATGTACAAGGACGAGAGTTTGGTGGATTGAACCCTGGGCGAACTATTTACCCCACCTTCGGCTTCACGTCCTCGGCGAACCATTGCAACTGTTCCAGCATTACATCCAAGGGCGTGCCCATGGAGGATTGTACGTTGACGTCTTCCAGGCCGGGGAATTTCTCGCCCAGTTCCTGTAGGAATTCGACAAAGCCTTCGGGCGGGCCGCAATACCACGACCCCGCGTTGCAGGCATCCTCCAGACTGGGCAGGCCGGCGTCCTTCATGCCGCCACGCCGGGCCAGGGTGTCAATCTGCCCCTCGTCCAGTTTGCCCAGGAAACCCAAGGGCGCGAACATTTTGGCATGTTCTTCGAAATAGGGCGTAGCCTCGGCGATGGCCTGCTCCCGGGTCGGGGCCAGGTGGTATGAAATGCCGAAACACAAGTTTTCGCCCATGGCGGTGGTCTGCCCGGCGCGTTCGTGGGCAGCCTGGAAGGATTTCACAGAACCTTCCGCCATCAGGGCGGAGCCGCCGCCGATGATGCCCTTGATGCCGTGCTTGATCATGAAATCCAGGCCCCGGTCGGTGGCCGAGACCACGGGCTGCCAGCATTCCACGGGCAGGTTCAGAGGCCGGGGCACCAGGGTCAGTTCCTTCAGGTCATAGCTGCGGTAGGGGACCTCCGCCGGCAGAGTGTAATATTTGCCCTTATGGGAGAATTCCGCTTCGTGGAAGGCCTTGAACAGGATTTCCACCTGTTCTTCGAAAATGTCCCGGTTGGCCTCCTTGTCCAGCAGGGGACCGCCCAGGCTTTCCACCTCGCGGGTGTGATAGCCCCGGCCGACGCCGAAGATGATACGCCCCTTGGTCATATGATCCGCCATGGCATAATCCTCGGCCAGGCGCAGAGGGTGCCACATGGGCGTGATGTTGAAGCCGCAACCGATTTTCAGGCTCTTGGTCAGATGTGCCAAATGCACGGCCATCATGATCACATTGGGAATGCATTCATAACCTTCACGCTGAAAGTGGTGCTCCGCCAGCCACAGGGCGTGATAGCCGTGTTTATCCATGACCGAGGCCAGGGCTTCGGTCTTGTCAAAAATCGTCGCCAATTGGGCATCCGTGTAGCGCCGCTCGTTGGCGGGGGTGGCGTCCTGGCCCATATCGCCCAGATCAATATGGCCGGCGAACAGGCTTGAATAGCGTTTGATCATTCGATTGGTCTCCTTCTATTTCACCATTGTACCTATCTTCTCAGGCAGACAAACCCCATATAAGCTGTCAGTAGCAAACAACGGGAGACCCGATCATGGATCAATCCAACCCATACGCAGCCAAACGCCGTGCCCTGCAGGACAAATTCATGGACGGCGAGGCCCCAAAAGAGGGGGCGGTGGGCACCGATGGGGTGCATCACCTTGTGCTGATCAGCTCGGACCTGGACGCCACGGTGGCCTTTTATACCGACGTCTTGAACATGCGCCTGGTCAAGGTGGTGGAGAACCGCGACGATCCCACCTCGACCCATATTTTCATGGACATGGGCGGCGGCAACATGTTGGCGTTTTTCGATTTTCCCCAACATGGCGATGCCCCCGCCGTGCGCGGCATCGGCGCCATGCACCACGTGGCCCTGAAGGCGAGCCGGGATCAATACCAGGCACTGTTTGTCCACCTGAAAGACCAGGGCCTTGACTATTCCCTGGAAGGCACGGAAGAGGCCGGCTCCGTCTACCTGCGCGACCCCGACAACGCCATGATCGAGGTTACCTGCCGCTAGAGCGTCACTATTTGACCGGCCTGTCGAAATTCGCCAGCATGGCCTTGAAAATTCGATCAATGGCGCCTTGTGATTTCATCTCTCGGAGCCCGGCTTCGAATTCTGCAATCAGCGGCCGATGCATTTTGTTGATGCAGTGATAGGTAGGGTGGCTCAAAATGGGCCCTGGAATTTCCCTAATTCCGGACTTTTTGTAGGTCGTTTTCAGCATTGGCATGATGGCACGCCGGATGTCAATAAGGACATCAATTCGACCGTGTACAAGGAGTTTCATGCCTTGATCCTTACGGTCATAAACGAATGTATTTAATCCCCTTGAAGCGGCGGCGGCGGCCTGCATGCCGCGTCTATGGCCGACAGTATAGGGTTTCAAATCAGAAAACTTCGACATGGGCGGAAAATCAAGTTTGCTGAAGGCGACAAAATGAAGCTCCACAATCGGAACGTTTATGAGCGCCAATCCCGGATACATTTTAACGACATCGGGGACACAGGCAATGAAGCCATCAAACTGGCCCGCGCCGGACATCTTCAAGGCGCGTTTGGCCGGTAATGGAACAAACAAAATTTCACAATCAATCCGCCGGCAAACCTCCGTCAGAGTTTCTTCGTAGGCGCGGGCAAGAGCGGTCGGCTCGACGGTGGCGAATTTCAACATTGAGGCTGCCATCCCGGCATGGGAATGGACAAACACGGCCATGAAGATGGCCAATGGACCGCATACAAATTTCCACATCAAATTTGTCCCATTTATTTCCCAACACTTAAAACTATGCCAATACCCTTAATGCGATCAATAAGGCATGTAGCATATATATAAAGGTGCGTTGATAGAGACCCATATGAATTGTTTCATAGGCCCGTTGCGCTACGCGCGCGCCTTCGGTGCCAGGGGTCGGCGTGGATGCCTCGGAGGTCCTGGTATCGTCACGTTATCATGACACCACCGAGAGGCGCCCGAGTGTCGGGCAGGGTGTCGGGAATGCAGCCCAATCAACTCGCGGCACGAGTCAACAGAACTAGCTCTTTCTCGACATTAGACAATCGTCGGGCAGGACCGACAGCGGCGTGAAATCCCGGTGGGCGATGTATTCCGGGCGTTTGAAACGGCGGATGGCATTGTCCGTGCGGTTGTAGGTGACATAGACGATCAGGCGGTCCCAAGGCGACATATTGGGCGGCGAGCCGTGTACCAATGTGCCGTGGAAGAAAAAGCCGGAGCCCGGCGGACCCTTGGGCGCCGCGATGCCGCCCTGTTCAATCAACCGCGCCACGGTGTCCTGATCCAAGGTCCAAAGGGGATAAGACGTTGTCTCGACGTCATGGCCGGCGCCCAATACGCCACTCTTGTGGCTTTTCGGGACGATATAAAGCGGCCCGTTGAATTCGTTCACTTCGTCCAGAAAGACGGCCAGGTTCATGGCCCGGGCTTCCGGCATATCGTCGTCCCGCTGCCAGGTGCCGTAGTCCTGGTGCCATTGCCAGACATCGCCGTCAAAGGCCGCCTTGCCGTTCAACTTGAACTGATGAATATAGACATCGCCGCCCAGCAATTGCTGCGCCGGTTCCAGGATCCGGGGATGGCCGACGAAGCGGCGATAGACATCGTTGTAGGTATGGGTGGCAAAGGCGGTGCGCACCACATCGCCGCTCTTCTCGCGCACGATCTCAGGCCGGCGTTCGGCGAATATCGCCGGGATCTCACCCTTCAGAACCGCCAGTTCCTCCGCGTTAAACAGGTCGGGGACAAAGATGAAACCTTCATCCTCGAATTGCTGGACCTCCTCGGCGCTCAGCAGCATACCTAATGTCCTTCCAGAATGGCATCGGCGATCTTCTCCGCCGTCATCAAGGTTGGGATATTTGTATTGGCGCAAGGCACCACGGGAAACAGTGAGGCATCGCAAACCCGCAGACCATCCACGCCCCGGACCCGACCGGCGCTGTTTGTCACGGCCTTGGGATCATCGTCGGCGCCCATACGGCAGGAGCATGAGGCATGCCAGACCCCAACGGCGGCCTGTTTGACGAACGCCTCCAGCGCGTCGTCGTCTTGCAACAACTGCGGCAGGGTGAAATCTTCCAGGATCAGGTTATTCATCAAAAAGCGCCGCAACGGGCCGGGCCCGTCCAGCAATTTCGCCATCACGCCGGTGAGGAATTTGTTCTTGCCGTTGACCTCGCCCACTTGGCGAACCTTGTCGGAATAACTGGCCGGAAAGGGGTCGGAGGTGGCTTCCTGCATGGCCGGCAAGGCGTGAATGGCGGCCATGCGATGGACCGCGTCTTTCAAACGGTCCAAATCGCGCTGATCCGACAGCAGATTGAATTCCACGGTCGGCTCGTCCCGCCAATCAGCACTGTTCAACTTGACCTGCCCGGTTTCCGAATAGGTCTTGTTGACGAAAATGACCATGGAGGCGATCTGCTCCCCCACCGCATGCCAGGATGATTTGGACGAAGCGGCGACGAACATATCGCCTTGGGGAACACCCTCCAGCCCGGAGGAATAACGCAGGCCGACCAGGATATGGCGGCGGGTATAATCGTTGATCCGGGCATGGGGCTTGATGAACGAGGCAACGGCGATGGAGGGGTGATCCATCAACCCCTGGCCCACCCCGGGGACATCCGCCCGCACCTCAATGCCCAATTCACCCAAGGCCATGGCCGGGCCGATGCCGGCACGCAGCAGATGCGCCGGTGAATGAATGGCGCCGGAGGAGAGAATAATTTCGTTGCCGCGAAATTCTTGCTCCCGCCCCTCGACCATTGCCTTGACGCCGACGCAGCGGTTGCCCTTGAACAACAGCTCCTTGACCTGGGTTCGGGTGGTGATGGTCAGATTGTCCCGCAACCGGGTGGCGGGATCGAGGTAGCCAATGGCGGCCGAGACCCTGCGTTCGTAGGCATTTGACATCGGGGTGGGAAAATAGCCGTCCTCGAAAAAACCATTCTGATCCGGCAAGAACTTGAACCCAGCCTCCTCGAAGGCCTTGGCCACGGCGGTGGCATGACCGTTCCATTGGTCGGGCATGATGCGGCGAATGGGAATGCGGCCTTCGTTGCCGTGAAAATCATCATCGTAATCCATATCGCGTTCGACTTTTTTGAAATAGGGCAGCACCGTATCCCAGTTCCAGCCCGCCGCGCCCCGGCTCTCCCATTCATTGAAATCCGTGGGCGCGCCACGGTTGGCCATCTGTCCGTTGATCGAAGAGCCGCCGCCCAGAACGCGGGCCTGTTCGTACTTGCGCAGGCGGGGGCGGTCCATGTCCGGGTTGTTGTGGGAGATCACTTCCGTGGTGACCTTGAGATCATTCCAGATGAAGCGTTGGTCCAGATACGCCGTGCCGGGATAGCTGTCCAAAATCTCTTCCGGCACATCGCCGTGTGGCGTGTCCTGCCCGGCCTCGCACAACAGAACGTGATTGCCGCTACGCGCCGACAGCCGGTTCGCCAACACCGAGCCGGCCGAGCCGCCACCGACAATAATATAATCGTACACCATACTCTTAATCGCTCCTCAATCTTCCTCTGCCACATAGTAAAGCACGAATTCCTGCGCCAGACCTTCAATTTGACGCGGCGAACGGGACAGATGGGAAATGGAAATATGCACCGAGGGATAACCCTTCGCCTGTTTCTGGAATTTGCCCAACTGCGGTGAAATCAGGTTCAAGAAGCCCACGGAATTGCGCACATAGGTCCGCGCCTCTTCATCCAACCGTCCGGGATCAACGGCGATCATCAGAACCCGCCGCATCAAGGTCGCGTTAGCCGCCCCCATACCGATGACCGCCGACCAGGGGATCGTGCCCAGCGGCGGCCTTTGGCAATAGATACCTTTGCCGTCAAAGGCGATCACGGGCTTGCGGTCAAACGCCATCTGCAACAACAGAAACGCCACCAACAGGCAGATCAAGATGGCCAGAATGTTGATCCAGCTCAAATCCGCCAACACGAAACCGCCCGCCCCCTCCGCGCCATCGGTCTGCAAGGTCATGCCAATGCCAAACAGGCAGGGGATGATCAAGACCCCAAGTTTGACCCTGGAGGGATAGATATTGACCGGATCGGGCGGCGGACCGCCATTTTGCTTCTCAACCGACATGCGGCCGCCTTTCCCCGTGATTCTGTCTGAGTAATTTGTCTGATCATAGCTATTCGGCGATATCATCGCTACTCTGCCTTGTTGTTTAAAAAGGGGGCGGAAAATGCAATTGGATCATCAAGTAGCGCTTGTGACAGGCGCGGGAAGCGGCATCGGCGCCGCCATCGCCCTGGCCATGGCGGCGGACGGGGCGCGCGTGGTTTGCGCCGATATTAATTCCGAAGCGGCACAAGCCACGGCCGAAAAGGCAGGCTCCGACAGTCTGGCACTGACGGCGGATGTTGGCGAGGTGGCCGCAATCGAGGCCATGCTAGATGCGACCATCGAAAGATTCGGCAAATTGGATATCATCGTCAACAACGCCGGTGTCACCCGCAAGGCGGATATCATGGACCTGACCGAGGCTGATTGGGACCGTATTCACCGGGTCAACGCCAAGGGCGTCTTCTTCTGCCTGCAAGGTGCCGCCCGGCGCATGATCAGCAGAGATGGCGGCAGCGGCGGCCGCATCATCAACATGGCGTCCATCGCCGGGCGCGGCTATCGGGGGACCTCGAACGCCGCCTATGCGGCCTCGAAAGGCGCGGTCATCGCCCTGACCAAAACCGCCGCGCAGCAGTTGGCCCGCCATGACATCACGGTCAATGCGATCTGTCCCGGCGTCACCCGCACGGATCTGCTGGAGCAGGTCTTCACCGCCATGCAAAAAAGCCAGGACATCTCCAGAGACGAAGCAGAGGCCCGCGCCGCCCGGCCGATCCCCTTGCAACGCATCAACGAGCCGGAAGATATTGCCGCCATGGCGGTGTTCCTGGCCTCTCCCGGCGCCCGCAATATCACCGGCCAAGCCTACAACGTTGATGGCGGCCTGATCTTGAGCTGAATACAATTTTGCGCTGAGCGAAGGCCGGCGATGCAGGGACTGCTGAACAACGTCACGGGCGGCATGGCCTGGGCCGAGGGCTATTCACTGGCCCTGTCGCTGTTGTTTTTTCTGCCCGCGATTATTGCTTTCCTGCGCGGCCACCCCCGGCGTTGGGCCATCGTCGTCCTGCTGCTTGCCCTGGGCTGGACAGTGGTCGGCTGGTGGGTGGCCTTGATCTGGTCTCTGTCGGCAACCAGGAGATAACGAATTGTTCGCGTGCAAATGCTGACCGGCGGCGATTTGAACCACCGAATTCGGGGCAACACACAATTGACTCTCGGCTTCGATTTGGACAGTCTTGTCGGGAGGAATGGGAGATCGAAATGCGTTGGTCCG
>JAYGEA010000098.1:0-11715 GCA_046582635.1 Alphaproteobacteria bacterium
CGTGTGCTCTTCCGATCTCGGGGACTTTCCCGCCGGCGCCGCGACCGCGCTTGCCCTTGCGCCGGCCGCCGAAATAGGACTCGTCCACTTCGATCTCACCATCGACGACGCTGTCGGCTTCAAGTTCCAGGTGGTCGCAAATGATCTCACGCAAACGGTGAAAATAGTAGACGGCGGTTTTTGAATTAACGCCGACAAGTGCTGCCGCGCACCGCGCCGTCGTGCCGGCAGCAAAATGTTCCATTAACCGGTTCTGTTTTGCCTGGCTCAATCTGCTCTTCCGCATGCGCACCATAATAACACCTCATTGGCGTTATCTGGGTCAGCCCCTATTATAATTAGTAAGAAAAGGGGACGCCGAAGCGCCCCCTTTTTAAATAGTGTTTTGACCTGCTGCTAAATCAGGCGTCCTCGCGACCGATAATAGCCACCGATGACACATTCTGATGCGGCTGCCCGCCAAGGTTATGGGTCATCCCGAAGGTGGGATCAGCCAATTGACGCTCGCCGGCGCGGCCGAGGAGCTGGTTGTACATTTCATACAGCATGCGCAGACCGGAAGCGCCAATGGGATGGCCAAAGCATTTCAGGCCGCCATCAATCTGGCAGGGTATCTGACCGTCAGCATTGTAGAAGCCGTCAAGCACGTCGCGCCAGGCTTCGCCTTCATTGGAGATGTAAAGATCTTCCATGGTGACCATCTCGGTGATCGAGAAGCAGTCATGGCATTCGAACATGGAAATCTGTTCCCGCGGCTTCTCGATGCCGGCTTCCTTATAGGCCCGCTCGGCTGCCTTGCGGGTGGTCAGGAAATAGCTGCCGTCCCAGGAATTATGGGCGGACTCCGTGCCGTTGGATACAGCCAGTTGCAGCGCCTTGACGGTGATCCGGTCCTGCTTGCCAAGGGAGGCGGCAATTTCCGGCGTTGTCACGACGGCGCAGGCGGATCCGTCCGAGACACCGCAGCAATCGAACAGGCCCAGGGGCGCGGCGATCATGGGCGCGTTCAGCACCGTTTCCAGCGGGATTTCCTTCCGCAGATGGGCCTTGGGGTTCTTGGCGCCATTGGCATGACTTTTTACCGAGATCGTGCCGATGGCCTTTTTCACCGTTGCCATGTCCACGCCATGCTTTTCCGAATAGGCCGTGGCCAATTGGGCAAAGCCACCGGGAGCGGAGCCATTGTTCCGAATCATATCGTTGAGGGGGCCGGCGCCGCGCTGGGGCAGGCCGCCGTATCCGGTGTCCTTCAATTTTTCGACACCAAGGGCCAGCGCGATATCGGCGGCGCCCGAGGCAACCGCGTAAACCGCGCCGCGGAAAGCTTCCGTGCCCGAAGCGCAGAAATTTTCAACCCGGGTGACGGGGATGTTGGGCAGGCGCAGGGCCACCGAAAGCGGTACGCCGGACTTGCCCACATGCACTTCCTCGATCGCCGTGGCGAACCAGGCCGCATCGATCTGGCTGGTTTCAATGCCGGAGTCTTCCAGCGCTTCCGCATAGGCTTCGACAATTAAGTCTTCCGCATCGCAATCCCAACGTTCCCCGAATTTCGAGCAACCCATGCCAAGAATAGCGACTTTATCTCTAATACCTGAGGCCATTTTTCTTTCTCCTAAATTGCGCCCAATTATTACAACTGATTATTACGCCTGAACCTTGGGCGCTGCTTTCCAGAAATACTTGTTGAAATTACGTTTTTCGTCCGCCGCCTTGATGCGGAACACCATGCGGAACTCGTCTCCGACCGCGACGCCGCCTTCATCCACGTCCGTGAAGTCGGCCATCATCCGGCCTCCTTCACCAAAAGTGACCATGCCGAAGTGATGCGGGGGGTCCGGCGCGTAAGTCAGATTATCGGCGGTCCAGGACTGAATGGTGGCGGACGTTTCCGCCATTCTGTGATCTTCCTGGGTATTTAAGGCGCCGCAATTGGGATTGACGCAAATGCGGGACTTCGGATATTGCACCGTGCCGCATTGGGAACATTTGCCACCAACAAAACCAATGACCATTTCCCGGTTGCGGTACAAGGTGGTCAGCGCGGTCTGCTTGTCGGTCTCGGAGCGCAGGCCGCCGTCCTGTTCCACCAGGCCGTTGAAGGCCAGGAACTTGTTGTAATTGGTTTCTTCCTTGCGATGCGCCAAATGGCCCTTGATACCCTGGCGGTTGGCCATGGTGGGCAGCAGGTCCGTGGTCTTGAAGATCAGGGCATCACAGCCCTGGCCCCAGCCGATCACCATGATGGTTTGGCCCGGCTTGGCATCTTGCAGGCAATCCACCAGCATGACCAGGGCGTGGGAGGTTCCCGCCTCGCCCATCACGTTGTGCAGGTTGTCGCGGGCGGCATCCGTCGAGATGCCGCAGGCCTTTCCCACCATGCCGGCGATATTGCGGATGGTGCCCGGCATGACGAAATGATCGATGTCGCCGGCGTTCAAGCCCGTGTTGTCCAGGGCGGACTGCACCGCCTCGGGCACGATTTTCATGAAGCCTTCATCGCGGATCCAGCGTTCTTCCCAATTGTAGTCAAAGTCCGCGTTCTGGCCGCGATAATGATCGACGAAATCCACCGCGATCTGACCGGCGCCGACAAATTCGGCGACGACATCTTCATTACCCAGCAGCAGGGCCGCGCCGCCGTCGCCATACATCAATTCGTTGGTATTGGCGGTTTTACTGCGGCGATGCTCGCCCGTGGCGAACAGGGCGCTGCCGCCCGCGCCCTTGACCACGCTCAAGGCGTTGATCAGGCCGGATGTGGCGGCCCGTTGCGAGGAAGTGATGTCCATGGTCATCATGAGCTGGCCCAGATTTAGGGCCGTGCCCAGAACACCGGAATTCTGCCGATCCGTAAACGGCAAGGTGGTGGAGGCCAGATAGATCGCCTTGATGTCGTCAGGCCGGGTCTGGTTCAGGCAATCGCGCGAGGCCTCGACCGCCATGGTCAGGGCATCTTCGTCCCAGTTACACATGGACCGCTCGCCCTTGCTGTAGGCTTTCAGGGCGCCATTGAACCAGCTGGTGTTTTCCAAAATCGTTGTGCGCGCCAGCCTGCGCCTGGGCACGTAGCCACCGTACGCCTTAATCCCTACCATTCGATGTTCTTCCCTTCACGGAAGCCGGCGAAGCCAGCTCGCATAATTTTTGCATTCTGTAATTCGGACCAATTTACCAGAGCACACAAGCCCGTCAAGAGAACGCCCATGGAGGCACCATGTCATTTACAAGAACCCGGATTCATTTTTCCTCTATGAACCCGGCGGCACGGGCGCTATCAAATGGATAAATCAGGTTTATTCATGCGGGAGACAGAATAATGGCTTTGGAACATCCTATCCTTATGACCGGCGGCGCCTCGGGCGTGGGCGAGGCCACGGCGAAGCAACTGCTGGCGCGGGGCCACAAGGTGGTGTCCCTGGACATCAAACCGTCCACCAACCCGGATATCACCCACCACCATTGTGATTTGAGCGATCCGGCCAGCATTGACGGCGTGGTTGCAAACCTGACCGGGCCCTATTCCTCCGTGTTGAACGTGGCCGGCGTACCCATGGCCGTGGGCAATGAGCTGACCATGAAGGTGAATTACTTCGGTCTGCGCTATTTCACGGAAAAGGTTTGGGATCGGATCGCGGACGGCGGCACGGTGGTCAACGTAGCCTCCATCGCCGGCAATAATTGGCGCAAGCGACGCGGTTTATTGATGGAAATGATGGCGATTGAGGACTTTGACGAGGGCGTCGCCTGGTGGAACAAGAACGAAGAAACCGTCGGCACGGACTCCTACACGTTTTCCAAGGAAGCCGTGGTGGTCTACACCATGCTGCTGGCCGGCAAGGGACTGGCGCGGGGCATTCGGGTCAATGACGTGGGCCCCGGCCCGGTCGAAACCCCGATCCTGCCTGATTTCACCAACGATGTGGGCGCGGACGTCATGCAATCCATGATCGACGTGGTCGGCCGCTCAGCCCAGCCCTCGGATATTGGCGAGGCCCTGGTGACACTTGCGGAGGGTCAGATCTCTTGGCTCAACGGTCAGCACATTATTGTCGACGGCGGCCTGATGGCCGGCCTTTCCAGCGGCTGGTCGAAATAGGGCAGGGTGAATATTTAATGAGCATGGTGGAACAAGCCATCCAAGTTAATCCCAACGATATCGCCGGCATGGCGGACGCGATGCCGATTTTGCGGCGGCTGCAGGATGAGGATCCGGTGCATTGGTCGCCCGCGGGCAAGGCCTGGATGGTGACCCGCTATGACGACGTCAAACGTGGCTTTCATGACCGCCGGCTCGCCGTCTCCCGGCCCATGCCCCCCGCCGAAATTTTCGAGGAGGAATTCCGCGACACCTATCGCGCCTATGCCAGCTCGTTGAAAACCTGGATGGTCATCGCCGAGCCGCCCGACCACCCCCGCCTGCGCAAGCTGGCCAACCGGGGCCTGACGCCGTCCGCGATCGAGGGCTTGCGGCCGCAAATCGCCGAGCTGGTCGATGACTTGCTGGCGGCCATGCCCGGGCGCGGCGATGTTGATTTCGTCAAATCCTTTGCCTATCCCCTGCCCGCTTCCGTCATCGCCCTGCTGATCGGCCTGCCCAAGTCGGTATTGAAGGATCTGCATCGCTGGTCCGACGATATTGCCAAGGGTTTGGGCGCGGCGGGGGAGGATATTATCCGCCCGCCCGCTTATGCCGCCGCGGAAATGACCGCCTATTTGACCGAATTCATCGCCGCGCGGCGCAAGAACCCACAGGACGCCATCATTGATCAGCTGATCGCGGCCCGGGACGATGATGAGACCGTGACCACGGAAGAGTTGATCGGCAATCTGATCCTGCTCCTCTTTGCCGGTCACGAGACCACCATGAACTTGCTGTCCAACGGTTTACGCAACTTGATCCGCAATCCCGGACAAATGGCCGACCTGCGGGAGAACCTGGAAGACGAGGCGGTGGTGGCCGGCACGGTGGAGGAGATCCTGCGCTATGACGGGGCCCTATTCATGCTGACCCGCTTCGCCGCCGAGGATTTCGAATGGCACGGCCGGCACATCTCCAAGGGTGAAAAGGTCTATCTGTACTGCCTCGCCGCGAATCATGATGCGCGCAAATTTGCCGATCCCGATCGCTTCGATATCCGCCGCGCCGATAGCAAGCAGCATCTGGCTTTTGGCTACGGCCCGCATTTCTGCCTTGGCGGCCCCCTGGCCCGGCTGGAGATGGAAGTCGCATTGCCGCCGTTGCTGCGCCGCTATCCGGGCTTGAGCCTGCCGTCGGTCGATGTGCCCTGGCGCAACAATATGAGCCTGCGCGGCCAGCCAAGCATGCATTTGCGTCTTGGTGAAGGGGTTTGATCATGCCCAGCATGGGGTCGGTGGATCTTTCCGACGATAACAGTTTCGGGAGCGGTTTCCCGCACGAATTTTTTACCTGGCTGCGGGAGAACGACCCCGTCCATTGGCACGAACCCACGGCCCATACGCCCGACGGCGAGGGTTTTTGGGTTGTCAGCCGCCACGGCGACATCATGGACGTACTGCGCACGCCGGAGGTTTATTCCTCTGACAAAGGCGGCGACCGCACCGGCGGCGGCACTACCTTGAAGGACGAACGGGCCGCCGGCATCGTCCTGAATTATTCCGACGATCCCCATCATCGCGTCCTGCGCGGCCTGGTCAACAAAGGCTTCACCACGAAAGCCGTGGGGGAATTGGAGGTGGAACTGCGCCGCCGGGCCAACCTATTGATTGACGATTTTCCCGTGGGCCGGGAATTCGACTTCGTCAGCCATTTCTCCCGTGAACTGCCCACTCAGGCGATCTGCATCGTTCTCGGCGTGCCCCAGGAAGATCGCGGCGCGCTTATCGAATGGATCGATCGCGGCATCGAGGCGGAGTCCCCCAATGTCATCGCGGCGGAATTTTTTAACAAGATCAGGGATTACGCCCGCAAAATCGTGGCCGAGAAACGCCGCAACCCAGGCAACGATATCCTCTCCACCATCGTCCGGGCCCGCCTCGACGGCGAAGACGGCCGCGCCCTGACCGATACCGAGCTGGCGCATTTTTTCCTGCTGTTGTTTCCCGCCGGCGCCGAGACCACCCGCAGCGCCATCGGCGGCGGCATACGGGCCTTGGCCGAACATCCGGAACAAATGCGGATGCTGCGCGACGATCCGGCCCACGTAAAGGGCGCGGTGGAGGAGTTTGTGCGTTGGATGACACCGTCCATCTATAAACGGCGCACGGCGACCCGGGACGCCACCCTTGGCGGCAAGGCTATTCGGCGGGGCGATAAGGTGACCATTTGGGAGATGTCCGCCAACCGCGACGAAAGGGTGTTCGACGATCCCTTTAGCTTTGACATTACCCGCCGGCCCAATCGTCATATCGGTTTCGGCTTCGGCGCCCATGTCTGCTTGGGCGCCGGCCTGGCGCGGCTGGAGATCAAGATCGCCATCGAGGAACTGCTGCGCCGGGTGGATCATTTTGAGTTGTCCGGCCCCGCGCAATGGGTGCCCAATAACCGCCTGCTGGGTCTGCGCAACCTGCGGCTCACCGTAACCATGAAGGATCAAGCGTCATGAGCGATAGCGAAGGAAACGAAAAGCGGGAAAAGGGCAAGGCCCTGGCCCGGATCATCCTGAAGGGTGCGGAGCGCGGTCCCCGGGTGCCGAAGAAATTCAGCGACTACAGCCTGGAACATCTGTTCGGCGATGTCTGGCAGGGCGAGGATCTAAGCCTCGAGGAACGCTCGTTGATTACCTGCACCATTCTGGTGGCCCTGAACCGGGAAGCGGAACAACGCATTCATTTCCGCGCCGCTTTTAACCTTGGCCTGCCGAAGGAGCGTATCGAGGGCATGATCACCCACGCCGCCCATTACGCCGGCTGGCCCGTCGCCGCCTCTGCCTTCCGCGTCCTGGCCGAAGTCTGGCCGGAAGATGAAGAGAAGGAAGCCTAACCCGCATCGCCGGCGGTCCACCTTGCGAGAACCCGTATCAATTGATACCATTGGCGGCCTTGATAGGCGCAAACCATTCGGGAACCGCTGTGCATGAACGAAAAAGGCCCTTTTGAACCGAACAGTGATCATGCCTTGCCTGCTTCAGTGGAACCGGCGCCATCGGCTTTTCCAAGCGGATCAGGCGCTTCAAGTACCATTTCGTTCCGACATTGACCCGGTGCGGTTGGGGCCGCTGCTATCCCATGTCTGGCTGTATCGTCATGACCCGGATCAGGACCGTTTTTTTTGCGAGATCGTGGGCGAAAACGCCCAGGATGCCTGGCACCGGCCCATGATGAAACAATGGGCCGACGAGATTTTTTATGCGGCGGATCTGCGGCCAATCACGGATCGATGGAAGCGCGTAATGACGGAAAACCTGGTGCTGCATGCCGCCTATTCCGAACCGAAACGCTTTCGTCACGCCGAGAGGCTGGCCGTGCCCATTCGCAGTGCCGATGGCCAGGCGCGCTATGTTTTTGGTATCTACGTCTACGAAAGACTGACCCGCTTGGAAAAGCCGATGGCGCCGGTTCAACTGGAATTGGCAACCTATTTTGATTTTGCCGGATTGACCCCTCCCGGTGATGGATAGAACCCAGGAGGGTTTGACAAATGACGATTTCCTACAGCCTCGCTGAAACCAAGCATGGCACGGAGGTCATTGCGCAACTGCCGCGCCTGGCCGCCTTTGATCACCCCTCGCGCTTAAGGGCGGAGGACTTCTGGCGCGATGACGCCAAGATCGTGCGGCGCTGGCAAAGCGGCGCGGAGCCCGGCTGTTTCATCATTTTGGCCCGGGATCGGAACGGCGCCTTGGCGGGGGCCGCCATGGTGCGCCTGATGCCGGAGAAGATGGACGAACATGCCAGTTCGCACCTGGAAACCCTGACAGTCGCCGAAGGCTACGAAGGCAAGGGCATTGGCGCCGGCCTCATTGCGGCGGCCGAGGCCGAGGCCAAGGCGCGCGGCGCCCTGTCCATCACCCTGCATGTCTTCAACCGTAACCAGCGGGCCTTGAAACTGTACGAGCGCCTGGGTTTCGAGTCCGAAATTCAACGCTGCATCAAGATACTCTAGAGAGCATTTTCAATGCAGTCCGTGCCACCCGCTCCCCCGGCCCAACCACCCATTAGTGGTACCCTGTGGGTGGTTGGGCCGGGGGAGCGGGTGGCCTGGTGATTCAACGAAAGTTGAAAACGCCCTAACCCGGCTTGAACACGGTTTCGGCGAAGGCGGGCAATTCGTTACAGCGTTCGGCCAAGGCGGCCAGGGCGGGGTAGGGCTCGTCCTTCAGCAGATAGCGCACGCCAATGCCGACGAATTGGTAGGCGACAACGGCATTGACATCCGCCAGGGTCAGATGGTCGCCGTGCAGAAAACCGCCTCCCGCCGCGGCTTCTTCCAAGGCCGCCAGGCCGCCCATGGTCTGGCCGTCGACCATTTCGACCCATTTGTCGTAAACCAGTTCCTTGGGCCGGCGGCCGCGCTCGTAGGAAGAGGCCACGGCCTTTTCCATGACGCCATGGCCAATAGCCGCCAGACGCATTACCGCGCGCCGTTCCGCGCCACTGGCGGGCATCAGGTTGTGGTCCGGATCGCCCACTTCCATCAGATGGTCGATGATGGCATTGGAATCAATCAGGCATTCGCCACTCTCCAGCACCAGTGACGGCACCCGGACAACCGGGTTGATCTTGGCGATTTCGTCTGCGTCATCGGCGGTGGACAGGCCGCGCTGTTCATAGGGCAGATCCAGCAGTTTCAGGATGACGGCCGTGCGCCGCACGAAAGGTGAAAGATTGCGTCCGATCAGTTGCACGAATTTTACTCCAGATTTGTTTTGTTGTTGCGATAGCCAAGCCGCACGGCGGCGATGGCCTGGGCCACGGCCGCCTGGCTGGGATCAATAACCGGCACACCCAATGTGTCTTCGAGGCGTTGGCGATAGCGGGCCATGCCGGCGCAGCCCATGATCAGCACATCGGCGCCGTCATCTTCGATCAACCGCCGGCCCACGGCCGTCATGCGGCCTTCGACCTCGTCTTCGGCGCCATCCGCATTGAGCCCGGTGACGCCGACGCCGATGGGGCGGTCGCCGGCCAGGCGCCCTTCCAGGCCCATTTGCCGGATGTATCGTTTATGGCGGGCCACGCTGGCGGGCAGAATGGCCAGGATGCCGAACCGCTCGCCCAGGGTCAGGGCCGTTGTGATGGCGCTTTCGGAAATACCCATGACCGGCCGGGTGGTGGTTTCCCGCGCCGAATGCAGGCCGGGGTCGGAGAAACAGGCCACGACAAAGGCATCGGCGCTGTTGTCTTCGCGCTGGATCATGTCGCACAAGGGGCCCACCACGCCGTCCACATGGCGCTGGGTTTCGATGCCCGGGGGGCCCTCGGCAAGGGTCAGGCAATCGATCCGCGGGCCATCGGCGAACCGCAAGGGTGCCATGGCGGCATCAATGCCCGCCGTGACATCGATGGAGCTGTTCGGATTTATGACGACGATGCGTTCTGACATGATCTTTACTCCGCTATTATTATTCCGGCGGGGCGATAGCTTCCGTGCGCTCGGTGATCAGACCGTAGGTCTCGATGCGCCGGTGCTGGGCGAAGTTGAATACCGTGTCGCGAATATAGCGGCCCCGGTCCAGGTCGCATTCGGCGACGATCACCTCGTCCCCGGCCGTGGTGGCCAGCGCCACGATCTCTCCCGTCGGCGCGATGATGCAGGAACCGGCCATCATATCAACGCCCCCCTCCATGCCGGCCTTGGCGGTGCCCACGGCCCAGGTGCCGTTCTGATAGGCGCCGGCCTGCATGGAGACATGGTTGTGGAACATGCGCAGGTGGGGGCTTTCCGAGGCAACAGAATTATAGACCGGGGTGTTATAGCCCAACATGACGATATCCACGTCCTGCATGCCCATGACCCGCCAGGTCTCCGGCCAGCGGCGGTCGTTGCACAGGCACATGCCCATGACCCCACCCATGGTGCGAAACACCGGAAAGCCCAGGTCGCCAACCTCGAAATAGCCTTTTTCCAAGTGCTGCCAGGGACGTTCGGGCTCGTAATCGGCATGACCGGGCAGATGCACCTTGCGGTATTTGCCAACGATCTCGGCCTGTTGATTGACCAGGATGGCGGTGTTGAAGCGGCGCTTCTTGCCATCATCATCAAAAAACATCTCCGAATAGCCCAGGTAGAAACCCACGCCCAGTTCCTTGGCCAGATCAAACAGCGGCTGGGTTTGGGCCGACGGCATCTCGGTCTCGTAGAAACTGTCCAGCTCGGCCTGGTCCTCGATATGCCAGCGGGGGAAGAACGTTGTCAGGGCCATCTCGGGAAACACCACCAGGCGGGCGCCCCGGCCGTGGGCCTGGCGCATCATGTCCGTCATGCGTTTGACGACGGAGTTTCGGCCCTCTTCCCGCTCTATGGGGCCAAGTTGGGCGGCGGCGACGGTGATCAGGCGTGACATGGTGGCTCCTATGGAAACGCGGCGGGCTTTTTCGTATGGAATTTGTATTCTATCATAAAACTTCGAGCACAAATGAGGGTGATTTCTTGGCAATTCTTTTTCATTGCCCCTGGGACAATGCGGACCAGTGGCTGGCGGCGCTGCAAGCAGCACTTCCCAATGACGAATTCCGCATCTGGCCCGACCTGGGCGAACCGGACGAGATTGATTTCGCCATGGTTTGGAAATTGCCCCACGGCGTTCTGGCGGGGCTGGCGAACCTGGCCGCCATCTCGTCGCTGGGGGCTGGCGTCGATGCCCTGATCGAAGACCCGGACCTGCCGCGCACGATCCCCATCGCCCGCCTGGTCGATCCCCTGATGGCCGACCGCATGGCGGAATACGTCACCGCCACGGTGCTGCATCATCATCTGGGCCTGGATGTCTATGACGACCAACAGCGGCGGAAAAATTGGCGGCGCAACCCGACCGCCGATGCCCGCGATCGCACAGTAGCCTTGCTGGGCCTGGGCCAGATGGGCCGCCGTTGCGCCCTGCGTCTAAGCGCCTTGGGCTTCAACCTGCTGGGTTGGAGCCGCGGTCCGAACGAGATGAACGGGGTGGAATGCAGCTACGGCGCAGAGCGCCTGGACGCCATATTGCAGGCCTCCACAATTACCGTGGTCCTGCTGCCCCAGACCGAGCAGACCATGAACCTGATGGACAAGGTGGCCTTTAATGCCATGCCATCGAACTCTTATCTGATCAATTGTTCCCGTGGCGAACTTGTGGTGGAGGAGGATCTGGTATTCGCCCTGGATAGCGAGCGGCTGGCCGGCGCCACCCTGGACGCCTTCCGCGAAGAACCCCTGCCCCACGGCAGCCCTTTGTGGCGGCATCCAAAGGTGCGCGTGACGCCGCACATCGCCTCTCTCTCGGCGCCCGGGACCGCCGCCATGATTCTGGCCGATCAGGTCCGCCGGGCCCGCAACCGCCAACGCCTGGCGGACACCATCAATATTGAACACGGCTATTAGGGAGAAGACCATGACGGCAACCGAGAACAAGGAACTGATCCGCCACATAATGGAGGACGGTTTCAACAAGCAGGATATGTCGGTGGTCTATGCCAGCTTTCATGAAGACTATAAACGTCACGGCCACGGCGTTCCCAGCATGGGGTCATTGGCGGAGCATGTCGCGGATCTGAAAGCCCGTCACGCGGCCTTCGATGGGGCGCGCTTTAACA
>JAYGEA010000103.1:0-3262 GCA_046582635.1 Alphaproteobacteria bacterium
TCCTCCTGGAAAAACGGGACGAATAGCAGCCTGTTCTCAGAACGCGGCCATGCGTCCAAAGGCCTGCCCGGCCGCACTGACGTTCTGACCGGAAACCGCCACGCCGCCCTTGACCACCAGGCGGTGGTTTTCCAGGCGCGAGGCCATTTTGATGTCCGCGCCGGGATTACCGTCCACGATCAGGAAATCGGCGGCCATGCCCACTGCCACCTGGCCCTGATCATCCAGCCCCATGAGATCGGCGCCGGCGAAGGTGCCAAAACGTAGCGCATCGATAGGCTTGACGCCCAGGTCGGCCATGAATTCCAGCTCCATGGCATTGGCGCCATGCTTGTTGAACGGCGTGCCCGCGTCGGTGCCCATGGCGATATTGCCGCCCGCCGCGTAATACATCTGGATGGAGCGGCGATGGTTCTCGGAAATGCGCTCGGCCTTTTCGATCACGTAATCGGGGATGCCGTTGCCCTTGTTCTCAAGAATATTGCGCAGGGCCGCGACGGTGGGCACCAGATAGGTGCCCTGGGCCAGCATTTCCCGGACACAGGTATCATCCATGAATATGCCGTGTTCAATTGAAGAGATGCCGCCGCGCACCGCGTTCAAGATGCCATCCCGGCCCTGGGCGTGGGAGGCGGAGCGTTTGTTGAAACGCCGGCCCTCGGATATGCCGGCGGCTATTTCCTCGGCCGTGTAGTGGGCATCCTCCGGGTTGACGCCGGGTGTCATGACGCCGCCCGTGGCCATGATTTTGATCAGGTCGCTGCCCGCATGGATCTGCTCGCGCACGGCGCGGACTACCTCGTCGATGCCGTCAGCGATGCGGCCGTTGCGGCTGCCGTGGCCCCCTGTCATGCAAATCACCTTGCCCGAGGCACGGATGGTCGGGCCCATTTGCTGGCCGCTGTTGACCGCATCACGCACGGCGAATTCCAGATAGTCCTTGCCGCCGCAATCCCGGATCGCCGTGACGCCGCCCGCCAGGGTCAGTTGCGCCCGCTGCAGGGCCTTCATGGTGATCTGGCCCGGCAACAGCTTGTCGGCCGCGGTGCCTGGATCGCCTTCCGCGCCGAGACACAAATGCACATGGCAATCGAACAGGCCCGGCATCAAGGTACCGCCGGATGTGTCAATGGTAGCACCTGAAAAGCCGTCGAATTCGCCGGCCGGGGCGACCTTGGCCACCTTGCCGCCTTCAACCAAGACCGCCTGGCCCTCAATGATATCGCCCTGACCGCGAAACAGCAGGCCGCCGGTATATAATTCGGTCATGTCAGTCTTCCCTTATTCACAAATTTAGTCGTAACCAGGCGCCTTGCGGCCAAGCCCATCGTACAGTCCAGCCACCCGCTGAAACCAGGCAAATATCGGATCGCCATCCTCCAGCAAGCGGAAATCGCTGATGGTGCGGGCCCATTGAAAGGCGCCAAAGACAATGTAGTCGCCATAGTTCGGCGCCGCCCCGCCCAGAAATTCCTGGCCACGCACGGTCAGGCGCAGGGGATGCAGCGTGGCGCGAAAGCCTTCCACCCGGTCTTCCCGGCCGGCTTGGACGTCCTCCAACCGTTTGCCAAAAATCTTCTCCCGGCTGGCGCGGATGTAGTCGCGGTCCTGGTCACAGACATGGTTGTGGATATCCAACACGACCAGCTCGGCAATGCCGGGATGCACGACGCTATTGGTCCAACTGTGGAGGAATTTGCACAACCCTTCCCCCGCCGCCCCGCCGAACAGGGACGGCGCGTCGGGATACTTTCCCTCGAGATATTGCGCAATGGCGAAGGATTCCGCCATCATTTGCCCGTCGTCCTCAATGATCGGCACGGTCTTGAAACCACCGTCGCCGACATCCCGAATGGCCGTGAAGGGCGTGCCACGATGCTCGATCGCGAGGCCTTTATGGGCCAGGGCAAGACGGGTACGCCAGCAATAGGGGCTGAAATTGCGGCCGTCCCGGCCCATCAGATCGTAAAATACAATAGACATTACGGCGTCGCACCGGCGCTTGCGGGCGGCGTCCACAGAGTGCTCATCTGCCGCATCACCCGGCGTTCCGAAGGGTCCCAGGCATCCCGGCGGTGCAGCGTGCCCAGGGTATCGAACATGATCATATCGCCGACCCGCCATTCATGGCCGTACACACATTCAGGCGGCGTCGAATACGCCGCCAGCTCTTTCAGCAAATCATCGCTTTCATCCTTCGCCATGCCGACGATACGGCGGGTTATGCCCCGGCTGACGTAAAGGATGTCCCGGCCCGTATCGGGATGCTGCAATATGACCGGATGTTCGGCTTCCGGAATATCAGGCCGCGCAATACCCAGATCACGATTTCGCGCCCGCTTGGCCTGGAAATCATCGCGGAAGTCATCGCCAGTCCGGTCGCCGTCATGGGGCGCCCGTTTGCCGCCCGCGGCATAGTTGGTGATGGAATGGTGCGCCTTCAGGCCGCGCAATTTTTCGGCCAGGGCAGCGGGCAATCGATCGAAGGCATCGTATTGGCTGCAAAAATAGGTTTTGGGCGGTTTGATGCTGGGGACTTCCACGGCTTCGAGAAAACTCTCCTTGCCCACGGTATGCACATAGGAATAATCGGAATGCCATTCCAGGCTGTCGGAGGCACCCGTCCCCTGGGCCACGCCGTCATCGTCAAGCAGATTATTGACCCGGAGGATTTCCGGTTTCGGGGCGATATCGCCGAACCATTCCGAGCCCTTGACCAGATCGCCGAAGGTTTCGGCGAAACCCACCAACTGATCGTCGGTCGGCTGCCCGTGGCCGCGAAACACCAGCACCGCATGCGCCCGCAAACCACCGCGAATGATGTTCACGTCCCGGGCCGGGAGCGCCGCATGGGGATCCCAGCCATGCACGACCGCGCCCAGAGGTTCATCCAGCGGCTTCACTTCCAGGACCATCTTGCACCTCCTTAAACTGACCATAAACGGCCGTCTAGAGATGCTATTTTAGACCAAGTTCGGCCGGGTGGCTATCTGGGGCAAGGAGGTGGCCCGGAATCGAATTATCCGATTTTGCGGTGGATTGCAGGAACGCCTTGACCCGGGCCAGATAGTCCGGGTCCTGTTCGGCCCAATCCAGATCAAGATCGCCAAGGATCATGATGAAACTCCCTATTCCGCCCGCTCACATTGTCAGACTGATGGGATAATGAGGCATGGCCAAGACCTGATTGCGGCTATTTTATGGCAAACCAACTTGCCCTGGTTCCCGTTCGGCGTTAAAGCGGAAGGATGTCTGTTTTCCT
>JAYGEA010000118.1:0-17608 GCA_046582635.1 Alphaproteobacteria bacterium
CGGACCAACATCCAGACAAACATCCAGACAAACATCCAGACAAACATCCAGACAAACATCCAGACAAACATCCAGACAAACATCCAGACAAACATCCAGACAAACAGGGCGACAAACATGCCGCCGACCCAGCGCCCAAGGCCGCGGCCAAGCTGGCGGGTCCGCGCGGTTCCTTCACCCGGTCCGGCGGTCTGCGTCCGGCACCCGATCCGGCCTTGGTCAAAGCCACCGACGATGGCCCCCTGCCGGTGGTCGCCGCCGATGGCCGCACGCCCCTGCAGGTCTATGCCCGGCCCTACAAATCTACCGGCCGGCCCCGCATCGCCCTGGTGGTCGGCAGCCTGGGCATGTCCCAGGCCACGACCCTGGCCGCCATACAGCAATTGCCCGGTGGCGTAACCTTGGCTTTTGCGCCCTATGGCCGGACCCTGCAGGACCACGTCAACCAGGCCCGCGCCGCCGGTCACGAGGTCTTGCTGCAGGTGCCCATGGAGCCCATGGATTACCCCACCAACGATCCCGGCCCCCACACCCTGCTGACAAGTCTGACCATCAACCGCAACCTGAAGCGCCTGGATTGGCTGTTGGGGCGGTTCACCGGTTATGTGGGGGTGGTCAATTTCATGGGCGGGCGGTTCACCTCCGCAAAATCCCATCTGGCGCCAATGCTGGAGGTCATGCGCGGGCGGGGTCTGATGTTTCTGGACTCCCGTGCCTCTTCCGCGTCCGTCGCGGTGGATATCGCCGGGCAGATCGGCCTGTACGTGGCCGCCTCCGACCGGGTGGTCGACACCACCGCCTCCCGCGCCGCCATAGACGCAAGGTTGTTGGAGCTGGAACGCCTGGCTTCGGCCTCGGGCGGGTCCGTGGGCATCGGCTTTCCCTATCCCGTCACCATAGAGCGGCTGGCGCAATGGACCCGCGCTATGGGCGACCGGGGCTATGACCTGGTGCCTATTTCCGCCCTGACCAGCCATGGAAAGGCCATCCGCTAAGACCATGTTGATACCTTTTTCCGAACGTCCCTATCGGCCCTGTGTCGGCATCATGCTGATCAATGATCATGGCCTGGTCTTCGTCGCCCAGCGCATAGATCAGGTGGTCGAGGCCTGGCAGATGCCCCAAGGCGGGGTGGAGCAGGATGAAACCCCGCGCCAGGCCGCCCTGCGGGAGCTGGAGGAGGAGATCGGCACCAACCGGGCCGAGATCATTGCCGAGACCGAGGATTGGATCCCCTACGATTTGCCCCGGGAGCTGGCTGACAAGGTCTGGCGGGGGCGCTTTCGCGGGCAGACCCAGAAATGGTTCGCCATGCGCTTTTTGGGCACCGACGGCGATATTAATCTGGCCACGGCGGAACCGGAATTCGACGCTTGGAAATGGACCCCCATGGCGACCCTGGTGGATGTGGCGGTGGATTTCAAGCGGGACAACTACGCCCAGGTGGTGGACGCATTTCAACACCTGACATGAGCGGCGGCCCCGGCAAAGACGCGATTGTAGGCGGCACGATTGTGATGGTGCCGGGGGCCTGCTCCGGACCATGGGTTTTCAACGAATTTCGCGGCCATTTCGAAGCCGCCGGCTGGCGGGTCGAGACGCCCGGCCTGCGTTATCATGACCCCGGACCGGACCAGCCGCCCAACCCGCGTCTGGCGCAGACAGGTCTGGCGGACTATCTCGCCGATCTGAGCCGGTTCATCGAGGACCTGCCCGAACGACCCGTGATCATGGGTCATTCCATGGGCGGCCTGCTGGCCCAATTGCTGGCGGCCAAGGGCCTGGCCCGGGCGGCCATCCTGCTGACGCCGGTGCCACCGTGGGGCATGCTGCCGGCATCGGAAAACGAAATTGCCGCCGCCATGGGCCTGATGTCACTTGGTTCGATCTGGGAGCAGACCATTGCCTCGGTGTTCGAAGTCGCGGCGCAAAATTCCCTCAACCGCCTCGCCCCCGAGCGCCAGCGGGCGGTCTTCGCCCAATTCGTGCCCGAATCCGGCCGCGCCCTGTTTGAATGCCTGTTCTGGATGTTCGACCTGGATCGCGCGTCTTATGTCAACGCCGTCAACATTGAATGCCCCTTGCTGGTCATCGCCGGCGGCCGGGACCGGGCCATCTCCACCGCCACGGTGCAAAAGATCGCCGACAAATACCGCGACCAGGCGACCTATCTGGATTTCCCCGATAGGGGTCACATGCTGCTGCTGGAAGACGGCTGGCGCGACGTGGCCGAAGCTTGCACCGACTGGCTGGACGCCAATTTGCCCAATCCATAGAGGCTTTACGAAGGCTCTCGTAAAGCGTCTATAGGGGGCTCTATCACTGTTACTACGTATTGGGAGCATTCAAATGCCTGGTCCGCCACGTTACCTGTTGATCGTTAGCGCCGAGATTAACCCCGCGGTCGAGGCCGCCTGGAACAAATGGTATGACGAAGACCATCTGCCCGACGCCCTGGCCTGCCCCGGCGTTCTAGCGGGCAGCCGTTATGTTTCCGTTGGTGATGCCAGCCTGACCAAGGACGGCGGCAAATCCACCTCGGCGGCCAAAACCTACATGGCGGTCTACGAACTCAGCGGACCGGAGGCCTTGGAGACGCCCGAATTCATCGAGATGCGGGGCTGGTACCAGTTCACCGACAAGATCACCGCCCGCACGCAGGTATTCGAGAAGCTGTAGAGCGTTTCAAGTTTGGTCCGAGCCGGCCCGCTCCCCTACCCGGCCACCCATCAATTATGATTCCGTGGGTGGCCGGGCCGGCTCGGCGGGTCCAGTCAAACTGGACATGCTCTAATCCCCTTGACTGGCGGATTTCTGTCCGATCACCGTGAAGAACGAGGCCGACTTGGGCTGTTGCGGCAATTCCACCTGCAACGGGATCATGCGTGCCGTGGCGCTGGCCTGGCCGCGTACGATGGTGCCTTCAAGTTTCGACGGCATGGGATTGCGGGCGATGGGGATGGCGTCCGCCGCGCTGTAGACACAGAGATAAATGGCCCGGCGGCGGCTGTTGGATGGATTGGGTTCGCTGCCATGGGCGAGGCGGGTATGCATCAGGCAGACCGCGCCGGCCTTGCCCTCGATGGGGACCTGGCGGGCCAGGTAATCCTGCTCCAGGGCCGGATTGACCTTGCCGGTAAAGACGCCGTCCTGAAACAGGCTGTTGATGGAGCCCTTGTGGGTGCCGGGCACCACCATCAGGCAGCCGTTGCCCTCGTCCACGTCGTCCAGCAGCAATAACGCCGTGATGACATCATCGTTGGTGTGCGGCGTGTAGGGGAAGTCCTGGTGATAATGCACCACCATTTGGCTGCCGGGCAGTTTCGAATTGATCTTGCAGTGATGGTACTTCACATCCGGGCCGATCAGGTCGGCCACCATGTCGACCATGGGCGCATCGGTCATGACGGCATGAAACACATCGGAAATTTCAGCCGGGTTGTTGATCCGCCGCAGGGCCGGGCGTTCGGGAGAATGGTTTTCCTCCAGATCAAAACGCGGCCGGCCATCCACCGTTGGTGGGCTGGATGGTTCTGAATAGGGTTCCCCATGGCCCCGGCTTTCCGCCGCCCAATCGTCCATCTGCTGGCGCAGGAGGGCCAGGGTTTCCGCATCAACGGCGCCCTCGACAGTCACATAGCCGTCGCGCCAGAATTGCGCCTGTTGCCCTTCGGAAAGAATGCTTCCAGGCGTTGTCATTGCATGCCTCCCAACCGCGCGGGACGCCCCTAAACCGGGGCGCCCCAGGCCGTTTTTCCCTAAGCGACTTCGAACAGGCCGGCGGCACCCATGCCGCCACCGATGCACATGGTGCAGACCACATACTTGACGCCGCGGCGCTTGCCTTCGATCAGGGCGTGGCCAACCATGCGGGCTCCACTCATGCCATAGGGATGGCCGATGGAGACGGCGCCGCCGTTAACATTCAGGTTCTCGTCCGGAATGCCGAGGCGGTCGCGGCAGTAGATTACCTGCACGGCGAAGGCTTCATTCAGCTCCCACAGACCGACGTCGTCGACGGTCAGGCCGTTGCGTTCCAGCAGCTTCGGCACCGCGAACACAGGCCCAATGCCCATTTCATCGGGCTCGCAACCGGCCACGGCCAGACCGCGGTAGATGCCCAGGGGCTGGATATTGCGTTGCTCGGCCAGCTTCGCATCCATCACCACGGCGGCCGAGGCGCCGTCCGATAGCTGCGAGGCATTGCCGGCCGTGATGGTGCCGCCCTCGAACACCGGCTTCAGACCGACCAGCCCGTCCAGATTGGTGGAGGGGCGGTTGCCCTCGTCCTTGGCCAAGGTGACTTCTTCTTCCAGCACCGCGCCGGTTTCCTTGTTGGCGATCTGCTTGATGGTCGTCATGGCGACGATTTCATCATCGAACTTGCCCGCCTCTTGCGCCGCCGCCGTGCGCATCTGACTTTGCAGGCCATAGGCGTCCATGGCATCGCGGCTGACGCCATAGCGCTCGGCCACGGTTTCCGCGGTGTTCAGCATGGCCATGTAGATATCCTTGGCCTTGTCGGTCACGGAGGTATTGGCATGCACGTTCATGTTGCCGTTCTGCACCATGGAGATGGACTCGACGCCGCCGCCTATGCAGATCGGCATGTTGTCGCCAATCACCTGTTTGGCCGCCGTGGCGATGGCCATCATGCCCGACGAACACTGCCGGTCTAGGGTCATGCCGCTGACTTCCACCGGCAGGCCAGCGGCCAGCAGGCTTTGCCGCGCCGTGTTGCTGCCCGTGGTGCCCTGCTGCATGGCGCAGCCGATGATCACGTCGTCAACCTCGCCAGGATCAATGCCGGCGCGGGCAACCGCATGCTGAATGGCGTGGCCGGCCATGGCCGGGCCTTCGGAGTAGTTGAAGGCGCCGCGAAAGGCTTTGCCGATCGGGGTGCGGGCGGTGGAAACAATGACGGCTTCTCTCATGGGGATCTCCTCGCATTTCGTAGAGCGTTTGATTTATCCGTGGTCTGATTAGCTTGGGGGCAATATAGCCATGCAGCCGTCCCCGCGCCAGCCACCAAAAGAGGTTCAGCCGGTCAGAAACGGCAGCAGAATTTTATTGATGGCGCCGGGGTCTTCCAGCAAGCCCATATGCTTCAAACCGGGCGCAACAGCCAGTTGGGCGTTCGGGATCACCCGGGCCATGGCCTCGGCCATATCCGGCGGACTGCCGCTATCGTATTGGCAGGTCAGCACAAGGGTCGGGGACCGGATGGCGGAGACTTTGACCGACAGTTCACGGTCCCCGAATGCCAGCACGCGGTAGATCTCGGGATATACATCAGGGTCATTGGCATGCATCCAAGCCCGGACCTGTTCGATCACGTCGGGACGCTCGGCGGCGAAATCCGGGGTGAACCAACGCGCCAGGGCCGTCTCGACCGTAGCGCCATGGCCCTGCTCCTCCGCGATCCGAAGCCGAGCAAGCATCCCGGCCCGTTCCTCTTCGCCGCGGTCAAAACCCGCATTCAACACCGCCAGGCGGTCGATCCTGCGGGGATGGGCAAGCGTGAAGGCCTGCACGATCAAACCGCCCAGTGAGAATCCGACCAGATGACAGCGGTCAATGCCCCTATGGTCCAACAATTGGGATAGCTGAGTGACAAAATCAGCCATCACATAGGCGCCCGGCCGGGCCGCACTGTCGCCGTGGCCCAACAGGTCGTAGCGCACCACCGTGAATTCCGCCTCCAACGGCGCCAGTTGTCCTTGCCACATGTTCAGGTTCAGGCCCATGCCATGCACCAACACGACCGGCCACCCCCGTCCCGAAAGAATAGCGGCGGTTTCCTCCAAATCAGTTGCCAGACAAAGCCGCGACAACCTGGGCACTGGTTTCCACCCAACCGAACTTCATGGCGAAATTGCGCAGCATGGCGGCATGTAATTCAGCATCGAATGATGATACCGCATTCGAAACAACCGTTGTGGGGTAACCGTGATGGTAGGCCTCGCGTGCAGTTTCCTCGACACAGATTTGGCTCACCGTGCCGGTAATGACCAGGGACCCAACCCCCATCACGGCCAGTTCTTCGTTTAGGTCGGTGCCGTGAAAGGCGCCGTAGCCATATTTTTCGATGATCAGATCATCGGGACCCGGTGCCAGTTCGCCAATCACCGCCGTGCAATCCAGTTCCTCATTCACCTCCGCATAATAGCGGCGGTGCCCCCGCCAACAGCATTTCACGGGCGGGGCGCATTCCGGCGACCAGATCCAGGCCAGGTTCGGCGTCTGGCGGGAGAGGAACTTGGTATAGATCACCGGCCGGGCGGCGGCACGGAAGGCGGCGATCAGATCCAGCTGCGCCGGCACGGTGCCCAGCGCGTCGGGCACCCGCAAGGGACCTTCCCGGCGCACGAAATCGTTCTGCATATCGACGATAATCAGGGCTGGATCGCGGTAATAGTTTCTCTGTTTAGTCATGGCTTCATCCCAGGCACAGGATAGCGCTAGAATAGGGGCAAAACCAAGAGGAGGCATTGCCGTGCAAGAATTCGACTATATCGTCATCGGTGCCGGTTCGGCCGGCTGTGTCCTGGCCAACCGCCTGACGGTGCCCGCATTGTCCAAGACCCTGTTGCTGGAGGCGGGCGGCCCGGACCGCAATATCTGGATCCATGTGCCCGTCGGCTTCACCCGCACCCTGAACGATCGATCCGTCAATTGGTGTTTCGAGACCGAGCCCGAGGCGGCCACGGACAACCGCAAGATCCCCATTCCGCGGGGCAAGGTTCTGGGCGGTTCATCCTCCATCAATGGCATGCTTTATGTGCGCGGCCAGGCCCAGGACTACGATACCTGGGCGCAGATGGGCAATCGGGGCTGGTCATACGATCAGGTGCTGCCCTACTTCAAGAAATCCGAAAAGTTCGAGCGCGGCAGCAATGATTTGCGCGGCGGCGACGGTCCCATGAATGTCGCCGACATGCGCGAGAACAACAAACTGCTGGATGCCATGATCGAAGCCGGCGGGCAGGCCGGCCACGGCATTAACCCCGATTACAACGGCGAGAAACAGGATGGCTTCGGCTATTATCAGGTTACCCAGCGCCATGGCCGCCGGCACAGCACGGCGCGCGCCTTCCTCAATCCCGCCTCGCACCGGGCTAATCTGCTGGTGGAAACCAATGCCGTCGCCGCCCGCCTGTTGCTGGACGGCAAGCGGGTGGTCGGCGTGGAGTACAAGGTGGGCGGGGAAACCCGCCAGGCCCGCGCCAGCCGCGAAGTGATTTTGAGCGCCGGGGCGGTGCAATCACCGCAACTGCTGGAGCTGTCCGGCATCGGCCGTGGGGACGTGCTGCGGGACCTTGGGATCGAGGTACGCCACGAGCTGCCCGGGGTGGGCGAAAACTACCGCGATCATTATATGAGCCGGGTCAACTGGCGGGTCCGGGGCGCCCGCACCCTGAACGAGCAGAGCCGGGGCTGGCGCCTCGTGGTGGAGGCGATCAAATACGGTATCGCCCGGCGCGGCATGCTGACCTACACCGCCGGCATTGTGCATGGCTTTGTCCGCAGCCGGCCGGAACTGGCCACCCCGGATTTGCAGTTTCATGGCGCCCATGCCTCTCATTCCGGCGGCAAGACCCGGCTTCTGGACGCCGAGCCCGGCATGACCCTGGCGGCCTGCCAGTTGCGCCCGGAAAGCCGCGGCTCGATCCATATCCGCGACAGCCAGCCGGGCAGCGAGCCGGCCATCCGCCCGAACTTTCTGGCCGACGAGATCGACCGCGCCGCCCTTATTGCGGGTCTGCGCATCGCCCGGGATATCGCCGCCCAGCCGGCCCTGAGCGCGTATGTGGAATTTGAGATACAGCCCGGCAAGGATATCCAGACCGACGATGAGCTATTGGCCTACGCGCGGGCCACCGGCTCCACCGTTTATCACCCCATCGGCACCTGCCGCATGGGCCCCGACAACGATCAAATGGCCGTGGTTGACGATCACCTGCGGGTACGTGGCCTGGACGGGTTGCGGGTGATCGATGCGTCCATCATGCCTACATTGGTTTCAGGCAACACCCATGCGCCCACCGTCATGATCGCCGAGAAAGGCGCGGAGATGATTTTGGCGGATGCGGCGGGATAGTATGTATAAAATGCATAATGACGTTGTAATTTGTTGGGTTTATATGAATATTATGCATATAATTTGATTTGAAATGCCGCCTCGCTATTCCAGTCGGGAGTTGATCAGGATGCTGGAAGCCGATGGCTGGCGCCACGTTAAAACACGTGGTTCACACCACCAGTTCAAACATCCGACAAAGCCCGGTCGGGCTACAATCCCTCACCCAAAAAAGGACATGCCAATCAAAACGGCCAACTCCATCCTCAAGAAAGCCGGGCTCAAATAGCCCGGCGCCAGCCAAGGGACAAAGACATGACCACATATCCCGCATTCATCCGCAAGGAAGAGGGCACCTGCTACGGCGTTGATTTTCCAGATTTCCCGGGCTGTATTTCCGCCGGCGACACCGTCGAAGACGCCCTTGCCAACGCCCATGAGGCCTTGCGATTCCACATCGACGGCATGTTGGAGGATGGCGACGACATCCCCGGTCCCTCAGATACCGAACAAGCCTTTGCCAGCCTGGATCGCGGCCCAGACGAGTTCGCCATGGTCGCCGCCGTGCGTATTCCGGCTAAGGGAAAGGCCGTGCGCGTAACCATGACCATGGATAACAATCTGTTACGTAAAGTTGATGCTCATGCCAGAGCTCAAGGCTACAGCCGTTCAGCCTTCGTTGCCGAGGCTTGCCGGCGATTAATGGGCTAAATCAACGACAACACAGCCGTGGCGAACGCTTCCGGTGCCTCTTGTGGCAGGTTGTGGCCGACCGATGGAATGACTTCGCGCCGGTAGGGCCCGGTGAAGAAACGTTCATGGCCTTCGCAGCCCCGTTCGTCCATGACGCCGTCACCGTCGCCGTCCATGGTCACGGTGGGCACGGAAATGAGGGCGCGCGCCGCCAATCGGGCCTCGATCTCCGCGACGCGCGGATCGCCGTCGGCCAGGGCATAGCGGTGGCGGTAGGAATGGATCACCACATGGACGAAATCGGGGTTCTCGAAGGACGCCGCGGTGCGGTCATAGGTGGCGTCATCAAACCGCCAATTCGGCGACCACAGCCGCCACAGTAGTTTGCAATAGGCATGGCGGTTGGCCGTCAGGCCGGCGCGGCCCCGTTCGCCGTGAAAATAATATTGATACCAGAACCTGTGTTCCGTTTCGGGCGCCGCCGGGCGGGCGGAATTGGCGATATTCTGGATGTTGTAGCCGTTGCAGCTGACCAGCCCCTTGACCCGCTCGGGCCACAGGGTGGCGACAATACAGGCCGCCCGCCCGCCCCAGTCATAGCCGCCCAGTACCGCTTGGCTGATCTCCAGGGCATCCATCAAGGCGCGGAGGTCATCGCCCAGCACCGCCTGTTCGCCCGACCGCGGGGTTTCGGGCGAAAGGAACTTCGTCGGGCCATAGCCGCGCAGATAGGGCACGATGACCCGGCAACCCGCCGCCGCCAGCGCTGGGGCAACGTCGTCATAGGCCCGGATATCGTAAGGAAAGCCATGCATCAGAATGACCGGTTGACCCATCGGTGGCCCGCTCTCTTCGTAGGCCACGTCCAGGACGCCGGCGGTAATGGTTTTCAATGTCATGGGGCACCTGGATGTGAGGTCTCACGAAGTTGCTCATGGGATCATTTCTGAAACGCCGACGTTTACCAAGACAGCGGCTTCAAGGAGAGAACCGAATGAACATGCATCACAATGCCCGCCTGACACCGAAAGGTCGAGAGCCATTGGTCCAGCGCCTGGAACGATCGAATTCGGCGCTTTACGATAGTTAAATGCACAAGTCGCGTTTCCAGTCTGCATAGGCCTGCAAGGTCTCTTCATTGGGCGGATAGGTGCCAATCGTTGGGTGGCCCGCTTCGACCCGGGATTTCAGGAACCCTTCCAGGCGTTCCTGTTCGGCGCCGTCCTGGGCAACGGCCTGGGCCATGGCGGCGGGGATCACGACAACGCCGTCATCGTCGCCGACCAGAATATCACCGGGTATGACGGCAACGCCGCCGCAGGCGATGGGGCATTGCAGATCGGCGCCAAAATGCACATGCAGGCTGGCGGGTGCCGCATGACCGGGACAAAATACTGGCAATGCCCCGGCGGCGACCGCAACGCCATCACGCACGGGGCCGTCGCTAACCACCGCCGCCACCCCGCGTTCCCGCAAGCGGGCGGTCAGGATATCGCCGATAACGCCGGCGCCGGGTTCGCCGCGGGCATCGATTACCAGGGCCATGCCGGGCGGAATGTCCTCGATCGCCTTGCGCGGGGGATAGTCCAGGTCGCCCAAAACCTCGACCCGGCTCAAATCCTCGCGCATGGGGATAAAACGCAAGGTATAGGCCGGCGCCACGAAATGGCTGTTCCCGGGGCTCAGGGGCCGGGCACCGACAATGAAACAGTTGCGCAGGCCCCGTTTCAGCAACTGCATGGTGACGGTGGCGGTCGAAATACCGGCCAATTGCTTCAGGGTGTCTTGCTTCAGGACTTCAGCATTCATAACAATCCGCGCCCGGCCAGATTTGCCATCAGGGCGCCGATACCAAAAGTCCACTGGGGGATTTTGTCCGTATGGTTGACCTGGTTGGTCAGGCTGCCCAGCAGGGGATTGGCGATGGTGACAATATCGCCCAGGTGATGGGTAAAGCCCTGGCCCGGCGCATCGCGATCCTCGGTCGGGGCAAACATGGTGCCGGTGAACAACAACAGACCGTCGGGAAAATGATTGTGGGGGCCCCGCGCATAAGCCGCCAGATCGCCCAGGTCGCGGCTGATCTCGGCCAGGGACGAGGTCCCCTGCAAGGCGAAACCATCCGTGCCCGTGACCGACAGGCTGATATGCATGTCCCGCACATGGTCCAGATTGAAAGCATCGTCGAACAGGCGGATAAAGGGCCCGACGGCGCAGGAGGCGCGGTTATCCTTGGCCTTGCCCAACAACAGGGCGCTGCGCCCCTCGAAATCCCGCAAGTTGACATCGTTGCCAAGGGTGACACCGACAATATTTCCCGACGGCGCGATGGCCAGCACGACTTCAGGCTCCGGGTTGCTCCAAGTCGAATTGGGGTGAATGCCGATCTCGGCGCCGATACCAACCGCCGCCATGGGTTGGGATTTGGTAAAGATCTCCGCATCCGGGCCGATGCCCACTTCCAGATATTGCGACCATAGCCCCCGTTCGGTCAGAACCCCCTTGATCCGCGCCGCTTCATCGGAGCCGGGCACCACGTCGGCCAGGGAAGCGCCGATCTCAGCCCCGATGGCGTTCCTGATTTCCGCCGCTTGTACCGGGTCACCCTTGGCCTGTTCCTCGATCACCCGCTCCAGCATGGAGCGGACAAAAGTAACGCCGCAGGCTTTCAAGGCTTGCAGGTCGGACGGCGCCAGAAAATAGGGCCGCCCGTCGTCGCTATCCCCGTGGACGTTGTGGGCGCTGTTGGCGATCATCGCCCCCACATCGCCCAATCGTTCCCCATTGCCGGCCCGGGCGGCATCGCCTGGGTTGTCCAAGGCCAGCAGACCGGCCAAGGTGGGCGCCACGCCGGACAGATCGAACACGCCATCATCGGCGACCAGCACCGGCGTCGGGCCGCCGTCCGCGCCCGGCAGCCAGACCCGGCCGACGAAACTGCCGCCCCGCAGGCCGTCTTCGGGCAGGGTATTTTCGGCGGATAATGAAATGGTGGTCATGGTGTTTTTTCCCCGAGAAAAATTTGCGTCAGTATGGCAAGTGACCGCCTTGGACGAAAGCCGCAAAGCGGCTACATTTCGCCATAGCCATCGATGCGCCAGAACAGGATATGACCATGTCTCGCCCCGTCCGATTTGTTGCCGCCCTTACGGTGCTGCTGTTTTGCCTGGGCCATATGACGGCGGCCTGGGCGAAATCGGCACGGGAAAAAGACTTCCAGGACTGGCGCCTGCGCTGCGAGAAAGAGGACGACGACGCGCCGGAACGCTGCTTCATCATGCAGATCGCCAAAAGCGCCAAGGAAAAGCGAGATGTGCTGCGCATTGGCGTGCGCTACCCGGATCCGGAAAAACCGGCCATGGTATTTCTCACCCTGCCCCTGGGCGTCTATCTGCCCACGGGACTGTTGTTGCAAATCGATGATGGGGAGACCTTGAAAATCCCCGTGGAAATCTGCCTGCCCAACGGCTGCCATACCCGCATGGCCCTGATCGGCGAATTGTTGAAAAAACTAAGGGTCGGGCGAATGGCAAAATTGGCCTTTCACGACAGCCAGCAGCGGCGGATCACGGTGCCGGTTTCCCTTGCCGGCTTCACCGCCGCGTTCGCGGCACTAAGGTAGGCGGGCATGGCAAATGATCTTATCGATGCCGCCGCGCGGCATCTGTTTCAGGCGGCGCAAGCCGGTGACAAGGGCGCGCCCCTGCCAAATGATATCGCCCCGGCGGACGTGGCTACCGCCTACCAGGTGCAGGACCGCTTGCAGACCCTGTGGATTGAAGCCGGCGCCGGCGCCATTGCGGGATGGAAAGTCGCCCTGACCTCGAAAGTGATGCAGGAACTGGTCGGCGTCTCGCAACCCTGCGAGGGGGCGATCTTCGCCAGCCGGGTGCATCATGGCACCGCCAGCCTGCCCCATGGATCATTCGTCAACATCGGCGTGGAGTCCGAGATTGCCGTGCGCCTGGCCTGTGATCTGCCATCAGCGGATGGGCCCTATGACCAAGACAATATCCGCGCCGCGGTGGCGGCCTGCATGGCGGCCATCGAGATCGTCGAGGACCGGGCCATTGATTACAGCCTGATCGATGCGCCGCTGTTGATCGCCGACAATTCCTTCAATGCCGGCTGCGTCCTGGGCGATGCGGTCACGGACTGGCAAAACCTGGATCTGGCCGCGCTGGCCGCCCGCATGCTGATCAATGGCGAGGAGGTGGGGCACGGCGTGGGCGGGGATGTGCTGGGCCATCCGCTGGTGCCCCTAGCCTGGCTGGCCAACAATCTGAACCAGCGGGGCACCATGCTGCGCCAGGGCGATGTGGTGCTGACCGGGTCCATCGTCGCCACCAAATGGCTGCAGCCCGGCGACACAATGGTGACGGAAGTCGATGGCCTGGGCCGGGCCAGCCTGAGCGTTACCTGAGGGAGATTGCTCCGTGCCCAATCCGCATCTCACACCCTTGGGCAAGCCGGGTAAACCGGACAAGAAGGCATTGCGCGAGACCCATTGGGCCGGCCGGGACCGTCGCGTTGGTTGAGTTCAATTATGGCCATGGCATGCGCGCCCTGTGGCCGTTGGAGGACGGCGCCCTTTATCTGAACCACGGCACCGTGGGCGTCACGCCTGGGGAGGTTCTGGCGGCGCAATGGGAAATCAAACAGCGGATCGAGGCGCACCCGGCCCGATATATGCGGCGGGAATTGAAGCCGGCCTTGCGTGCCGCCGCCGACCGCGTGGCGGCCCAGCTTGGCGGCCAGGGCGATGACTATGTCTTCACCGATAACGCCACCACGGGGATCAACGCCGTTCTGCGCTCCATCGAATTGGCCCCGGGCGACGAGATCCTGGTGACGGACCATACCTATGGCGCCGTCGCGAACGCGGCGCGGTATGCCTGCGAGAAGGCGGGTGCGACTTTGGTCAGCGTACAAATACCCTTTCCCATTGCCGATGACGATGCAGCCGCCAGCGCCCTTGAGAGCGGTTTGAGCCCGGATACCCGCCTGGTCATACTCGATCACGTCACCTCCGAGACCGGGATCCTGCTGCCCCTGCGGCGATTGGTTGCCTTGTGCCACGACGCGGGCGCCCGGGTGCTGGTCGATGGCGCCCATGCGCCGGGCACGGTTGATCTGGATATTCCCAGCCAAGGCGCGGAATGGTACAGCGCCAATCTGCACAAATGGCTGTTCGCCCCGCGGGGGTGCGGCGTGCTGTGGGCCGATCCGCGGGTGCAGCAGGAATTGCACCCGGCGGTCATCTCGTGGCGCCTGGACGAAGGTTTCACGGCGGAATTCGATTGGACCGGCACCCGCGATCCCTCGCCTTTTCTCAGTGTGCCGGCGGCTTTCGATTTCCTCCAGAAGATTGGCGGCGGGTCGGTCCCGGCCTATAACCACGCCCTGGCCGTCGATGCGGCGGGGCTGCTGGCGGACCGTTTCGATGGCCGGATGGGTGCGCCGGGGCCGATGATCTCGGCCATGGGGCTGGCACCGCTGCCGGAAAATCTGGCCGCCACCTTGGACGAAGCGGAAGCCTTGCGCGACCATTTGATGTACAAACACTATATCGAAGTTCCCATCATTGCCCGCGCGGGCCGCCTGTGGGCCCGGCTGGCGGGGCAGGTCTACTGCCAGATGTCGGACTTCGAACAGCTGGCGGATGCGGTTGCCGACTGGGCCGCCAAACGTTGAACTGGATTACTTTTATTTGGAGCCGATCTCATGCCCACCTATAACGCACCCGTCCGGGAAATCCGCTTTGTCCTGAACGAATTATTGGCGATTACGGATTGCACGGATATTCCCGGCTATGGCGATGTCAGCGCCGATCTGGTGGATGCCGTGCTGGACGGCGGCGCCAAGATCACCGAGGAAATCTGGGCCCCCCTGAACCAGATTGGCGACGAGGAAGGCTGCCGATTTGAAAACGGCAAGGTGCGTACGCCTTCCGGCTTCAAGGAGGCCTTCGAGGCCTATTACGAAGGCGGCTGGAACGCCATCACCACATCACCGAAATGGGGCGGCCAGGGGCTGCCGGGCGTCTTGGGCCTGGCGATCAGCGAAATGGGCATGTCCTCGAACCTGTCGCTGTCCACCTATGTGGGGCTGTCGGGCGGGGCGGCCAGTGTCCTGATGTCCATCGCGCCGGAGCATCTGAAGCAGCTTTACGTGCCCAGGATGATGTCCGGCGAGTGGACCGGCACAATGAACCTGACCGAGCCCCATTGCGGCACCGATCTGAAACTGATGCGCACCAAGGCGGTGGAACAGGATGACGGCACCTATGCCATCACGGGGACGAAAATCTTCATAACGGGCGGCGATCACGACATGACCGAGAATATCGTGCATCTGGTCCTGGCCAAGGTGGAGGGCGAGGGCGAGGGCCTGCGCGGCGTCTCGCTGTTCCTGGTGCCGAAGGTCACGGTCAACGACGACGGCACCCTGGGCCAGGGCAACAACGTGGTCTGCGGCAGCATCGAACACAAAATGGGCATCAAGGGTTCCGCCACCGCCGTGCTGCATTATGAAGGCGCCATCGGCCATCGCCTGGGCAAGAAGCCGGAACCGGAAGTGATCGGCGACGATGGCAAGCCCAAGAAACGCAGTTCCGGCGCCGGCATGGCGGGCATGTTCCAGATGATGAACGGCGCCCGTATCGGCGTCGCCTATCAGGGCGTCGCCCTTTCGGAAGTGGCCTACCAGAACGCCGCCGCCTATACCCGGGAACGCACGGCGGGCCGGGCCCTGGGCGGCGCCAAATATCCCGACCAGCCGGCCGACCCCATCGTGGTGCACCCTGATGTGCGCCGCATGCTGTTGCAGATGCGTGCCTTCAACGAAGGTGCCCGTGCTTTGTTGATGTGGCTGACCCATCAGGCCGCCGTGGGCCGTTTCGAAGGCGACGATGAAGGCAAGCAACGGGCCGACGATCTGTTCAATCTGCTGACCCCCGTGGTCAAGGCGCACTTCACCGACGTGGGGTTCGAATGCGTCAACATGGCCATGCAATGTTTCGGCGGCCACGGCTATGTGCGCGAACACGGCATGGAGCAGTTCGTCCGCGATGCCCGCATCTCGCAACTGTACGAGGGCGCCAACGGTGTGCAGGCGCTCGACCTGGTGGGCCGGCGCATGGGGGTCGATAACGGCCGCCCGGCCCGGGCGCTGTTTGGCGTGATCACGGATTTCATCACCGCGCAATCAAGTGATGAAGCCGCCGAAGAAATGGAACCATATATCCAGCCGCTGCAATCCGGCCTGAACGATCTCATGGGCACAACAATGTGGCTGGCCCAGAACGCAATTCAGAACCACGAGGAGGCGGGCGCGGCCTCGGTCGATTTCCTGCGCATGATGGGCACGGTGGCGATCGGTTTCATGTGGGCCCGCATGGCGCGCGTGGCGCTCGACCAATTGGCGGCGGGCACGGACGAGGAAGAATTCTACCGCATGAAACTGAACACCGCCCGCTATTACATGGGCCGCGTGATGCCCGATACCGCATCGTTGAAACGCCGCGCGGAGGCAGGCGCCGAGGTCTTGATGATGCCGGACGACGGGGCGTTTTAGAGCGTGTCGCGATTGCGCCCGGCGGTACACAACAGATAGCCACCGGCGACAAAGGCGACGGCGGCGATCATGTGGAAGGCATTGGTGTAACCACCGCCATGTTCGACCACCAGGCCGAACAGGGGCGGGCCGCTGACGATGCCGAAGAACAGAAAAAATTGCCCGCCCCCCGTCGCCTCCCCGACTTTATCCGGCGGCGCCAGCCGGGCGAATTCCGATAGCAGAAGGCCCAGTACGCCATTGGTGCTGACGCCCAAGGCCACGGTGACGATGGCGGTCTGCCAAAACGGCCATGTTTGGTCAAAATAGCTTATGGCGACGATGCTGGCGGACATCATGAGGCCGATCAGGCCCAGCAGAAACCAACTGCTGACGAAGCGGCCGGCCATGGCGCCCCAGGCAATACGGGCCGGTATGGCGGCACCATGGATGATGGCGAATACGCCGCCCGCGGCGGCTGTATCCAGGCCATTGGCCTTGACCAGAAATACCACAATGAAGGACAGCAGCGCCAATTGGGCAAAGGTAAAGAAGTATCCCGCGATGGCCAGCGTCAATAATGGCCGGCTGGTAACGACCAGGCGCAGAGCATCAATGATGCCGGCCAGATCGATGCGGGCGCCCGGGTCCCTGTCATCATCCAGACCCTTGCGAATAAGTTGCAGGCCAAACAGCGTGACCAAGGGAATGGCGGCGAGGGCGGCGAGGGCCAGGCGCCAGTCGTAAAGCGCGATCAATGGCGGCAGTAACAATCCGGCCAGCATGCCGCCCATGGGCGTGCCAGTCTGTTTCACGGAAAACACAAAGGGCTGCCAACGCAAGGGCGCGTGCCGGGACAGGATGCGGGATCCGGCGGGGTTCAGCATTCCGGTGCCCAACCCGATCATGGCGGCGGCGGCCAGAACCATGGGCCATCCCGGCGCCACGGCGGCCAGGATCAATCCCAGGCCGGTCGCCAGCAAGGCAATCTGGGAACTGCGAATGACCCCGAAACGGGCCAGAATGCCACCGGCGCCCAGACCCGACAGCATGGCGGCAACGTACAGACAGGCGGTGTAGAGGCCAATATAGGTGGAGTTGACGCCAAGGTCCGCCGATACCTGGACCACCACAACGGCGCCCGCGAAGCCGCACATGGTGCCAAATGATTGCACCGACAGCATTGCCGGCAGGGCCAGGGGGATTTTGCTTTGCAATAAATCACGCACGGCGACGGAGCCACGGCCGTTCCAGGGCCTGCCGGGTGGCCCTGGAACGGCC
>JAYGEA010000199.1:0-17738 GCA_046582635.1 Alphaproteobacteria bacterium
TAAGACAGACGCAGGGCCTGGCGCGCCGTCACCCTGGGATCTTGATCGCTATCGATCACCGGCGGTTGATCGGAAACGATTTCGAGCGGCCATTCCGCCAACATCCGTTCGCCGGAGACAACGCCAAGGCGCCGTCCCGCCTCGATCGTCCGGGTCAATTCATAGTTTCGCCCATCGATCCGCTTGAACGGCGCCGCCACGCCGTCGATCAACATCCGCGGCACCGCCCCGCCGCCGAACACCCGGGCCATGATGGTGCTGCCCTGGGCAACGCGCAAAATGTCGCCACTTTTGGGGTCCAGCTTGAGGGGTGGCAGGCCGGTATAATCAGGCGGGTTCAGCCAGGCCTCAAGCTCCGCCGGCGGCCCGGCGGCGGCGCTGAAGTCCGGGTTGAGCGCCAGATCCAGACGTTCCTCCGCCTCCAGCCCACCGACAAACAGGCCCGCCGCCAGCAACAGAAAAACCAGTGCGCGGAGGGACCAAGGATCAACCTTTGGCAGACCCGGCCGCGGCAGGCCGACCCGCAGGTCGCGCACGGTCTCCCGGGTCCGGCGCAGATGGGCCCGCCACAAGGCGGCCGCCAGATGGTCATGGGCGTTGGTCAGGCGGTCCGCCAGGGTGTTCAAGGGGCGGTGGCGCAAACCGCTGTCGGTTTCCAGGCGCCGGATAACTTTGTCATGGCCGGGCCGGCGCCATTGCCTGACAGCGAACCAAACCGCCGCCGCCGCCAGCAGAATAAAGATACCCAGCATGGCCACATGCAGCCACGGCGACAGCAGCGCCGGCAGTTCCAACAGGGCCAGGGCCAGAAACAGACCAACCAGGCACAACAGCGGCAACAAGGCCCGCCAGGCATTTTCCCAGATCAGTACCAGCCGCGCGGCGAGATGCAGGAGATGTGTCTGATCGGGCGGCCGCATGACCTTAGACCAAAACTGTCTGTTGCCAGGGCGGCGCCTGGTCTAGGGCGATCAGGTCAGCAATATCCTGGCGCGGGCGGATCGTGGCAAAACGATCCCCCTTGACCATGACCTCGGCCACCAGGGGCCGGCTGTTATACGTCGATGCCATCACGGCACCATACGCCCCGGCGCTGCGCACCGCGATCAAATCATCGGGAGCAAGGGGTGCCAGGTGCCGGTCCTTGGCCAGGGTATCGCCCGTCTCGCAGATCGGGCCGACCACGTCTGCTGCCTCCAGAACCGCATCGGGCGCGGGCGCCAGCACGGGCACGATATCGTGCCAGCTGTCATACATGGCGGGGCGGATCAAATCATTCATGGCGGCGTCAATAATAACAAACCTGCGGCCTTCATGCTTCTCATGAATGACCCGCGCCACCAGAATGCCCGCATTGCCCACCAGCACGCGGCCCGGCTCCAACACCAGGTCAAGATTGCGGTTGGCGGTCAGGCGCTTGACCATGGCGCCGTAGGCGGCGGGGGTGGGCGGTGTCTCGCCGCCATAGGGGATGCCCAGGCCGCCGCCCAGATTGCAGCGGCGGATTTCATGGCCCGCGGCCCGCAATTCATCGATCAGGCCCAGTGCCTTGTCGAAAGCCGCCTCGAACGGTGCCAGATCGGTGATTTGCGAGCCGATGTGGATCGCCACCCCCAACATGGCCAGCCCGGGCAGAGCCGCGCCCAACGCGAAAATTTCCATGGCCCGGCCGATGGGAATGCCGAACTTATTCTGGTTCCGCCCCGTGGTAATTTTTTCGTGGGTGCCCGCGTCCACGTCCGGATTAATCCGGATGGAAACCGGCGCCACTCTGCCCATCCCGGCCGCCAAGGCGCTAAGCAGGCGCAATTCCGGCTCGCTTTCCACGTTGAACTGATAAATGCCCAGGCCCAGGGCCTGGACCAGTTCATCCCTGGTCTTGCCCGGCCCGGCAAAGACCACATCGCCGGGCGCCGCGCCGGCGGCCAGGGCGCGCTTCAACTCACCGCCCGATATGACGTCGACGCCGGCGCCCAACTCCACCAAGGTGCGGATCACCGCCTGGTTGGAATTGGCCTTGATGGCATAACAGACCTTGGCACCGGTGCCGTCGAGGGCGCCGGTCAGGACATTGTAATGGCGGGTCATGGTGGCGGTGGAGTAGCAGTAAAACGGCGTGCCAACGGCCGCCGCGATGTCGGGGATGGGCACATCCTCGGCATGCAGAACACCCTCGCGGTACTGAAAATGATCCATCTCTACGACTGCCCTTTTTTCTTCAACGTCTTGCGGCCCACCTTCATGCCGGAACTGCCGTCGGGCCGCTTCAGGGGTCCCTTTTTGCCGCAACCAGCGATGGCGATCCCCGCACTGGCCAACAACAAGCCCACGATCAGCCGGCGGCGAGTCACGGGCGCGCCCGAGCGACTAATCATGCGGCCAATCATATTGAACGCCGCGCCGCGGCGATGGCGGCGCGGACCTGGCTGGGCGCCGTGCCACCCTGACTGACCCGGCTGGCAACGGAGTTTTCCACCCCCAGGACGGCAAAGACCGCTTCGGTGATGCCGGTTTCAACGGCCTGCATATGGGCCAGGGACAGGCCGTCCAGATCGACGCCACGATCCTCGGCCAGTTTCACTAAGCTGCCGGTGACGTGATGGGCCCGGCGGAACGGCAGGCCCAACTCCCGCACCAGCCAATCCGCCAAGTCCGTGGCGGTGGCGAAGCCTTGCCCGGCGGCGGCCGCCATGACCGCCTTGTTGGCCGTCAAATCACCGATCATGCCGGTCATGGCGGGCACGGTCAGGGTCAGGGTATCGGCCACTTCAAAAACCGGTTCCTTGTCTTCCTGCATGTCCTTGGAATAAGTCATGGGCAGGCCCTTCATGACCACCAGCAGGGCCGTCAGATCGCCGATCACCCGGCCCGCCTTGGCGCGCACCAGTTCGGCGGCGTCGGGATTGCGTTTTTGCGGCATGATGGAAGAGCCGGTGGTGAATCCATCGCCCAGGGAGATAAAATTGAATTGCGCCGACGACCAGTTGACGATTTCCTCCGCCAGGCGCGAGAGATGCACGGACAGGATGGCGGCCGCGGCCATATATTCCATGGCGAAATCCCGTGCCGATACCGCGTCCATGGAATTGGCGCACGGCCGGGCAAAACCAAGTTCCGCCGCCGTCGCCTCCCGGTCGATGGGGAACGAGGTGCCGGCCAGGGCGGCGGCGCCCAGGGGGCTTTCATTCAGCCGGGCGCGACAATCGGTGAAACGGCCCCGGTCCCGATGCAGCATTTCCACATAGGCCATCAGATGATGGCCAAAGGTGACCGGCTGGGCCGCCTGGAGGTGGGTGAAGCCGGGCATAACGGTATCGGCATGTTCCTCGGCCTGGTCCAACAGGGCGGTTTGCAGCTGCATCAGGGCCGGGTCCAGGGCGTCGATCTCGTCCCGCAGCCACAGGCGGAAATCCAGCGCGACCTGGTCATTTCGGCTGCGCCCGGTGTGCAGGCGGCCGGCCGGCTCGCCAATAATTTCCGCCAGGCGGGCCTCCACATGCATGTGGATATCCTCCTTGGCGGCGTCGAATTCGAAGGTGCCACCGGAAATCTCCGCCTCGATTTGATCAAGGCCTTTCAAGATAGCGTTACCGTCGTCACTTGTTAAGATGCCCTGTGCCGCCAGCATGTTACAATGAGCCCGGCTGCCGGCGATATCCTGGCGGTAGAAACGGCGGTCGAAAAAGATCGAGGCGTTGATCCGCTGCATGATATCCGAGGCACCCGTGGCAAAACGACCGCCCCACAAGGTGTTCGTGGGGGCATTGGCGTCTGCGTTAGCTTTCTGTTCGGACCGATCATCGGTCATATTCCTACTCCCGCCCCGTGAGGAGGCCATGGCTCTACGAAAATACAAGTCAGTGATCCCATTTGTCGCCACAATGAGCATATTTTGGGCTCTGGCAACAAGCCAAATCGCGGCCGCGGGCGAACTTTCCCAACTGGCAACGGGAGCAATGGCGAATTTTAACGCCGTGCCGAAACCGCTGCCCGTGCCGGTGATCAAATTTCGCGATAATCGGGGCCAGCTCCAGGATTTATCCCTGGCCAGGGGTAAGGTGATATTGCTCAACTTTTGGGCCACCTGGTGCGGCCCTTGCCGGCGGGAAATGCCCGATCTGGACGCCCTGCAGGCGCGGCTGGGCGGTCCGAAGTTCATCGTCATGGCGATCTCATCGGACCGTCAGGGCCTGGAGGTGATCGCTAAGTTTTACCGGCAATACAAGATCAAGCATTTGGCCATCTTCAACGACAAATCTTCAAAGGCGACGCGCGCCTTCAAGGTCTATGGTCTGCCCACCTCCGTATTGGTCGATGGCCGGGGCCGCGAGCTGGGCCGTCTGGTCGGGCCAGCGGAATGGAACAGTGAGCAGGCGGTCGCCCTGATCAAGGCGGCTATCGCCGGTGATGGGACGTGACCTAAAGTGATGTTTGGGCTAGATTGGCGACGAAATCATGGTGGAGTTGAATGAATGGCGTTGCAAGCGGCGGACCGGGAATTTTTTTTCGAACATGGCTATATCCATGTGGGAAATGTTCTAACGGCGGAATGGCTGGGCGCCATCCGGGCCAAGATCGAGACCATCGTGGACAAGGCGCGCGGCGTTTCCGACCATGACGCGGTCTATGACCTGGAAGCCAGTCACCGGGCCGACGCACCCCGCGTGCGGCGCATCAAGACGCCGCATGTGCATTTCCCCCTGTTCGAGAAACTGGCCCGCGACCCCGCCCTGACCGACCCGGTGGCGGTGCTGATCGGGGAAGATATCCGCCTCTACGGCGGCAAGATCAATATCAAGGCGGCCAATTACGGCGCCCCGGTTGAATGGCATCAGGATTGGGCGTTTTATCCCCATACCAACGACGATGTTCTAACCATCGGTATCTTTCTGGACGATATGGACGCCGACAACGGACCCTTGTGCGTCATGCCCGGCTCCCACAAGGGGCCAATTTATGACCATCATGCCGAGGGGGCCTTTTGCGGCGCCCTGGATCTGGAAACCGCCGAGCTGGATTTCAGCCAGGCCGTCCCCATGGAGGGCAAGGCGGGGGATATGGTGATCTTCCATTCCCGCTGTGTCCACGGCTCCACCGCCAACCGCTCGAACCGGCAACGCAGCCTGCTGATCTGGGAAATGACCGCCACCGATGCCTGGCCCCTGGCCGGCCTGCGGGACGGCTATGAAGAGTTCCAGCGCTGGGTGATCCGGGGCCAGGGCAGCCTGGTGCCGCGCCTGGAAGATGTGCCCGTGCGCATGCCCTATCCCCTCGCCGTGCATGGCGGCTCTATCTACGAGAACCAGCGGGCCACGAACCGGCAGTATTTCGAACATCTGGGCGATGCCGCCGATTGATGGCGAAAATTTGAACGATGGTTGAGGTCATTTGAACCTATATTCCCAATGTACTGGGGAAAGCCCGCAACAGTGATGGGAATGGAACATGTTGGCTCGACATTCGATTATAATCACCTTGGCGCTGACCACGGCGCTGCTTTTCGCGGCACCGGCCACACTGGCTCTCGCGGCGGACGCGATTTATACCAACTGGCTGGGCAAGGCCATTGCCGGCTATGATCCCGTCGCCTACCACACCATGGGCAAGCCGGTCGAAGGCAACAGCGATTTCACCACCAAATGGCAGGGCGCGAAATGGTATTTTGCCTCCGCCCGAAACCGCGACAAGTTCACCGCCATGCCGGAGCAATATGCGCCCAAATACGGCGGCTATTGCGCCTATGCGGTGGCGCAGAATTCCACCGCCAAGATCGATCCGGAAGCCTGGAAGATCGTCGATGGCAAACTGTATCTGAATTATTCCAAGGGCATTCAGAAAACCTGGGAAGGTGATCAGGCGGCCTTCATCGTGGCCGCCGACAAGAACTGGCCCGGCGTGTTGAATTAGACCGCTTCGGCCAATGGCAGTTCAAGGCGCGCCGACAGTCCGCCGATTTCAGCCTCGTGCAGGCTTAGGCTGCCGCCATACAAATCGGCCATATCGGCCACGATAGCCAGTCCCAGGCCGGTCCCGTGCTTGCTTTCATCGAGACGGGCGCCACGGGCCAGAACGTCATCCCGGCGTTCCGGCGGCAACCCCGGACCATCGTCGTCGATGGACAGGATAATCCGGTCCGCCCGCCGTGCCAGCCCCACCCGCACCACGCTTGCAGCCCATTGGCAGGCATTTTCCATCAAGTTTCCCAGCATTTCCTGCAAGTCCTCCCGCTCGCCGGCAAAGACCAGAGGTGTTACATCATCCACGAAGATTGTGACCCCGCTGTCCTGATGCAGGCGGTTCAGCACGCGTTTCAGTTCGGACAGCACCGGCGCGACGTCGCACCGGGCGCCCAGCACCCCGGCCGCCGCCGCCGTACGGGCCCTGGCCAAATGCCGGTCCACCTGGCGCTGCATCTCCACCACGGAATGGCGGACCTGGGCGGCCAGGGTGCCATCATCATTGTTCGCCTCATTGGCCGCCTCGTTGGCCAGTACCGCCAGGGGGGTTTTCAGGGCATGGGCCAAATCGCCCGCATGGGTGCGGGCCCGGTTGATGACGGCGGCCTGATGGCCCAGCAAATTATCAATTTCATCGGCCAAAGGCTGGATTTCGCTGGGAAAAGCGCCCGGCAATCGATCCGCCCGGCCGGCCCGAATGTCAGCCAAGGCCCGGCCAATCCGGGCCAGGGGGCGCAGGCCGATCTGTACCTGTAGCACCATGGCGCCGATCAGACCCAGGCCCAGGACCGCCAAGGCCACGGCCAAAAGGCGGTCAAACCGGGCGATATCGGACGCAACCGCCGATGGGTCCCCGGCCAGTTGAAACACAAAGGACCCTTCAATGCCCGTGATGGTCAGGCGCCGCGCTGCCAGGCGCAACGGAACGCCGTTAGGTCCTATAAAATCCCGAAAATTCGTTCCACTGTCAGAATTATTTTCTCCGTCGCCAGGCAAGACCCCATCCCACAGGGATCGGGACCGCAACAATGGTCCTTCAGCGTTGGAAATCTGCCAATACCAGCCCGACAGAGGTTGCTGAAAACGGTGGTCGGGCAACGGTCGTCGCAAGGTAGCCGCGCCAGCTTTGTCCCAGTCGCTGGCCGCGATGACCCCGGCGAGCTGGGCCGATAGATTGTCGTCAAAGCCGCGACGCACTTGATCGGCGAATAATGCCGATAACAAGGCCCAGGCCGCAACCAAGGCAATCGCGCACCACAACACCGCCATGGCGATCAGGCGGAGGCGGAGAGAGTCTCTTCTAGGCGCCATCACCAGCCGTCAAGCGGTAACCAAGACCACGCACGGTTACGATCAAGTCCGCTTTCGTCTTGCGACGCAGACGGCCAATAAAAACCTCTATGGTATTGGAATCCTTGTCGAAATCCTGCTCGTACAAATGTTCAACCAGTTCCGTGCGGGAGATTACCTTGCCCTGGTGATGCATCAGATATGATAGCAGGCGAAATTCCAGGGCCGTAAGGCTGACCGCTTGGCCGTCCAGGCTGACCTTGGCGGCGGCGATATCCAGGCGCAACGGCCCGCACTGGATCTCGTTGCTGGCGTGCCCCGCGGCCCGGCGCAACAGGGCGCGCAGGCGGGCCAGCATTTCTTCCATATGAAACGGCTTGGCCAGATAGTCATCGGCGCCGGCATCGATACCCGAAACCTTGTCCGACCAGCGGTCCCGCGCCGTCAGGATCAACACCGGCATGTTGCGTCCATCCTCGCGCCAGCGCCGCAACACCGTGATACCGTCCAGGATCGGCAGGCCCAAATCCAGGACGACCGCGTCATAGGGTTCCGTATCGCCCAGAAAATGGCCTTCCTCGCCATCCTGGGCCAGATCCACCGCATAGCCGGCATCGGTCAGGGCGCGGCGCAATTGCGCGGCCAGGTCCTTGTCATCCTCCACCACCAGCAACCGCATCACCGCCCCCCGCTCAAAACCCGCCCCGTTTGGGCGTCCACCACCAGACGGCGCACCCGATCACCGGGCGCCAGCAGTTTCAGGCGATAGATCCAGCGGCCCCGATTATTGCGAGCCAAATCAACATCCAACAGCCGGCCCGGATAGCGCCGGTTCACCCGTTGCATGATCCGGCCCAAGGGCAGAACATCGCCCGACCCCACCGCATCACGGGCCCGGTCATGATTCCGCCGACCGCGCTTATGCTTCTTGGCCAATAACAAAACACCGGTCTCCGCCTCCGAACCCGTTTGTACCGGACCAAGGTTGGCATGGACGGAATAGGGCAGTGCCAAGGCCGAAAGCAGTGCCGCAACCATGAAAGTTCGTCTAACCATGCTCCATACTAACCCAGCCGACCTGAACCACGGATGAATACGGGCGAACGAAACCGGCTCTAGACCATTTTCGGGAATGAAATGGTCAATCAAGGTCGCGACGGCGACCCGGCGCTGATGCGCCGCCCGCGCGGAGCGGTGCGCTCTCGTGCACAAGCGTGAGCGAAGAAAGCTAGACCTGAATCGATGAATTTCGAAAAAGGTCTAGCCGCTGGAGGCGACCAGCAGGCGGCCTTCGACGCCATGTTTTTCGATCAGGCTGGCGACCAGGCCGCTCTGTTTGGCCTCCGTGACGAAATCCCGCAGAAAGGCTGCCGACGCGCTGTTCTTGGGGTTGGTGCCGATGGCCTGCTGCACGGTTGTGTAGCGGCCATCCATGATGTGGGCGCCGGGCAGTTTTTTGACGTCTTCGTTCAGGGCCGGGCGCAGGCCGGCCAGGACATCCAGCTTTTCGTCCGTCAGCAAGGCCAAGGCGCCGCCCAGGCCCTGGGCGCGGACCAATTCGGCGTGTTCCAGGGTGCGGGTCAGATACAAATCATAGGCGCTGCGGGCGGAAACGGCGATCCTGATGCCCGGTTTGTCCACATCCGCGATGTCGTTCAGGGGGGAATGTGGGGGCACCAGATAGGTCGCCTCGATCTCCACATAGGCATCGGTGAAGGCGATGGTTTCGGCCCGGGCCGGTTCGGCGGCGATCAGGCCGATGTCGTAGACATCATCGGCCATGGCATCGGCCAGCACGCCGGGAGAGGGAAATTGCACCAATTTCAACTGCACACCCAGACGATCAGCAATGGCGGCGGCCATGTCCGGCGAGACCCCCACCGGATCACCATTCACTGTTCGGCCCGTGACCAGCAAGGGGTTCGACATATTGATCCCGGCCCGCATGGTTCCATTGGGAGCGAGTTCGGCGGCGACGTCATTTAACATTTTTATTTTTCCTAATCCATCTAGCGCGGCCAGGCGCGCAGAGCGCTAAGACCGCCATCCACGGGCAGCATTAGGCCGGTCACCCAGCGGGCCTCGTCCGAGGCCAGATAGACCGCGGCCCAGCCCACGTCCCAGCCCGTGCCCTCGGTTTGCATGGGCACCATATCGATGCGCCGCTGGCGGTATTCAGGGCCCGCCGCCGCCACCAACGGCGTTGAGACGGAGCCGATGACGATGCAGTTGCAGCGGATGCCTTCGGTGGCGTAGTCGGCGGCAGTGGAAAGGGTCAGGCCATGAGTGGCGGCCTTCATGGAGGCATAGGCCGCCGCGCCCGGGCCCCCGGTCAGACCCAGGGCGCCGGCGATGGACGATATGTTGATGATGCAGCCGCCGCCCGAGGCCCGCATCAGGGGCACCGCGACCCGGCTGCATTTCATGGCCGACGTGATGTTGATATTGACCAGACGATCCCATGTTTCGTCCGTCACATCCTCGACCCGGTTCGGCCCGCCCCCCGCGCCCGCTCCGACATTGTTGCAGAGAATGTCCAGGCGGCCATAACGTTCCGTAACGGCGGCGGCCATGGCCGCGACGTCGTCCGTATTGGTCACATCGGCGGCAAAGGCGGAGGCCTCAAAACCCTCGGCCGCGATCTTTTCCGCCAACGCCCCGGCCCGCTCGGCCGAGCGGTTGACCAACAAGACCTTGGCGCCCTCCCGGGCCATCAAAATGGCCATGGCGGTGCCGTTGCCAATGCCTTCCTCGCGCGGCGCGGCGCCGGTTACAATGGCCACCTTGCCGTCCAACCGTCCCATCTCTGTTACTCGCTTACTCGACCGGATAGCGCCAGGGCTGATCGGGCTGTTCGGCATCCTGGTCCAAGGTGAACTGCGGGATCGCCACGCCGTCGGCGACATCCGTGAAGACCATGCGCACCCGGCTGCCGATACCAACACTGGCGACCACGTCGGGCGCGGCCAACTCACCGTCCGGTGTGACCAGATTGGCGATGATGCGCAGGGCCTCATGCTCCGTGGGCGCACCCTTTTGGATATCCAGATCGACCACCAGAACCATATACGGCGTGTAGGCCTTGAAAGCCGGCTGGATGGCATGGTGGATCTCGGTGTAGCTGTGCACCGCGCCCTTGCCCTCAACCGCCGTCCAGGTGGCATTCGGGCCGCCGCACCAGGAACAACCCTCGGCCACCGGGTAGCGGATCAAACCGCAGTCATCGCATTTCTGCAGATGGAACTGATGCTCGGCACAATGTTTGAAGTAGGCCAGGTTGGAATGGTCCAGGCCGGCAATTTGCAGGTTCATGCCCAGATATTCGGCATTAATGGTTTCGCTCATTGTCATTACTCCCTATACGCCGCGCCGCATGACCATGGCCGAGCCGGTGCCTGGCGTGGCCCAGCCCAGATTGGCGCTGATTTCCACATCCCTGACCTGGCGGCAGCCGCCTTCGGCGTGGTTAAAGGTGTGTTGCCGCTTGCCGTCGGACCCGATGGGGCAGCTGTCGTCGGCGTCGTGACGCAGCTGGCGGACGTTCTCCACCACCATGGCGATGCCGTGGGTATAACCCTCGCACAGGTGGCCGCCGGAGGTGTTGTTGGGCCGCCGCCCGCCAAGGAACGTGGTGCCGTTGGAGACATAGTCGCCGCCCTCGCCCTTCTTGCAAAAGCCGTAGTCTTCCAATTGCAACATGGTGGTGAAGGTGAAGGCGTCGTAGGAGCCGGTGACATCGACCTCGTCCGGGCCCAGGCCCGCATTGCGCCACAGGCGCGGGCCGGCGTAATGCCCGGCGACCGTGGAAATCGGCCCGGCTTCATAATGCAGATCGGCCCGTGGCTTGGAGACCCGGCCCACCACGCCGCGGATCAGGGCGGGGATCTGGCGCAAATCCTTGGCCCGCTCGGCGGAGGTGATGATAATTGCCGTGGCGTTATCGGTTTCCACGCAGCAATCCAGCAGATGCAGGGGCTTGCAGATCATCCGGCTGTTGATCACGTCCTCCACCGTGACCCGGTTCTTGTAATAGGCCTTGGGGTTGTTGGAGGCATGTTGGCTGTGGGCCACCTTCACATGGGCGACCTGTTCGGGCGTGGTGCCGTAGTCGTACATATGGCGCAGGAATGTGGGGGCGAATTTTTGCCCGGCACTTTGCCAGCCATAGCTGCGTTCGTGCAGGAATTCGCCCACCACTGGGGCCACGGCGCGGGCGCCAGTGCCGCCGATGCGGGTTTGGCTGTGGCCGTTCATGGAGCGGAAGATGGCCACGGTTTGGCACATCCCCGCCTCGATCACGCCCATGGCAATGCCGGTCAGGGCCTCGGTCGAGGAACCGCCGCCATTTACGTCCATGTAGAAATTCAAGCGGATGCCCAAATCGGCGGAGACAAAAGTGGATAGCGTGGAATCGGCGCCGGAATAGCTCAACATGCCATCCACCTCGCCCGGCCCCAGGCCCGCATCCGCCATGGCATTGCGTATGGCCGTCACCGCCATGGCCCGCGTCGTGGTGTTGGAGCCGCGCAGATATTCCGTCTCGCCAACGCCGACAATGGCGTATGTTTCCCGTAGAGAGGCCCCCAGTTCAGGGTCCAATTGATCGATTTGCGCCATCTCCCATACCTCGCGTTTATTGTTTTCAACTTGCCCTATTGTCGCCCGTCGGAAGGCAAACGTCTATGTCCGAAGTCGCAGCAAAACCAACAGCAGCAAAAAACATATGGCGGAGAGCAAATACAATCCGGCGCCGAACCCTCCCGTCAGATCGGACAGCGCGCCCAGGGTCAGCGGGCCCAGGACGCCGCCGATCTCGGCGGCGGAAAAGAACATGCCCCCCGCCGTGCCCGCGTGCCGGCTGCCCACGCCCGCGGTCTCCACCAGGGCCAGCATCATGACCGTCATCATGGAGCCGCGCGCCACGCCCTGCAGGACAAGGCCAAGGGTGAGGGGCACATCATGGCCGGCGAACCGCAACAACAACGCCGCCAGCCCGGCGGCCAGGATCAGGGCGGCCAATATCCAACGCCGCCGCGCCGGCGTGGCGAAGCGCGGGATCAACAGGGAACTGAAAACCCCCAGGGCGGTCGGAATGGCCGCCCAATAGCCCGCCTGGGCCGCCGTCATGCCGCCCCGGCGCAGAATTTCCGGCAGCCAGTTGTTCAGGCCGTGATTGAAGAAAAACGCACCCACCGCCATGATCAGCATCAGACGCACCGCCGGAATTTTCAACAATTCCAGGAAAACACTGGATTGCCCCCCGTATTCCGTCGAATGGCTTCGTTCGGATGGCGTCAGGCCTTGTAGTTTGCCGGCCAGGGGGTGGCTGGCCAGCATCAACCAAACCAGCCCGATGGCCAGGCTGATGCCTGCATACAGGAACATTACCCCCCGCCAGTCGCCGCCCATCCAGGGCATCACCACGCCGTTGGTCAGGGCCAGGGCGCTGATACCGCCCAACGCGGGGCCCGTGATGTAAATGCCCATGGCCAGGCCGCGATCGGGACCTTCAAACCACAGGCTGACCAGCTTTGGCGCGCCGATGGAGATCAGCGGCCCGCCGATGCCAAACAGAGCCACGGCAAAAAACAGGCTGACCTGATCGCCGGCCAATCCCCGCGCCGCCGCCGATAGGGCGATCATCGCGGCGGCGGCAAACAGCGCCCAGCGTGGACCCGCCCGGCCCAGAAAGGCGCCGCACGGCATGGCCATGGCGATATAGACCAATGGCCAGGCGCCCATGATCAGCCCCATGGCACCGTCGCTTAGACCCAGGTCGGCACGGATCACGCCAACCAGGGGCGCCATGGCCACCTGGGTCAGGCCAAAGCCGAAATAAGCCAGCCAGACGCCAAACAACAAGACCCAACGACAGGGGTTCGCCCGTGACACCGATACGCCCGTGGTCATGAATGGAACATCAGCCTCGCGGCGGCATGTTGAGGCGCCACAGGGCCACGCTCTCGGCCACGCCGCGCAGCTTGGCCATCTCCGCCACCGGTTCGGGGGCGCCGGCCGCCTGCAACGCCGCCCGCACCCCGGTTGCGGCGAAAAGATCGTCGGAAATGACAATGTCGTCGCCCACGCTTTCGCCCTGCACCCGGGCCGCGATGTTGACCGTGGAGCCGAAGTAATCCAGATGGTCGTGGGTCGTGACGGCGATACAAGGGCCCTGATGCAGGCCTACTTTCAGGACAATGCCGCCGTCGGCGCGGCCTTGGTTGAATTCGCCGACCCCAAGTTGCGCCTCCAGGGCGGCCCGGACGCCTTCCTCGGGTTCCGCGAATGCGGCCATCACCGCATCGCCAATGGTTTTCACCAGCACGCCGCCATGGCGTTCGATCAGGTCGGTCAAATAATCGAAATGATCCCGCACCAGATTATAGGCCGTGCCATCGCCCAGGGCCTCGTACATGGAGGTGGAGCCTTTCAAATCCGTGAACAGCAAGACCACGTTGGCGATGGCCACATCATCACCGGGACGGAGGATCTGATCCGGGCAGAAATGCTGAAAGGCGGGCATGACGAGCACCCGGTCGCCGGTCAGGGCTTCCCGGCGCCAGGCAACTTCCTCAATCACAAAGGTCAGATTTCGGTCTGTTTGGTTTTGCAACAAAATCTTGCCCGGCGCCGAGGGCGCGCCGGCCCGGATATCGTCCCCCCGTGCCAGCACGGAGGGAAAGCCCCCCGCGCCATCCCATTCCACGTCGATCTGACTGCCGGCCTGGGTGGTGCGCAGGCGGTAGGCGCCCGCGGTCAAGGGTGGGTCGATCTCCAACCCCTCGCCCGCGGCCACGTTACGCTGCACCTTGATATGAGGAACCGAGGGCGCGCCCATCATGCAATAAGCGCCGTCCGGCAAGGGCCGCAGCCAAGGCTCCGGCCGAAAGGTGAGCTCGACGTTGGCGGAGAAATCCTGTTCGAAATCCACGTTGCACGTGCTGCAATGGACGGACTTGGGCAGATCGCCCAGGTTGTCGGGCACATCCTTGGCATTGCGGCAGCGCGGGCACAGAACTTCCCACCGCAAGGCCAACAGCCCCTGTTCATGCGCCGCCAAGAACAACGACACCACGGCCATCTCGTCCGCCTGCCACTGCCGCGCCAGGCTCAAGGGCCGGATGCGTTGCAGCCAGGTATCGGGGGTGCGGCAAAGGTAGCTGTCCAACTGCCCAGTCAGGCCGCCATGGCCCGGCTGTTCAGCGATCACGGCGAGCGCGCGGTCCAGACGTTGTCGCGCGCCGGCGGGCAGTGGGGTCGGCTCAAAGCCGGTGCTTTGTATCCCATCCGCCTGTTCGGCCGGTACCGGCAGGGCCACCTCCTGTTGTATTATCCGGTCCAATGACGCCATGGCGCCCAGCGCCCCGCGGCGCACCAGGCCCAATGTGGCGCCAAGCCATCCGGCCAGTCCTTTGGGCAACATATCGATCCGAATATGCAGCGCAAAGCCATCCGCCGTCGGCTCCGCCCGGACCACGAAATTAATATGATGAAAGCCGCCCTTGGTGAATTGGCGCAACTGCCGCATATAGCGCTGTTCAACCCATTCGCCCAGATCCTCGGTCCATTCAGCCGGAATAGGCATGGCGAACTGGCCCTTGGCCCGGCGCAGCACGGAGCCGTCGGGCTGTAGTTCATCCAAGGCGACATAGGCGGGATTGCCGTCCAGTTCGTTCAACAGGGCGGTGTCCGACAGCAACGGCCACAGACGGGCCAACGAGGCCTGGTAATGTAAGCTTCTTTCCACGATGACCGGTTTCATGATTTGGCGCGCCCGGATTTATTCGTAGGAGCGGGCGTCCTCGATCGCCAGGCCGTCGTCGGGCAGGCTGTCGGCTTCAACCAGTTCAGCCCCGCCGCGCAGTTTCAGCACCGCCTGGATCGATGCCTCAACCGCCGCCGCCAGGGAGGCATCGGCGCCCGGCGCGGCGAATTTCAGGGTCATGACGTCGTTGTTGTTCAGGGAGGTGATGACCAAGCGCGCCTTGGTGATCTCCGCGTGCCGGCCGGCAATCTGCATAATGGCGGAGGGGTGGACGAACATGCCCTTGAACTTGGTCGATTGATCGGCCCGGCCCATCCAGCCGCGCATGCGCATGTTGGTGCGGCCACAGGGGCTGATGCCGGGCATAATGGCGGACAGATCGCCCGTGGCGAACCGGATCAGGGGATAGGTCGGGTTCAATGACGTGACCACGACCTCGCCGACCTCGCCGGTTGCGACCGGCTTCGTACCCAAGGGTTCGACGATTTCAACGATCACCCCTTCGTCGATGATCATGCCGTCGACGGCCTTGGATTCGTAAGCCACGCTGCCCAAATCGGCGGTGCCGTAACCCTGCAGCACCGAAACGCCCAGGTCGGACAGCTCCTGGCGCAGGCTGGGCGGCAGCGCCTCGGCCCCGACCAGGCCGTTTTTCAGGTTCGAGAGGTCATGGCCCAGTTCCTTGGCCTTGTTCAGGATAATGCGCAGGAATGATGGCGTGCCGATGAAAAAGTCCGGCTTCACGTCGGCCATCAACTGGATCTGAATTTCCGTGTTGCCGACCCCGCCCGGCACCACCGGGCAGCCGATGGCCCGGCAGCCGCTTTCCACCAACATGGCGGCCGGCGTCAGGTGATATGAAAATGTGTTATGGACGATATTGCCCGGCCGCACCCCGGCTGCCCACAGGGCCCGCGCATAACGCCAATAGTCCTTGCGCGGGGCATCGGGTTCGTACAGCCCGCCGGGGGAGGCATAGATGTGGGATAGTTCGGACAAAGGCACGGTGTTGATGCCGCCCAGGGGCGGGGTTTCCTTTTGCAGCGCGGCCAGGTCCGATTTGCGGGTGGTTGGCAACGTTGCCAGGGCCTCGCGGCTGTTGAATTCGGCCGGATCAAGGTCGGCGAAAACGTCGGCGTAATGGGGCGCGTTGGCCTTGGCGTGGGCCAGTTGCGCCGACAGCGCGGCCATCAACTCCGTTTCCCGCTGGCCGGGGTCGCGGGTTTCAAGGTCGTCGTAAAATTCGTCGGCGCTGCTCATGGCATGCCCTCTCAAACAGTATGATAACGCCGGGCGTGATGACGCGGGGCGGGGCGCCGGGGATTAAGGTTCCGCGGGTCAGCCCAGCCAGCGTTTACGCCGGCGATAGGTCTTCACATCCCGGAAGCTCTTTTTCTCGCCACTGGAGATGCCCAGATAAAATTCCTTGATGTCGGCGTTTTCCTTCAGCGCGGCGGCCTTGCCCTCCAGGACGATGGCGCCATTCTCCATGACATAGCCGTATTTGGCCAAATTCAGCGCCAATGTGGCGTTCTGTTCCACCACCAGAAAGGTGGTTTTTTCCTCTTCATTAAGGCGGGTGATGATGCCGAAAATTTCCTCGATAATCATCGGCGCCAGGCCCAGGGACGGCTCGTCCAGCATCACCAGCTTGGGGTCCGACATCAGGGCCCGGCCAATGGCCAGCATCTGCTGTTCGCCGCCCGAAAGGTAACCGGCCTGGAACTCGCGGCGTTCGTAGAGCAGGGGGAAATATTCGTAGACCAGCTCCATATTGCGTTTCATGACGGGGGTAGAAACGATATGGCCACCGGCGATCAGGTTCTCCTCGCCCGTCAGATGCTCGAACACCCGCCGCCCCTCGAACACTTGTACGATGCCCATCTCGACCGCTTCATGGGCCGCCAAATGATCAATGCGCTGGCCCTCGAATTCGACACTGCCCCGGGTCACTTCGCCCCGTTCAGCCTTCAATTGGCCCGAAATCGCCTTCAAGGTGGTGGACTTGCCCGCGCCATTGGCGCCCAGAACCGTTGTGATCGAGCCCTCTTCCACCTCGATGGAGATGCCCCGCAAGACCAGGATGACGCCATCGTAGATGACTTCGACGTTGTTGAGTTTGAGCACGGCGCACCCCAATGCGAACTAAAAGATACGAAGGAAAATTGACTAAGAAAAAAAGTCGGCTGGCCCGGATAAGTATTTTGTCCGGGCCAGCCGGTTAGTTTTGGTGTGGCTTATTCGCCCTTGGCGACCATTTCCATGACGATGTCGCGATAGCCGTGCATCCATTTGGAGACCGGCACGAAGGCCTCGCCCTTGACCTGGAAGATCTGCACCCAACCACCACCTTCATGATCTTCGGCGGTGATGTTCAAGGGCGGTAAAATGCCGCCCAAGGTGAAGTTCTTGATGCCTTCGAAGCCTTTTTGGACATCGGCGCCGGTAATATCGGCACTGCCGCCCTTGGCCTTAACGGCATTCTCGACGGCCTTGAGGGCAACAGCCGCCCACATCAGACCACGGTTATAGTACACGGTGGAGTCCATTTCCTTTGGCGGCGTTTTGCCTTCGGATTTGTACAACGCCTTGATTTCGCGCAGCACATCAAAGTCGGAACCGGCACCAGCCATCTGCAGGACGTAATAGCCCTGGGCCTTGTGCCAGCCACCGGCGCCCATGATGTTGCTTTCGCCAGCCGCCCAGACAAAACCGACCATCTTGTC
>JAYGEA010000215.1:0-10782 GCA_046582635.1 Alphaproteobacteria bacterium
CGACGCTCTTCCGATCTAGCATGGACACCATGGGCGTCAGTCCGACGCCGCCGCCGATCAGGATGACGGGTCGGTGCTTGGACAAATCCAGAAAGAAATTACCTGACGGCGCCTTTACATCAACGATGTCGCCGACCTTCAGCTCGTTGTGAAAAAAGTTCGATGACAGGCCCGGCGGTGCATCGGGCTCCCGCGGCGGGGGACCCAACCGCTTGATACTGATCCGGTAATAATCTGTCTGAAAGGGGCTGTCCGAGAGCGAGTAGCACCGCACCAGAGGTTTTTCCCGATCCGGCAAACGCAAATTAAAGGTCAGATACTGGCCGGGCAAAAAGGTGGGCAGGGCCTTGCCATCATGGGGCACGAGGTAGAAGGAGCAGATATCGCCGCCTTCCTGAACCTTCTCGTTGATGCGGAATTTGCGCGCGCCAGACCATGTCGCCGAGGTCTTGGCCCGTTCCCGCTCCCGGCTCAGGGTTTCGCCGTCGACCCGGCGCCGCAGTAGATCAATGGCCAGTCCCTGCTGCACGCGGGCCAGCGCCGCCCCCCGCCAAGTGCCGTACAACAACACCGCCACCTGTGCAAAGGCGATCAGAATGATCACGCCACCGACGACTTGTAGCGTCTCCGCCCCGATCATTTTTTGCCACGCCCCCGGATTTTATTGATCTTGATCGCAACTCTATCGAAAAAATCCAACCAGATACCAAGTCTTTTTCTTTCGGTACTCTTTGCCCGGTGCCATCTTCCGGCGAGCCAATGTTGGCGGCAAGGGGAAAAAACACCCTGCCGCGTCGATCCGGGCGATGATTCATGATGATGGGGCAGCCCGGATCAATTGTAACGTACATAATCCAAACTCACGGGGACTCTAAATAGCGCAGTATCCTAGGCAAACAGCGTGGCGGCGGCCAGACAACCGAATTCCGCCACCAACTGAACAGCGCCCAGGACATCGCCGGTTTGCCCGCCCAGGCGTCGTCTCGCAAGGACGGCAAAAATCATCGCCATGAGCGCGGCGCCGCATAAACAGGCAGCGGCCATCCATGGTCCCAAGACGAGAAAAGCGACTAGAACACAGAGCAATACCGTCAACGCCACGCCTCGGGAACTCGGTCGTCCGGCACCCGCGCTCAGGCCGTCACTACGCGCGGCCGGCAGCAGATGCATGACAACCACCATCGCCCCCCGCGAGACCGCCGCCGCCACCAACAGGGCCAGGCCGGCCCGCTCCGGCGTGGCAAGGTCGGCAAGAGCACCGATCCGGCCCGCGAACAAAAGGATCAGGGCGACAACAGCGAAATTTCCCGCCCGGGGATCATGCATGATGGCCAGGCGCCGCGCGCGATTGGCGCCGCCCAGGGCATCGGCGAAATCGCCAAGGCCATCTTCATGCAGCCCCCCCGTGATGGCCACCAGCGCGGCGACGCACAAGGTCGCCGCCATCGAGGGACTGGCGCCGGACCAAATAGCAAGGGCGTAAACCAGGCCGCCCGCCGCGCCGGCCAGCAAACCGATCAGAGGAAAACACCACGCCGCGCGAGCCAGGCTGCCGGGCCGGTATTCTTCCCCACGCCCCAGCGGTATTATGGTCAGGAAAGCGCCAGCCGTGCGTAAATCGGCTAGCCAGCGGCGGGATGGGGCTACTTTGCTCAAGGGGCGCCTTGCTCAATTGCCGACGAGACGCATGGCTTCATCCCGCTCGAGGCCGACGGACTCGCCCGCCGCCAACAATTCCTCGAACGTGGTATCATCAATCGGAACGCCATTTTTCAGCCGTTCCGCCCGGGATTTCCGCTCCGGGTCTCCCGGTACCATGACTTCATCGACGCCCGGTGCCGGCGGCGATGCCTTGACCCAGCTGGTAGATTTTTCCACCTCCGCGTCGAAGGCCACGCGGTGTCCAAAGGCGCCGGTATCTATCAGAACGCACAACATGTTATTGATAATCCGGCCCGGCGCCAGATGATCCGGGCCGAATACGCCGCCGCCCGTGAACGCCCCAGCCAGCGCCTCGCAGATCACCGCCAGACCGTATCCCTTGTGCAGGCCCATGGTGCGCAACGCGCCCTTCGGCTCGGAATACATCACGCCTGGATCGTTGGTGGGGTTGCCGTGGCTGTCGATCAAGGTTTCAGGCGACATTTCCTCGCCCTTGTTATGGGCGACGCGGACTTTCCCCATGGCGACGCGGGACGTGGCCATGTCCAGCACAATGGGATCGGCGCCGTCGCGGGCCGGCAGGGCGGTACAATACAGGTTGGTCGTGAAACGGCCGTCGGATCCCCCATGGGGGGCGACCAATGAACTGGAGCCAAAGACGTTGACATAATGGATCGAGACAAAGCCGGCGGCCGCCGCCATCTCGCCCCAGGCGCCGATCCGGCCGATATGGTAGGAATTTTTCAGGCCAACCACGGCAACGCCAAGTTCTTGCGCCCGTTTGATCGCCAGCTCCATGGTTACCTTGCCGTTGACCTGGCCAAATCCCCCGTTGCCATTGACCAAAATAAAGGAACCATGATCGTGTTCAACCGTCGGCGTGGCACCAGGTTTCAGTTCTCCGGCCTTAATGCCGATGATGTAGGCGGGCACCATGCCGATACCATGACTGTCGTGGCCGAACAGATTGGCCTCCACCAATTTGTCGGCGACCTGTAGGGCCTCGCCGTCGTCGGCGCCGCCGTGTTGTATTATGGCTTGGGCGAGGCTGGTCAATCGATCAGCTGGTATCTGCATCCTAGAAACCTTACATTTGTTTTGAAGTTAGCCGGCACCATAGTTCATTTCACGCCGCCTTGCAGCGGTCCGATTTTCGCCGGTACAATATGGCCCGGGAAGGTGTTGGCGCGGAAAGGATCGGATCATGGCAACAAGAAAATCATCGGGGAAAAAAGCGGCGGCGGCGCCGGAATTGCGGGCCGTGCGGGCCGCCATGTCCCTGGCCGCCGTGCAGGGCTGGCGCGACACCACCATGGCCGATATCGCCGATGCGGCCGGACTGGATCTGGCCGAAATGCGCGGGTTGTTCCCCTCGAAGACGGCCATTCTGGGCGGCCTGATCCGGCAGACGGACGCGATTGTTCTGGCCGGCAGTGATGGGGACATCGGCTCGGAACCCCTGCGCGACCGCCTGTTCGATGTCATCATGCGCCGCCTGGATGCCTTGGCGCCTTATAAAGAAGGTCTGGCGGCCGTGGCGCGGGAATTGCCGCGCGACCCCGCCGCCCTGGCCTGCCTGGCGGCGGGGCCTGGCCGACGCTCCCTGCAATGGATGCTGGAAGCCGCCCGCATCCAGCCCTGGGGCCTGGCCGCGCCGCTGCAGCTGAAGGGCCTGGGCCTGGTCTATCTCAGCGTCTTTCGGGTCTGGCTGAACGACGACGGCGAAGACCTGGCCAAGACCATGGCCGCCCTGGACAAGGCGTTGGGCCGGGTGGAAAATTTAATGGGCGCATTGCGGCGCGGGCCAAAGGTTTTCCACCGCCGCAATGACCAGGAAAAGGAAGAGGCAGATGCAGCGGTGGGTGAAGCGTGAGTGAAATTGAATTTGGGGACTTTCTGAAAGTTGATATCCGCGTCGGCACCATTCTGCGGGCCAAACCCTACCCGGAAGCGCGCAATCCATCCTACAAACTGTATGTGGATTTCGGACCGGAGATTGGCGAGCGCAAGACCGCCGCCCAGCTCACCGTGCATTACACTCTGGAAGAACTGGTCGGCAAACAAGTCGCCGCCGTGATAAATTTTCCCGCCAAACAGATCGGCAAGTTCATGTCCGAGATATTGGTGCTCGGCTTCCCCGACGAGAACGGCGGGGTGGTGCTGGTGGAACCGAACCGAAAAATCGCCAACGGCGGCCGCCTGTTCTAAGTCGTCTGCTCCGATAGAGAGCAAAAACGCCGTGGCGTGGAAGCGCGCGAGAGCGATATTCCGGATCTGAAGCCACCGACTTGGGATGACGTTGTCTGGCGCGTCTACCACCCTTGGGACCGGGATCGCATTCTCGTTGATACGGCAGTTTCGCAGCCCGAAGATTGTCTCCATATGCTGCTGAAAAAAATTTCGAAGGACCTTTCGTCAGCCATCTAAAGTGTTTCTATTCATATGGGTTTTCGATCTAGTATGGGGTATCGAGGTCGCGCAGACCTCTGAAGATTACCCTTAGGGAGGAAGACAATGAAAAGAATACTATTTGCAACGGCGATGGCCGCTCTGGCGAGCACGGCGATGGGGGCGATGGTCCAGGCCGAGACCATCAAGCTTGGCGTTATTCTGGGCTACACGGGACCGATTGAATCCCTGACCCCGGACATGGCCGCCGGCGCAGAACTGGCGATCAAGGAGGTCTCCAAATCGGGTGCCCTATTGGGAGGCGCTAAGATAATCGCCGTGCGCGGCGACACCACTTGCATTGATAGCGCTGCAGCCATTGCGACCACGGAGCGTTTAGTCACTTCTGACAGGATCAATGCCATCGTCGGCGGCGACTGCTCTGGCGTGACTACAGCAATGCTGCAGAATGTGGCTTTGGCAAATGGCATTGTCATGGTCTCACCTTCAGCCACCTCACCGGCGCTATCCACAATCAAGGACAATGGCCTGTTCTTCCGCACTGCCCCATCGGATGCTCGTCAGGGCCAGGTGCTTACCGCCGTATTACAAGACAAGGGTGTGAAGTCGGCAGCCCTAACCTACACCAACAACGACTATGGAAAGGGCTTGGCCAACAGCATCAAGACCAATTTTGAAAAAGCTGGCGGCAAGATTACGATTTCCGCTGCCCATGAAGATGGCAAGGGCGACTATACCGCGGAAGTGGGGGCGTTGGCCGCGGCCGGTGGCGAGGTGCTAATCGTTGCGGGTTATCTGAACCAGGGTGGCAAAGGTATCATTCAGGCCGCGCTTGACACCGGTGCGTTTGAAACCTTTGTCCTGCCCGACGGTATGATCGGTGACAGCCTGCCAAAAGACATTGGCAGTGACCTGAACGGCTCATACGGAACGGTACCCGGCACGGACAGTCCCGGTGCCACTAAGTTTAGCGAAATGGCTAAGGCCGCTGGCTTCAAGGCAGGACCGTTCACTTCCGAATCCTATGACGCCGCCGCATTAATCATGTTAGCCATGCAGGCGGCCGGTTCCTCGCAGTCGAAAATGTTCAAGGACAAGATCATGGGCGTGGCCAACGCACCGGGCATCAAGATCTATCCCGGCGAGCTGGCCAAGGCTTTGAAAATCCTCAAGAACGGCGGCGAGATCGATTATGTGGGCGCCTCCGCCGTAGAGCTGATTGGTGCGGGCGAAAGTGCCGGCAACTATCGGGAAATCCTGGTTTCGGGCGGCAAGAACACCACCGCGCGTTTCCGTTGATTGTCCGCTCGTCATCAGCATTTGCCTATGACGTAATTTGCGGGGGGTAGTGAAAGCTACTCCCCGCGGTTTGAATATTTCATGATTGAGGTCAAGGATCTTCACATGCATTTCGGCGGCATTCATGCCGTCGACGGCGTTTCCTTGTCCATCGAAGGCGGCCGCATTACCGGCCTGATCGGCCCCAACGGAGCCGGCAAGACCACCCTGTTCAATGTCATCGCCGGCGCCTACAAGCCCACCGCCGGCAAGGTCTATCTGGACGGCGCCGACATCACCGGCCTGCCGCCCCACGAGCTGTTCGCCAAGGGCATGCTGCGCACCTTCCAGATTGCCCATGAATTCGCCACCCTGACCGTTCGCGAAAACCTGATGATGGTACCGGGACAGCAGTCGGGTGAAAAACTGCTGGATACCTGGTTGCGCCCCGCCAAGGTCCGCGCCGAGGAAGAGCGGGTCCGCGCCAAGGCCGACGAGGTGATTGATTTTCTGCAAATCGAACAAGTGGCCGATGAGTACGCCGGCAATCTGTCGGGCGGACAGAAAAAATTGTTGGAGCTTGGCCGCGCCATGATGGTGGATGCCAAGATTGTCTTCCTCGACGAGGTCGGCGCGGGCGTCAACCGGACCCTGCTGAACACCCTGGGCGATGCCATCCTGCGGCTGCAACAGGAACGCGGCTATACCTTCTGCATGATTGAACACGACATGGATTTCATCGGCCGCCTGTGCGACCCGGTCATCGTCATGGCCGAGGGCACGGTCCTGGCCCAGGGCAGTGTCGCGGAGGTTAAGGCCAACGAGCATGTCATCGAGGCCTACCTCGGAACCGGTCTGAAAAATAAACCGCCCCGTCATGCGGAGGCATTGGAATGAGCTTCCTCAGCGGCGATAACATGACCGGGGGCTATGGCGGCGCCGATATCCTGCACGATTGCACCATCGGTGTGGAGAAGGGCGAAATCGCCGTCATCGTCGGACCCAATGGCGGCGGCAAATCCACCGCCATGAAGGCGGTGTTCGGCATGTTGAATATGCACCAAGGTGCCGTGCATCTGGATGGTGCGGATATCACCGCCCTTTCGCCCCAGGACCGGGTCGCCAAGGGTATGAGCTTCGTGCCGCAAAGCCAGAATGTCTTCACCTCGCTATCAGTGGAGGAAAACCTGGAGATGGGCGCCTTCACACGCAAGGACGATTTCTCCGGCACGCTTGCCCAGGTATTTGATCTGTTCCCAATCCTGAAGGAAAAGCGGCGCCAGCAGGCCGGCGAATTGTCCGGCGGCCAGCGTCAGCAGGTCGCCGTGGGCCGGGCCCTGATGACACAGCCGAAAGTGCTGATGCTGGACGAACCCACCGCCGGCGTCTCGCCCATCGTCATGGACGAATTGTTCGACCGCATTATCGAAGTGGCGCAAAGCGGTGTCGCCGTCCTGATGGTGGAACAGAACGCCCGCCAGGCCCTGAACATCGCCGACAAGGGTTATGTCCTGGTGCAGGGCCGCAACCGCTATACCGATACTGGCGCCGCCCTGTTGGCCAACCCAGAAGTGCGCCGGGCGTTTTTGGGCGGATAGGGGACGGGCGGGCACATGGACGACATCTTTAACGCCCTGATACTGCTGTCCAATTTCGTCATCGTGCCCGGCATGGCCTATGGCAGCCAGTTGGCCATCGGCGCCCTGGGCGTCACTCTGGTGTTCGGTATTTTACGATTTTCCAACTTTGCCCATGGCGACACCATGGCCTTCGGCACCATGGCGACCATCTTGTTTACCTGGTTACTGCAAAGCTGGGGGGTCTCGATCAAGCCGCTGCCAACCGCCTTGCTGGCACTGCCATTCGGCATCGCCTGTACCGTGGCGCTATTGTTGGTGACGGACCGCTGGATCTACCGCTTCTACCGCCGCCAACGGGCGGCACCAATTGTCTTTCTCATTGCCTCCGTGGGCGTGATGTTCGTCTTGAATGGCCTGGTGCGCTTCATCATCGGGCCCAACGATCAACGCTTCGCCGATGGCGAGCGTTTCATAATGAAAGCGCGAGAATTTAAGCGTCTGACCGGGTTGAGCGAGGGCGTCGCCTTCAAGAGCTCCCAAGGGCTGACCATTCTGACCGCCGTGATCGTCGCCATCGTGCTGTTCTGGTTCCTGAACCGCACCCGCGCCGGCAAATCAATGCGGGCCTATTCCGATAACGAGGATCTGGCGCTGCTGTCCGGCATCAATCCCGAACGGGTGGTGCTGATCACCTGGACTATTACCGCCGCCCTGGCCACCATTGCAGGCGTGCTTTATGGCCTGGACAAAAGTTTCAAGCCGTTCACCTATTTCCAGCTTCTGCTGCCGATCTTCGCCTCGGCCATCGTCGGGGGCCTGGGCAATCCCCTCGGCGCCATTGCGGGTGGCTTCGTTATCGCCTTTTCCGAAGTCACCATTACCTACGCCTACCGAAAATTCCTGGCCTATGCCATCCCCGGCGACTGGGAGCCCGAGGGCTTGGTGCAGTTGCTGTCCACGGATTACAAGTTTGCCGTGTCGTTCCTCATTCTGGTGCTGGTCCTGCTGTTGCGGCCCACGGGGATATTCGGGGGGCGCACCCCATGATGGCCAACGCCCGTCCCCATCTGATGTTCGGGGCCATGGCCCTGGCCCTGGCCACGGTCGGTTTCGTACAAAGCTGGTCCCTGGCCCTGGCGATCGTAAACCTGTGTTTAATCTCCGCCGTGATGTCCCTTGGCGTCAATATTCAGTGGGGCTATGCCGGGCTGTTCAATGTCGGAGTGATGGGTTTCGCCGCCCTGGGCGGGGTCACCGGGGTTTTGATATCAACACCCCCCGTCATGGCGGCCTGGCAGGCGGGCGGCAACGGTATCATCGTTGCTTTCTTCATCGCCCTGGCGACAATTCTGGCGGCGATCTTCGTCCTCAAACGCCTGGCCCCGGGCCGGCGGCAGCGGCTTGTCTTCATCGCCGTCATCGTCGCGGGTTATTTCGCGACGCGATATGTCTTCGACCCGGCGGTGGAGAGCATCGAGGCGGTGGAACCGGCCAAGACCGGATATCTGGGCGGTTTCGGTCTGCCGATCCTGTTGTCCTGGGTGGCGGGGGGCATCCTCGCCGCCGCCGTGGCCTGGGTGGTGGGCAAGATCGCCCTCGGCTTGCGCGCGGACTATCTGGCCATCGCCACCCTGGGCATATCCGAGATCATCGTCGCCGCCCTGAAGAACGAGGATTGGCTGACCCGCGGCGTCAAGAATGTCTCGGGCCTGGCCCGGCCCGTGCCTTATGAAGTGGACCTGCAACAGGCCGTCTGGTTCCAGAAATGGGCCGCCATCTTGGGCGCCACGCCGGTGGAGTTCTCCTCCATTTTCGTCAAGCTTTGTTATGGGGCGCTGTTTGCAACCGTTCTGCTGGCCGTGTTGTGGCTGTCGGAGCGGGCCTTGAATTCACCTTGGGGGCGGATGATGCGGGCGATCCGGGACAACGAAGTCTCGGCCGAGGCCATGGGCAAGGATGTCAAGGGGCGGCATTTACAGGTTTTTATCCTTGGCTCCGCGGTGATCGGTATCGCCGGCGCCATGCTGACCACATTGGACGGGCAGTTCACGCCCGCCTCCTACCAGCCGTTACGCTTTACCTTCATCATCTGGGTCATGGTCATCGTCGGCGGCTCGGGCAACAACTGGGGCGCCGTGCTGGGCGGCTTCGTGATCTGGTTTTTCTGGATCGAGGCGGAGCCCATGGGCCTGTGGCTGATGGACCTGATCACTTCCGGCATGGCGGAAGACAACGGCCTGCGCAGACATCTGCTCAACAGTGCCGCCCATATGCGCCTGATGACCATGGGCCTGATACTATTATTGGTGCTACGCTTCTCTCCCCGTGGCCTGATACCCGAACGATAACCCATAGGAATTAAAAATGACCAAAGGCATGGTGTGCGCCCCCCAACCCGAAGCGGTGGAAGCCGGCGCAATGGCCCTGAAACGGGGCGGCAACGCGGTGGACGCGGCCATGACCTGCGCCTTGGTGCAGACCGTGGTCGATCCCATGATGTGCGGCATCGCCGGGTTCGGCACCATGCAGCTTTACCTGCCTGACCGGGACCATCACGGCTATATCGATTTCCACACCACCGCGCCGGCCTCAGCCACCGCGACCATGTGGCAGGATCAGATCAAGTCCCAGGCCCGCGACGGCTTCGGCTTCATTTTGCACAACCGGGCCAACGAGGCCGGTTACGAAAGCATCATGACGCCCGGCAGCCTGAAGGCTTATTCCGAGGCCGTGGCCGAATACGGCACGTTCGAGTGGAAGGACATCATCCAACCGGCCATCGAGCACGCCGAGGACGGCTTCGTCATCCGCCCCCACGTGGATGAATTCTGGAGCGCGGCGAACGTCATGGGGCGCATGTCCGTGGTGGACAAGTTGAGCCAGTGCCCGGCCACCAAGGATATTTACTTCGACGAGAGAGGCAACACCTATCCGGTGGGCGCGCGGGTAAAAAACCCCGGCATGAAACGGACCCTGGAACGTATTCGCGACGGCGGCGCCGAAACCTTCTATTCCGGCGAGCTGGGCGAGGAGATCGCCGCCGACATGGCCGCACAGGGCGGCCGCGTCACCTTCGACGATCTGAAGACTTACCGCACGGTGCGGTCCGAACCCATCTGGGGCGAGTACCGGGGCCACAAGGTCGCTTGCGGCCAGCCGCCGGGCGGCGGCGTGATGATTCTGGAAATGCTCAATATTCTGGAGCATTTCGATCTGCGCGCCATGACCCACAACAGCGCCGATTATATCGCCATCGTGGCCGAGGCCATGAAGCTGGCCACCATCGACAAGGACAACCTGATGGGCGACCCGGCCTTCGACGATGTGCCCATTAAGGATTTCATCGACCGCCAACGGGCCGGCCGTTACGCCGAACAAATCCGTTCGGGCGAGAAAGCCAACGTCATCCGCCTCGGCGAGGCGGAAGAGTCAAAAGACACCACCCACGTCACCGTGGTCGATGGGGCCGGAAATTGCGTCTCCATGACCCATTCATTGGGCATGCCCTCGGGCGTGGTCAGTCCCGGCATGGGCTTCATGTACAACGGCTGCATGGGCGCCTTCGACCCCCGCCCCGGCATGCCGCATTCAATAGGCCCCGGCAAACGCCGCTTCACCGCCATGTGCCCGACCATTGTCTTCAAGGGCGACGACCCTTACGTGGTGATTGGGGCGCCGGGCGGCACCTTCATCACCATGGGGGTGTTGCAGGGAATTTTGAACATGCTTGATTTCGGCATGACGGTTACCGACGCCATCGCCGCGCCCCGGTTCAGCGCCAACAGCGATACCATTGCCATCAGCAACCGCATTCCCCGCTTCGTGACCGATGAAGTGGAAGCACTTGGCTACA
>JAYGEA010000327.1:0-6951 GCA_046582635.1 Alphaproteobacteria bacterium
CAGACCGTGGCATCGTCGGAAACGGTCCAGGATTCGGCCAGGGCCGGCACAATCTTCAAATCGCCATCGCGGCGGACCAGGCCTTCGTAAACATTGCCCAGAAAGCCGATGGTGAAGGTCACCGCATGTGCGTGGGGGTCCAGACTATCGGTATCCGTCTGGAAGCCCCAACGAAGTTCTTTCGCGTTGGCGCCGGTGGCACCGGCAACGACCATGGCCAAGGCCGTGATCGCCGCGAGTAGGGTGCGTTTCATGGTATTCTCCCCGTTAATAGAGTGCTTCGGAAATTACATCCGTCGATTTTGATTTGATCAACCCGGCAAATATATGCGACCAGGCGACAAGCCCGACAATATCCATAAATGCGGGCCCGACACAATCACCTTATCACAGTCATTTTATCATGGTCGCCATTCACACGCTCTTGTCAGCGCGCGTTACGAAATCCATTTGTGATGGGATAGCGGCGGTCACGGCCGAAGTTCCGGGCTGTGAGTTTCACCCCCGGCGGGGCCTGTCGGCGCTTGTACTCCGCCAGATACAGCAGATGCTCGATACGCCGCACGGTCTCGAATTCATGGCCGCGGGCGACGATATCGTCAAAAGCCATTTCCTCCTCCACCAGACAGCGCAGGATGTCGTCCAAGGCTTCGTAGGGGGGCAGGGAATCCTCGTCCTTCTGATCCGGCCGCAATTCGGCCGAGGGCGGTTTCGTGATGGTATTTTCTGGGATCACCCGGCCTTCCGGCCCCAGGGCCAATTCCGGCCGTTGCTGGTTGCGCCAGTGGGACAACTCGAACGCAGTAATTTTGTAGACATCCTTCAGGACGGAAAAGCCGCCGCACATATCGCCATAAATCGTGGCATAGCCCACGGACATCTCGGACTTGTTTCCGGTGGTCAGCACCATGTGCCCGAACTTATTAGAAATTGCCATCAGCGCCATGCCTCGCGCGCGGGACTGAATATTTTCTTCCGTGATGTCCGCCGCCCGCCCTTCGAACAGCCCTTCCAGCATACTTTCATAGGCTGTCACGGCCGGTTCGATGGCCACTTTGTCCAGGCGGCATTGCAGTAGTTCGGCGCAGTCGATGGCGTCTTTCAGACTGTGATCAGAGGAAAATTTCGACGGCAGCATGATGCACCAGACCCGATCCGGGCCCAGGGCGTCCACGGCCACGGCTGCGCTGAGGGCTGAGTCAATACCGCCCGACAGGCCGAGGACGACGCCTGGAAAACGGTTCTTGTTGACATAGTCCCGCAAGCCCAGGGTCATGGTGCGGTAGATCGCGCCCAGACCTTCATGGGGCGCCGTGCGCGCGCCCACCGCGCAGACCCATTGATCATCCACCTCCGACCATTCGCTGATCACCAGGCCAGCCTCGAATGTGGGCAGTTGCAGGGCCAGCGCGCAATCGCCGTTGATAACGAAACTGCCGCCATCGAATACCAGTTCATCCTGACCGCCGACCTGATTGACATAGATCAGGGGCAGCTCCGTCTCCGTCACCCGGGCCACGGCATGGTTTAAACGGACATCGAACTTGCCGTCCTCGAAGGGTGAGCCGTTCGGCACAATCAATATCTCGGCCCCGGTCTCGACCAGGCACTCGCACACATCGGGGGTCCAGATATCTTCACAGATCGGCACGCCAAGGCGGACGCCGCGAAAATTGATGGGGCCTGGCAAGGGTCCGGGCGCAAATACCCGCTTCTCATCGAAGACGCCGTAATTCGGCAAATCATGCTTGTAGCGCACGGCCGCGATTTCACCGCCATCCAACAGCAACACGGCGTTGTGCAATTTATCCTCGTGCCGCCACGGCGCAGTGAGCAACAGTCCCGGCCCGCCGTCCGCCGTCTCCGCCGCCAAGGCCTGTACCGCATCCGCCACGGCTTCCTGAAAGGCGCCCTTGAGCACCAGGTCCTCGGGCGGATAGCCACACAAGACCAGTTCACCAAAGGCCACCAGATCGGCGCCACGGTCCGCCGCCTCGACCCGCGCGCCGCGTACCAGATCGGCGTTTCCGGTGATATCGCCAACCGTCGGATTGATCTGCGCCAGGGCAATTTTCAATTTCTTCGTCATGGCCGGTTGTTTAAGACGAACTGTGAAAATTCACAACGCAACATTTGCCCATCATCGACGACCGGTCGAATAAAGCGCAAAATCCGCCAGCAACACCGAGCACCCTTCGATCACATGTTACCGACGTGGCAACGGGTCATCTAGCCGGGAAACAGCCAATCGCCTATTATTGTTAGATATAAAAAACCATGGATGGGCATTTTAGGCATATGGCTTATTCTTTACACAGTTTGACATCTCGCGTTGCCGCCGCCTTGATTGTCATGGCGTTGGCCGTCATTGGCACCACCGCCTCCGCCCAAGTGCTTCGACCCGTCCGCGCCGTCTATGAGATGCACTTGAACAAATCGCGGGACAGTTCCGGCATCGAGGGCGCCAAGGGACGCCTCGTGGTGGAGTTGATCGAGGATTGCGCCGGCTACATCTTCAACCAGGCCTTCATCAGCCATATTACCGCCAGCCAAGGCCCGGATATACTTAGTGACATGCAGGCCTCGGTCTGGGAAAGCCGCGATGGGCGGACGCTGCGCTTCAATCTGCTAAACAGAATTAACGGCAAGGTGGTCGAGCGGGAACAAGGCAAAGCCAATTTGAAAGGAAATGACGGCGGCCATGCGATCTGGCAGTTGCCGCAAGCCCGGGAACTTGCCCTGCCGAAGGGTACATTATTTCCCATCAGCCATAACCGGGAAGTATTGGCGCGGGCCATGGAAGGCAGCCGGGGTTTTGAAATTCCCCTGTTCGATGGCAGCAACGAGGCTGGCTACTATCATGCCGCCGTATTTATCGGCGAACGCCAAACCGGAATTGATCCTAGTCAGCTGTCGCCAAAAGATCAGCCTCGCTGGCCCATCCGTCTGGCCTATTATTATTTTGAGAATCAACTCGGCGTGCCGGAATTTGAAGTTGGCTACACCTTGTACGGCAACGGCGTGGTCGATGGCCTGACATTGGATTATCCGGAATTCGGCCTGCGTGGACGATTGGTGGAGTTGGATTATCTTGACCAGCCGGACTGCCAATAAAGCGGCGGCTTATACCACATTGCGCGGGTAGTTACCCATAGAGACGCCTTTTGGGCGTTTTCGGGTAGGAGCATAGGCCGACGCGATGCGGGGCATCGTTAGGCGTGCGTGGCGCCGCCGAAAGCGCCCAAAAGGCGCCCTTCGGGTCGCCTCCGCGCACCCTCGGATGGCGTCGAAAGGGCTTGACGATATCCCACATCGCCTGCGCCCTCTCTCCTACCCGAGGGAGCGCGGAGGCGATCTCTATGGGTATCTACCCGGGCAATGTGGTATTACCCAACCGCTGGCCGGCGGATTAGCTGAGGTTCATTGGCGCAAGCCCCTGCCCTTGCCGATAATATCCAAGCCGAATTTTTCCCGCACGTCATCCAGGGCCCGCTCCGCATCGGCCCGGCGCCCGGCGCCCGGGTCAGCCAGGCTGAGAGGGTCGGCGTCGGCGCCATCCACCAGGCCACTCAACCCAACCCCCAACAAACGATAGGCGGTGCCGTTTATTTCCCTGGTCAACAGGTCGTCGGCCTGGCGATAGATGGTATCGGCCAATTGCGTCGGGTCGGGCAGACGGCGGCTGCGGGTCAAAATGCGGAAATCCGCGCGGCGCAATTTCAACACCACCGTGGTACCGGCCAGATCCGCCGTCTTGATCCGCCGCGCCACGCGATCAGCCTGGCGCCACAAAATCTTGCGTAACGCATCACCATCGGTGATGTCATGGTGGAAGGTGGTCTCGGATGAAATGCTTTTGGTGGGCCGGTTGGCCTTGATGCGGCGCGGATCCTCGCCCCGGACAAACTGCGCCATGCGCCGCCCCATGGCGCCATAGCGGGCGATCAAATCAACTTCATCGAGCACCTGCAATTGAGCCACCGTGGTAATGCCGTCCTTGGCCAGGCGCCGTTGCAGGGCCTTGCCCGCCCCCCAAATGATCGAAACAGGCTGCCGGGCCAGAAATTCCACCGCCTCCGCCCGACCGATCACAGCGAAGCCCCGGGGCTTGTCTAGATCGGAGGCAACCTTGGCCAGGGATTTGTTATAGGACAGCCCGATGGAGGCACTGACCCCCGCCTCGGCCTGGATTCGCTTGACGATGGCCGCGGCCGTGGCCGCCGGCGCCTGCCCATGCAGCCGCTCCGTCCCGGTCAGATCAAGGAAGGCTTCATCCAGGGACAGGGGCTCCACCAAGGGTGTAAAATCCTTCATGATGGCCCTGATTTGCCGGCCCACGGCGACATACTTGGCCATATCCGGTTTGATCACCACGGCATTGGGACAGGCCTTGCGCGCCTTGAACATCGGCATGGCGGAATGCACTCCGTATGTGCGCGCCACGTAACAGGCGGCGCTGACCACGCCCCGCTGGCCGCCACCGACAATGACCGGCTTGTCCGCCAGGGACGGATCATCCCGCTTTTCAACGCTGGCGTAAAAGGCATCGCAATCCAGATGGGCGATGCCAAGACGGAACAATTCTTCGTGACGCAACAAGCGCGGCGACCCACAGCCCTGGCAGCGCGCCCCCGCCGATGTCCTTTCCGACCCGATCGCAAGACAATCGCGGCAGAGGGTGGCCATGACTATTCCGTGGACCGGGTGGGCCGGATATTCCCTAGGGGCCACAACCAGGCGGCGCCCCGGACACCGGAGGAATCGCCATGTTTCGCCTTGACCAATGTGGTGGAAAGCTGGTCCGAAAAGGCATATTCCCCCCACAATCCCGGCACGTTGTCGTACAGGCGGTCAATATTCGAAACCCCGCCCCCCATGACAATAACCTCCGGATCCAGAATACAGATCACCATGGCCAGGGACTTCGCCAGGCGCCGTTCATAGCGCGCCATGCAAGCCTCGGCCTGCCCGTCACCGCCCGCGGCCAGGTCGGCGACTTCATGGGCTTTCAGGTCCATTCCCGTGGCGGCCTTGAAATCACGGCTTAGACCCGGCCCGGACAGAAAGGTTTCGATGCACCCCATGTTACCGCAATAACAGGGTGGGCCGGGCCGTTCATCGTCGTCCGGCCAGGGCAAGGGCGCATGGCCCCATTCCCCAGCAATCAGATTGGGGCCCTCGTGCAAGCGGCCACCAACCACAATGCCGCCGCCCGTGCCCGTGCCGATGATGACGCCGAAGACGCTGCCCGCCCCCTTTGCGGCGCCATCGCTGGCCTCTGATAGGGTGAAACAATTGGCGTCATTGGCCAGGCGCACGGATCGGCCGAGGGCGTCGGCCAGATCGGAATCGAACCGCTGGCCAATCAGGCAGGTCGAATTGGCGTTCTTGATCAGCCCGGTGGCGGGCGAGATGGTACCGGGTATGGTCACGCCGACGGGGATATCTTCGCCGCCCCGCCCCGTCATGACCTCCCCGACCAAATCCCGGATAGCCATCACAATACTTTGATAATCGCCCTTGGGCGTCGGTACGCGCTGACGGCTCAGCTCGCTGCCATCGTCGCCCAGCACCAATGCTTCAATTTTGGTGCCGCCCAAATCAATACCGATCCGCATGGCTCAATAGCCCGCCGCCGCCAACCGCCCTTCGATAAATTGGCGGGCCTCGTCCCAGTCGTCGGTCCGGACATCGGCATCCTCGGCGGCGCCGATCAAATCGCGCAAACGGTGATCGGCGATAAAATGCAGCCGGGTCACCGAACCGGCGGCCCGGGCCACGGAGGTTATATTGTGCGGGATATCGTCGAGGAAGAACATCGGCGCCTTTTGCCGCGCCGCCAAATAGGCCATGGCCGGGCCCTTGCGGCCAATATTCGCGATCAGGGGATAGTCCATGCCGTGTTTGACCAGGGCCCGCCGCCGGGCCTCGCGGCAATCCAGGGGCAGGTTGGACAAGACCATGACCTCGGCCCGCTCGGACAGGGCGGCCAGGGCGTCGGCGGCGCCGGCAACGGGTTCAATGTGTTCCGTACGTTCGGCAAAATAGCCGTTGATCAAGGATTTGACCGCCTCGCCGGAGACCGCCTCGCTGCTTTTGGAATCTCGAATGTTGCCCCGCATGGCAAACGATTTCAGATCCATGAAATGGCCGTTATCCAACAAATAGGCTTCCAAACCGCGCACGAAGGCGAAAATAACTTCATCGGCATCGCTGACGATCAATGGCCGTTCCGGGCTTAACCGCAGGGACTCCAGTTGACGCAAAACATCATCGTGCAGATCGTCGTCTTCCAAAACGCTAACTCCATTCCTCGAACTGGCCGCCAAACAGTCGGTGCCGTGCCTGGGCCGGGGCATCCGGCGCCAGTCCCGTGGCCTCGCACATTTGTAGCAGTTGCGGCTCAAATCCAAGAAAGAAATCCAGCACACCGGCCAGCATTTCCACTTCATCGGCACGTTGGCGAAGGTCTGCGACGTCGACCCCGCTTAGATCCATGAAGCGTTGCAGCACGTCTTCTTCGGCCACCAGATAGCTCAGCGCCTGCAAGGCAATGACTTTCGCCTCTTCTTCATGCATTTGCGGGATCAAAATTAGCCATTCACCGGCACCGATATTTATGTTTTGTTAACCATAGTTTGCGATTGCTATACCAGATATTAATGATCGTACTTGATAATTCCTCATAACGCGCCCGAGTAGGCGCTCCAGGGACGTTATTGCAATGGCAAAAACCGTATTAATCGTTGAAGATAACGAACTCAAAATGAAGCTTATTCATGACCTTTTTGATGCCCATGGGTACGACACCTGAGGTACTCCCCATTCGTTGGACAGATTTAGCGGTACTTTAAGCTACAGCCTTGGTCTTCTGGCCGATTGCTCCGATGTTTGTGTTTCATGCCGCCAAATAATCATTTTTGAAAGCCTTTTGATGTTGTTGAGCCTGTG
>JAYGEA010000067.1:0-2524 GCA_046582635.1 Alphaproteobacteria bacterium
CCGGTGTACATGGGGCCGCGCACAACCCATTCGCCGTCGCTCAATACCTTGACCTTGCCGGTGATGGTCAAGGGCTCGCCGGTGCGGTTGATGGCGGGCATGTCCGTCTTGCCGCCCAGTTCCAGGGTCACCGTGGCGCCAATGCCGGCCGCCATCATCTGTTGCACGGCGCCCGGGTCCCACAGTCCGCCCACGGCCACGTCGTCCAGGTCTTGACGGATCACTTCCTCGATCACCGTCATGACATCTTGATTGCCGCCGGAACCGGTGTTGTCCGCGTGGTCCAGCAGGATTACCGGGCCGTCTGCAATGTCCTTGGCCCGGGCCACGGCGTCGGTCAATGGTTCGTGGTTGTACAGATGTTCGCCCCGTTGTTCCCACATCTCCACCCGCAGGCGGTCCACCACCGCCGCTGCCGCCGCCCCGTCGCCATCCGCGATGGTGATGCAGGAGATGCCGGCGTCCTGAATATCGGCCAGGGCGAAGCCGCCGAACACCGTGGCGGCCATGACCTCGCCGCTATCTTCAGCTTCCCGGGTCATGGCGATCAGGGTCTTGAAGGGTTCATCGACCGTGCCCTGGCGCAGGGTCTGGCTCAATACCGGCACCCGGCCCCAGGCCATCACCGGGTCCGCCTCGCCGCGCACCTTGGCCAGCAGGATTTCACCGACCGTTGTGCCAACCTCGAACATATCCGTGTGGGGGTAGGTTTTGTAGCCGATCAGGGCGTCGCAATTGTCCACCATGGCCTGGGTCAGATTGGCATGCAGATCGCAGGTGACGCAGATCGGCGTGTGGGGCGCGGCCGCGCGCACCTGAGCCAGCAAGGTGCCTTCGCCGTCGGGACTGCTTTGCGTCACCATGGCGCCATGCAGGTCCAGCATGATGGCATCGCAGCCCTTGGCCACGGCCTCCAATATGCTCTCGGACATGCGGGCGTAGGCATCGTCGGCCACGGGGCCGGACGGCATGGCCTCGGCCGCGATGGGCGTGATGATCTCCGCATCCGCCGCCCGGCACAGTTTGATATAGGCCGCCAGGGTCATGTTGGTGGGTTCATAGGCGCGGATCACGTCTTCGCCGAAGGTGGCGCTCCATTCCTCGAACCGGGACCAGGGCGTGGGCACCGGGGAAAAGGTGTTGGTTTCGTGTTTCATCATGGCCATGACCACGCGCATGATGGTTCCCTTCCGTCAGTTTCGATTCACCGTACCTTGGTATAACATAGTACCAAATGAAAACGCCCGGCACAGGGCCGGGCATCTCCAACGAATTTGTTTTTGATCTATTCGCGGTTGCCGAACAGGTGCAGCATCATCAGGAACAGATTGATGAAATCCAGATACAGGGTCAGGGCGCCCATGATGGCCTTCTTGCCCATGACTTCCCTGCCGTCGCTTTCCAGATAATTGTTCTTGATCTTTTGGGTGTCGTAGGCGGTCAGGCCGACAAAGACCAATACGCCGATCACCGAAATCATCCACATCATCATCGAGGATTGCAGGAAGAAGTTGACGATGGAGGCGATGATGATGCCGATCAGGCCCATCATCAGGAAACTGCCCATGCCGGACAGATCCCGTTTGGTGGTGTAGCCCCACAAACTCATGGCGCCGAAGGTCACGGAGGTGATCATGAAGACCCGGACGATGGAGGTCTGGGTGTAGACCACGAAGATATAGGCAAGGGAGGCGCCCATCAGAGCGGAGAAAACCCAGAAAGTTGCCTGAGCCGCGCCGGCGCTCATCTTGTTGATGCGGGCGGACAGGAAAAACACCAGGCCCAGGGGCGCCAACATCACCACCCATTTCAGCGGTGTGCCGTATATCAACTGCATCAGGGCCGGCGTGTGGGCCACCCCATAGGCGACGACGCCGCTGAGCAGCAGGGCCGAGCCCATGTAGTTGTATACCTTGAGCATATAGGCGCGCAGGCCTTCATCGATCTGCGCCTGATCGACCGCACCCAGCCTTTGCTGGCCAAACACCGAACTTCGAGGATCCATTGCCATTGATCCAACCCCTTGTTGTAAAGACAAATCAAAACAGAAACTTATAGCCTCAATATTGTCGAAAAGAGGCTTGATTTCAAGGCATTTAGCGCAAATGCGAAGTTTTGCAAAGCAATTCCGGATAGACCTGTTTTGGCCCTATTGCCTGGCGCAAATTATTCGTTGCGCAGCAGCGGTGCCGGCTTTTGGCTCAAGGCCAGCCAGGTGCCCAACATACCCGCGCCAATGGTCACCACAAGGCAGATCAAGGTGGTGATCACGGCGCCGCTGGGCAGCCAATACCAGGGCATGCCCATGACTTTCGCCACTATGCCATAGGACGCGGCGGTGCCCACAAGGGCTGCCAGCAAGGCCGTCACCAACCCCAACAGAGCGTATTCCAGGAAATAGGTGGCCAGGATCCGGCCCCGGGTCGCACCCAGCACTTTCAGGACCACGGCGTCGTAAACCCGGCGGCGGTGATTGGCGGCAATGGCGCCGGCCAGCACCAGAATGCCCGCCGCCAAGGTTACG
>JAYGEA010000113.1:0-7606 GCA_046582635.1 Alphaproteobacteria bacterium
GTACAACGCAGTTCCACCACCTCCCCCCCGGCATCCTTGATGACCTCTTGGCAAGTAATGAAGTAGGCGTAACGGAGGCGCACTTCCCGTCCGGGTCCAAGGCGGTAGAATTTTCGCGGCGGATCCTCCATAAAATCATCCCGTTCCACATACAGCTCCCGTGAAAACGGCACTTGACGTGTTCCCATTTCCGGATTTCCGGGGTGGTTTTGAGCCACCAAAAGCTCACTTTTATCCTCGGGATAGTTCTCGATCACCACCTTCAGCGGACGCAGGACGGCCATGCGGCGGGGCGCATCCTGGTTCAACTGCTCGCGGATGCAATGCTCCAACATGGCCATTTCGACTACGCCGTCGCTTCTTGTGATGGCCAGGCGGGAAATGAAATCCCGGATAGCGGCAGCCGGCACCCCACGCCGACGCAGACCGGAAATGGTCGGCATACGCGGGTCGTCCCAGCCTTCGACGCAGCCCTCGGCCACCAATTGGGTCAACCGCCGCTTCGACAATGCCGCATGTGAGAGGTTCAGGCGGGAAAATTCGTACTGTTTCGGCCCGGCCCCCGTGCCAACAGCGGTGCCGATGCTTTCCAGCAGCCATTCATACAAGGGCCGGTGGTCGGCGAATTCCAGGGTGCAGAGGGAATGGGTCACTTCTTCAATGGCATCCGATTGCCCATGGGCGAAGTCATAGTTGGGATAGATGCACCATTCGGTGCCCGTGCGCGGATGTTCAGCATGCAAAATGCGATACAGCACCGGATCGCGCAGGTTCATATTACCCGCCGCCATGTCGATCTTGGCGCGCAGTACGCAGGCGCCGTCGGGAAATTCGCCGGCCCGCATGCGGCGGAACAGATCCAGGTTTTCCCCGACGTCCCGGTCACGATAAGGGCTATTACGTCCGGCTTCGGTCAAGCTGCCCCGGTAGGCCCGCATTTCGTCCACGGGCAGATCATCCACATAGGCCTTGCCCGCCTCGATCAGGCCCTCGGCCCAAAGGTAGAGCTGTTCGAAATAATCCGAGGCGTAATGCAGATGCTCACCCCAGTCAAAACCCAACCAAGCCACATCTTCCTTGATGGCCTCGATAAACGCCTGCTCTTCCCTCGCGGGATTGGTGTCGTCAAACCGCAGATGGCAGCGGCCGCCGAATTCTTCGGCGATGCCGAAATTCAGGCAGATCGATTTGGCATGACCAATATGGAGGTAGCCGTTCGGTTCCGGTGGGAAACGTGTGACCAAGCCGTCATAACGACCCGCGGCCAGGTCCTCGCGCACGATTTCACGAATGAAATCGGTACCGGTTTCGGATCCAGATTCTGGGTCAGCTTCATTCATATCCATGTTTCCAGCACAATGATTTCCGGTCCCTTCTGACAGAAACCAGCCCCCCTGCCAAGCAACTCTGCGGACCTGGGCCATGTTCGGACGATAAAGTCAGCCAACCTATCGGGCAGCGAACAGGCATGGCGCGGATAGATCCAATCATTTTGTCCGGTGGCGCGGGCACCCGACCGTGGCCGTTGTCATGGGCCGCTTCAAGCCGCCAACAATGAATACCGCTTTATCATCGCCGAAAAACGCGGCGCCATGAATGTGGAGCCGACCGATATCGTGCGCAGAAATGACGACTACAGTCGCGACAGTAATAGCTAAGTAAGATCAACCGGCGACGATCTTCAGGCGCTGGTTCCGCCCTAGCCCCTGGTTCGGCGCCAGGTCGTTCAGCACCCTGAACCAATCATCGTTGAAGCGGCCATAGGGCAGGGTCTTGGCCAGTCCGGAAATGCTGTCGTCGGCCCGCGCCGGCACCACCAACAAACGATAGGCCCGCACCTTGGCGGCGGCGCGCTTAGAAATGCGCCGAAAGGACATTCCTGATTGGCGGAACGGTTTGGCCCAGCGCCCCGCCTGCGCCCTGGGCGCAACAAAAAGAAAGCGGAAATACGCGCCCTGTTGCCCCTTGATGGCCAGGGCGCGGATGCGGGTGGGGCCCTTTTCGCCGCGCCCCTCGGTCCAGGCGGTGGCGGCGTCCTGACCATGAATGGTCAGGCTTTCCAGATCATGCAACCGGCTCTTGGCGGCCCAGACATGACGCAAATAATCATAGGCCGTGGTGGCACCACGGCCAGGCCCGGCGTCAAATACCATGGCCGCCCCGGCTGGATGTCGCCCCTGGACCTTGGTTGGGCTGTTGCGCAGATGAAAGCCGTCAGGTGCGCGGAATTGAATGCGCAGTTCGGGGTGGGTGAAGGTCTGGTCCCGCACAATACCCTGTTTCGGGTCGTCACCGAACATCATGCCGTCGATCTGGTCCAGATACTCATTGCGCCCCCACCGCCCCTCACCGCCCCGCTGCCGGGCGGCCTGCTGGGCCTCCCGGACCCGTTCGATGGTGCGGGGATGGGTCGACATGATGTTGAATTCATCCACCTGACCGGGCGGCAATCCCAACACCTTGGCTTCAACCTGGCTATGTTCCCGCAGGCTGGAGAGAAAAGTTGCCATGGCATCGGCGTTGTAGCCGGCCCGGCTCATATATCGGATGCCCAGGGTATCGGCCTCGAACTCATGCTCGCGCGAATAACCCTTTATGGCGGCCAGGGCGGCGGTTTGACCGATCTGCATCAGGCCCGACGGCGAACCGGCCGCCTGCAGGCCAATGGCCCCCAGCAGCAGGCCAATCTGCGCCACCTGTTGGGCTGATTGCCGCTCGGCCCCGTGACGGGCCGTGACATGGGCTAGTTCATGCGCCAGCACGCCAGCCAGTTCCGCCTCGCTTGAGGCCAGGCTCAACAGTCCGCGCGTAATGTAGATATATCCGCCGGGCAAGGCGAAGGCATTGACGATCTGGCTGTTCAAAATGGTGAAGCGATAGGAATATTGCTGATATTCGGCGCCCGCCGCCAGCCGCAATCCGACGCCCTGAACGTAACCGCTCAACCGACGGTTTTCATAGGCCCCGCCAAAGGACCGCAAGATTTTTGGATGATTGGCCCGGCCCTGGGCGATGTCGTCCTGTACGGATTGAAAGCCGGTGAAACTCTGGCGCCCGGATGCCGCATTGGTGGCAACACAGCCCGCGGTGCCGGCCAATGCCGCGCCACTGGCGAGGCCCGCCAAAAGCTGCCGCCGGTTCAGTCCATGAATTTCGTGTTCAGGGCACATTGCGGATCTACAGCGCGACAACTTCGGCCGGCGCGGCATGAGGCGCTCCATCGCCCTCCCGCCACAGCCAATAGCTCGGCTGCCCTTCGGCATTGACTGAAACCACCCGATGGTCGCCGTCGCAATCAATCGCATGCAAGGTTAGGCGTTGGATCAAACCGCCCCGCAAGCGGCGCAGATCATCAATAGCCTCGTCCACCGCCGCCGCCAATGACAAGCCCATTTTCATGTAAAGCACGATGGCGCGGGAGGTGCCGGCCCGGATCGCCATCTCGCCCGTGCCCGTGCAGGCCGCGGCGCCATACCTGGTGTCGGCGTAACAACCGGCACCGATGATGGGGCTGTCGCCAAGGCGGCCGGGATATTTCCAGGCCCAACCGGACGTGGAGACCCCCGCCATGATTTCCGATTTGGCATCAAGGGTGAGAAAGACCGTTGTATCCATGCCTTTTTCGGGATCAATGGCTTGTTGGCAAAGCGCCGTCAGATCTACCTCCGGCCAACGCTCGCGTTCAGTCGGAGAGACCGTTTCCTCGAACCATTGCCGCCAGACCCGTTCGGAATCCGGGATCAGATTATCCGCCGTCTCGGCCTCGATCTCGTTGGCGAAGCGGGCCGCGCCCTCGCCCACCAGCATTTCATGGGGCAACCGGTCCATGACCGCCCGGGCAACGGAGATGGGATGCAGATAGCCCTTCAGGGCGCCAACCGCGCCGCTGCGAAAAGTGTTGCCGTCGATCATCGCGGCGTCCAATTCCACCTCGCCCAACAAGTTGGGCCAACCACCCCGGCCGACGCTGCGGATCGAGGTATCGGCCTCCACCAGGCGAATGCCGGCTTCGATCGCATCCAGGCCGCCCGTGCCCGCCGCCAACATGCGGGCGGTCGTGCCAACCCCCGGCGTGCCTTCGCCATTGGTCACCAATATTCGCGCCATCAGTGTCCTCGCCTGTCATCTACAGTTACATTTTCCGACCGTGACTTGACCCGGTCCTACATGGAGTCCACATATAAGCGGCCAACGGTCCCGGGACAATCCTGTATCCAGGGACGATTTCAATCAATAGGACGATGGGGAGCCGAAATGGGGCGGATGGGTTCGTTACGGCGAAATATATGGTTGTTTGTGGCGGCCGGCAGCCTGATTTCGTTTTTGGGCTTTGGCATTCGCACCAATTTCGGCCTGTTTCTGGCCCCGATGTCCGCCGATCTGGGCTGGGGACGCGAGGTTTTCGCCTTTGCCATCGCCATTCAGAATCTCATGTGGGGTCTGGGCCAGCCCATTGCCGGCATGATCGCCGACAAATTCGGCACCGCCCGTGTGTTGGCCGTGGGCGGGCTGTTATATGCGGTGGGCATCTATGGCATGTCCGAAGCCACCAGCCCGGTGATGTTCCATCTGACCGGCGGCCTGCTGGTGGGCCTGGGCCTGTCGGGCGCTTCCTTCGCCCTTGTGCTGGCGGCGCTGGGCCGCGTGGTGCCGGAAAAAAACCGGGCTCTTGCCCTTGGTATCGGTACCGCGGCCGGGTCCATGGGCCAGTTCCTGCTGGTGCCCTTGGGTCAAGCCTTCATCGGCGCCTATGGCTGGTCCACCGCATTGGTTCTGCTGGCAATATTGGCCGTCGTAATCATACCCCTTAGCACCATTTTTCGGGGCAATGCGCAGACAGCGCCCGATGCCGATAAACAATCCATGGGCCAAGCCTTGGGCGAGGCCTCGCGGCATTCGGGCTATTTATATTTGACGGCGGGATTCTTCGTTTGCGGTTTCCACATCGCCTTCATCGGCACCCATCTGCCGGCCTTCATCACGGATCAGGGCCTGTCGGCCGAACTGGGCGCTCAGGCTCTGGCGGTATTGGGTCTGTTCAATGTATTCGGTGCCATAATGGCGGGCGTGCTGGGAAACAGGTACCAGAAAAAGAATTTGTTGAGCCTGATTTATTTGTCGCGGGCCATTGCCATCACCTTGTTCATATTGCTGCCCATAAGCCCGGCAACGGTCTTGTTCTTTTCCGCCGCCATCGGATTAACCTGGCTGTCGACGGTGCCCTTGACCTCCGGTATCGTGGCGCAGGTGTTTGGTCCGCGTTATATGGCCACCCTGTTTGGCTTTGTTTTCGTATCCCATCAACTTGGCTCGTTCCTCGGCGTTTGGCTGGGCGGCAAGCTGTTTGACCAACTCGGCTCCTATGACGTGATATGGTGGCTGGGTATCGCCTTGGGATTGTTTGCCGCCTTGGTTCATCTGCCCATCGATGAACGCCCGGCGGCCCGCCTGGCAGCCGCGCGGTAAATAGTTGGGAAAGATTGCCGCCATCTTGAATAATTCATAAGAACTTCAAGGGTTTAATAAGGTATTCACAAGCTTGTCTGGAAACCGATAACATTGGTTTTGGACGGCGGGGCCTTAAGGTTGCACATGGCACAATTGACAGCCGACCTGATAACGCGCTTGCGCGAGGACGATTCGCCGGAAGTGCGGCGGGAAACCGTCACCCTGCTGACCACGGAATTCAACCACCCGGATCTGCAACCCGGCGAACAGCGCCTGGCCGAGGCGATCTTCCGCATCATGGTCCGCGATGCGGATGTCGGTGTACGCCGCGCCCTGGCGGAGGGCTTGAAGGACAACCCCGCGGTACCGGCTGAACTTGCCCTGACCCTGGCCCGGGACGTCGCCGAAGTTGCCGTGCCCATGTTGCATTATTCCATTGTCTTCAGCGACAAGGAACTGGTCGAAATCGCCCGCAGTCAGCCCGAGGCCTGGCAACAAGCCGTGGCGCGGCGGGCCAGCGTGTCCGCTCCCGTCTCCGAGGCGTTGGTGGACAAGGGCAGTGAATCAGTTGTCGTGACCCTGGTTCGCAATCAGGGCGCCATTATATCCGAAGGCACCTCGAATAAAGTCATTGACCGCTTCTCGCAAAGCGAGGCAGTGATGACCGGCCTGGTGCAACGGCCCAGCTTCCCGCCCAAACTGGCGGAACGCTTGATTGCCGTTGTCTCGGCAGCGATCCGTCAGTCAATTTCGGAATTGCCCGGACTGCCCACCGAAATCGCCGATCAGCTGATTACCCAGGGCCAGGAAAATCTGACCCTGGATATAGAACTGCCCGATCCGCATCAGGATAACCTGGAACAATTGGTTCGGCAGATGGATGTCAAGGGCCGTTTGACGCCCTCTCTTGTTTTGCGGTCGCTCTGCACGGGTCACCTTGGCTTTTTTGAGGTGGCCACGGCCCGGCGCGCCGGAATTGATCCCGACAATGCCCGGGCCCTCATCGCCGGCGGCAGCCAACAGGGCGCCACTGCCCTGTGCAAGGCGGCCAAACTGCCGAATGCCTTTAGCGAGGTGGTGGCCATTGCCGGCCAGATCAGATCCACCATCGCCGATCTGAATGCCCCTGAAGGCCGCCAGAAATTCCAGGAAAAGCTGATCGAAGCCTGCCGGGTCCGCTACCCGGACCTGCCCGACGGCGATGTTGAGGCCTTGATTGCCAAATTGTCGCCTGCCCTGGGCCGCCGCAAATAGAACCAGGCGATGGCGAATGGGACGTTATTTTCCCCCTTCACCTCACAACAAAATGACGGTTTGAATTCTAATTCCGGCTGGCCACTGGGGCCCCGTGTTCCTATCATTCGGCCATGAGACATATTTTATTCCTCGTGGGCCTGTTGATCGCCATGAACCTTGTCTGGTCCGGCATCGGCGCGGCGGATCAGACCGACCCGCGCCTGGACGGCCTGTTCATCGAATTGCACGAAACCGATAACCCTCATAAAGCCCGCCTGATCGAACAATCCATTTGGTCTGTCTGGACAGCCAGCAAAAGCCCAACATTGCAGCTGCTCATGGGACGGGTTCTGAAAGCCATGGGAAAGCAAAAATTTGGCGAGGCGTTGGAATTATTGAACACCATCGTCGTTATTGCACCGGACTACGCCGAAGGCTGGAACAAACGGGCGACGGTATATTTCCTGTTGGGCCAGTATCAAAATTCCATAGCCGATATCGAAACGACCCTGGACCTGGAACCGCGTCATTTCGGCGCTCTCAGCGGGCTGGGTCAGATTTACATGCGCCTGGAGGAATTCGCCTCCGCCTTGGATGCCTACGAGCGCGCCCTTCTGGCCAATCCGCACCTGGGCCATGCGGAGAAAGTGGTCGAGCGTCTGCGGAAAAAAGTCAAAGGCGAAAATATCTGACGGGCTGGTAAGAGCATTTTCAATGCAGGCCGCGCCACCCGCTCCCCCGTCCCAGCCACCCATTAATGGTACGCTGTGGGTGCCAATAGAGTCTGGGGGACGGGGGAGCGGGTGGCCAGGCGTTTCAACGAAAGTTGACGTTACGGCACCCAGGCGATCCGCAGGCTGTTGGTGGCGCCTGGCGTGCCGAAGGGGACACCGGCGGTAATGACCAGGCGGTCGCCGGTCTG
>JAYGEA010000002.1:0-4903 GCA_046582635.1 Alphaproteobacteria bacterium
ACTGTTTTGCCTGGCTCAATCTGCTCTTCCGCATGCGGACCATAATAACACCTCATTGGCGTTATCTGGGTCAGCCCCTTGTTTTAAATCAAAGGTGTCAGAGTAATTTGATTTCGGTTAAATCTCCCCAGCGTTCCTCCGCATATTGTTCAGGGCTGTAATAACCGTCAAAATAAAAAAACTCTGACCCCATTTGATTATGACCTCACTGATTATTTGGCTGTTTTCAGACGAAAATACGCTCTCTTTGTCATTGCCGGGCTTGACCCGGCATTCCAGGGCCCTCTGGTGCGGCCTCGACCGCGGGGCGCAATAATTCAGATATGTTGCAATGCTCTAAATCGCCAACGGCGGCCGTCGCTTGTGCCACTCCGTGGCTTGCTCGAATGCGTCCGCCACTTGCAGCAAGGTCGGCTCCTCGAACCAGCCGCCCAGCAGTTGCAGGCCGATGGGCAGGCCATCCTCGGTGAAACCGCAGGGAATGGATATGGCCGGCTGCCCGGTGAAGCAGGCCAGGCGGGTCAACTGGCCCAGGACCCGCCAGCCGGTGACCTCCCTGTCGCCGACCATCATGGTGCCGGTCGCGATGGGCACCGGGGGGATCACCGTGGTGGGCATGGCCAGGATCGGCGTTTGTTCGAGAACGCCGGCCATCTCGGTCCTGGCCATGGCCTGGCACTGGCGGGCCCGGATGAAGTCCGTGGCGCTCAGTCCTTGGCCCAGGCGCAGGCGTTCGTTGACGTCCGGTGACAGTTCATCGGCATGATCGCGCAGATGGCCCTCGTGCACCGTCAGGGCCTCGGCCATGGCCATGGTGTTCCAGCCCCGCACCGCCTCGCGGTTAAAGGGCAGCACCGCCTCCTCCACCGATGCGCCGAGATCATCCAGCACCTGCAGGGCAGCCTGAACGGCGGCCTCGATTTCGGGATGCAGGCGGTCAAAGAAGAAATCACGGGGCACGCCGACGCGCAGGCCATCCAGGGGTTTGCCCAAAAGGGCGGTGTAATCGCCAACCCGGGCCTGGACGGTGGAGGGATCGGCCGGGTCAACGCCGGCGATGGCTTGCAGAACCAGGGCCGCATCGCGGACGGTTCTGGCCAGGGGGCCGCCGTGATCGAGACTTTCGCACAGGGGATAGATGCCGGCGCGGGAGGCCAGGCCGTAGGTCTGTTTCAATCCCACCACGCCGCACAGGGCGGCGGGGATGCGGATCGAGCCGCCGGTGTCGCTGCCCAGGGTGGCCATGGCCAGGGCGGCTGAGGTGGCGCAACCCGAACCGGATGAGGAGCCGCCCGAGACTCTGGTTAGGTCCCAGGGGTTCAGGGCGGTGCCCACGATCGGGTTGATGCCCGTGGGGCCAAAGGCGAATTCATGCAGGTTCAACAGGCCCACCATGATGGCGCCCGCATCCCGCAGGCGGGCCACGGAGGTCGCATCGGCATTGGCCACGCCCTCATTGAGGATTTTGGAACCACAGGTACGCTCCATGCCGGCGACCTGGAACAGATCCTTCACCGCCATGGGAATGCCGTGCAGGGGGCCGCGATAGCCCCCGGCGGCGATTTCCGACTCCGCCTCCTTCGCGGCCGCCAGGGCCATGTCCGGGTAAAGGGAAGTATAGGCGTTGAGCTCCGGGTTCAGGGCCGCGATGCGGTCCAGCTGGCTTTCCATCACCTCGACGGGCGAGACCTCCCGCCCTTCGATCAGGGGCACCAGGGCGGCGATGTCCATGCAGGCAAGTTCTTGGCTTTTCATAGGTCGGCCTCCGGCACGGCGACGATCAGCAGGATGCCGTAGATCGCCACGAACAAGGCATCCTTGATGGCGCCCAGGCCGTGCTTGTTCTCGCCGGCCTGGAGCAGGATGACGATGATTTCGAGCACGAAGGCGATGATGGCGAGGAAGAAGAACGGCCAGATGCTGCTCCACCAGGTCAACTCCGCCGACACGGTGACACCCTGCACCGCGCGCCAGATCAGCAGCAACAGGGGCAGGCCGATCAGGTAGAGGTGGGCCAGGAGAAAGCGGAACCGCGTCAGCGTCCGGTCCAGGATCCAGAAGATCAGGAAGAACAGCGCCACATACAGCACATCCCAGAACATGGCGGAATAGGTCTCGCCGCCGCCAAAATGATGCAGGTTCACAAAGCCCAGGATCAGCAGCAACGTGACCGCGTCGCAAAGCAGCCATTCGCGAAAATTCTCCGCCCCGCTTTTGACATTCCAGCCCCGCGCCGCTTTGTCGAACAGCAACACCAGGGCCACGGCAAGGGCGGCGGGATAAATCAGGTTTTGAACCACGAACAGCTGGTCCGCCTTGGTCAGATAGATCCAGTTCAACAGCAAAAAGGCCACCAGCAAGGCCAGCAACCCCAGCAATCGCACACCGGGGGCGGTCGCTTGCGCCGCAACTTCCGCCGTGGCCGCTTCCGCCGCCGGCGTGACAATGGTTGCCGCGGGTGCTGCCGGCGCCAGCGCGTCGATGCCTTGAGCGGCGTCTTGGGGAGCGCCTTGCTGAGCGGCCTGGACAATTAGATAGATAACGAAACCGACCAGACCCAAGGCGACGACGATCAACATGATCACGAAGAAGGTTATGGCCCGGCTGTCGGCCCGCCAATCCGCCGCCTGGCCCAGCAGGCCGTCGGTGGAGAATTGCCAGACGCCAAGGATGATCACCACCACCACCAACAAGGCGGCTAAAAGATATTGATACCACCGCCCCGCAAAACTGCCCGGATGGCCGCCGCCAAAACTGCCCCGGGACTGCGCCATGGCGCGGCCGACCAGGAAAATCAGGAAGGCCAAAACACCAACGATGGCGATGGCGGCCATCACCTCGAGAAAAATTACCGAACGACTATCCACTGGAAAATCCGGGCCCCCTCACCAATACCTAAACTTTATTCCGCCCGCGCACGGTCTCGAGATATTCCAGCACATCGTCCAGAGTTACCACGTCCGCATAACGCCGGCCCACATCCATCAGGTTGGCCTGATGGGGCCCTTCCTCCACATCGCCGACGCAGTCCTCGGGCACGGCAACGCGGTAGCCATAGGAAAAGGCGTCAATGACCGAGGCCCGGATACAGCCGGAGGTGTTGCAGCCGACCACGATCACCGTATCCACCCGCTCCTTGATGAAAAACTGCGTCACCGCCGTCTGAAAAAAGATCGACGGCCCGGTTTTGCAAAACACCACGTCGTAGTCGGGATCATAGATCCGCGGTTCAAGCTCGGTACAGGGATGGCCGTGATGAAATTCATTCACCACCGTGGGGATTTTCCAATACGGCGCATCCCGAGGGGAGGAATAGGCCGTATAGCAGGTCGCCACGGGCACATTGGCGGCGCGGGCCACTGCCAGCAATTTGGCGGTATTCTCCACCGCGCGTTCCACCAAGGGGCGGCCGCCCAGGGTGTATTGCGGATCGGTGAAGCCGGTCTGAAAATCCACCACCGCAATGCCCGGCCGCTCGCCAAAGCCAATGCCATGGGCGCCAAACCCGATATCTTTATAGCTATCGTCATGGGTGTCCGTCATGGCGTTGGGTCCTTTAGTGCCACGTCAAATCGATCCTTGAAGGCCTGGCGCAGCTGAGCAAACCGCACGCCCACCCGGATCACTGAGAAATCACGAAAATCTATAATAGTCGAGGATCGGCCCTGATGGTTAGCATATTGCGACAGACCGTAATCAAAGGCCACATCGGCGGCCTGGCGCACCACGTGGTCGATATCGTCCAGGCGGTATTTACTGCCCGACAGGGACAGATTGGCCGAGGAACCAAACACCGGCATGGAGCGGTCCCAGGCCTGGCGGGCAATCTCGTCATGCATCTGACCCGCGTTCAACAGCATATCCAGGGTCCCCGCCTTGGATGACGATTGCAGCACAAAGGGATCCACATGAGCGAGAAGGGGATGGCTTTCGCGAAACGGCGCCACCACGGAAAATGGCAACCCAACCTGTTCCACCATCTCGCGCACCATGTCATGGCAATCATCCGCCATAATGTGCAGGGCGGCGGACATGGCGAAATTGCCGAACATGCCGCTGGGTTTCTCGTACGAGCGGCTCTTGGCATCGAAAATTCGGCGAATACCCTCGGGCGTGGCCGCCAGAATGGCGTAGGCCACGTCCAGGGGCGCGATGGCGACACCGCCCGCCGCCAACGCCGCCATCAACTTAGCCACATCCGCTTGCAATTGGTCCTGCGGCACGGGGTCGTGGGTGCGCCGTTCCCCGGCTGTCGCGGGGGGCATGGACGTCTCTGGGGGCGTCTCCGGCGGCGTCTCCGGCGGTATCTCGACCTCGGTCATTTATTTGGTGCCGTACAGCCGGTCACCGGCATCGCCGAGGCCCGGCAGGATATAGCCGATTTCGCTTAACTGCCGGTCGATGGACGCCGTCAATATGGGCACATCAGGGTGGGCGGTGGAGAAGGCCTCGATCCCCTCGGGCGCGGAAACCAAGGAGACGAATTTAATACGCCGCGCGCCAGCCTCCTTCAGACGGGTAACGGCGGCGGCGGAATTGCCCGTGGCCAGCATGGGATCGACCACGATGACCTGACGCTCGCCGATGGAATGGGGCAATTTCAGGTAATATTCCACCGGCTTCAGGGTTTCATGATCCCGGTACATGCCGATATGCCCAACCCGGGCCGAGGGGATCAGATCCAGCATGCCTTCCAGCAGGCCGTTGCCGGCGCGCAGGATGGAGACCAGGCAGAGTTTCTTGCCGTCCAGTATGGGCGACTCCATGGTCTCCAATGGCGTTTCGATCTGCACATTCCTGACCGCCAGATCCCGCGTCGCCTCGAACGCTAGCAGCAAGGCGATCTCGCCCAGCAATTGCCGGAACTCCGCCGTCGAGGTTTTCGTACGCCGCAACAGGGTCA
>JAYGEA010000004.1:0-22653 GCA_046582635.1 Alphaproteobacteria bacterium
ATGCTTCTGCGGCGTATTCCGGTCCGAAACAAGCCGCTCCAAACGGACCCGGTCACCAGGACAAACCCAAATCAAAATGTTTGTTTTCATCCCTCAAGAATCGCATACTTCAATCCATCAGGGAATCATTTAAACGTGACCGAACACTAATAGGCGCTATATATTGGAAATTCCCAACAGAACGTTGTTAGCACTTATCGATGGTGACGATCCTGGTCAAAGGCTTCTGCTTTACTCCCAATAGCGGGCGACTGCCGTAATGAACGTCAATAGGGGACGGTCCCCTTGAGCATGACCCGGTAAAGATACCGGCTTTGCGTGTGAGGGTAGTCGCCATTCGCCTTATGCAGCAGACAACGATTATCCCACATTACCAGATCGCCCGGCCGCCAACGGTGCCGGTATTGATATTTTTCCTGTGTCGCATGCGCCAACAGGGCCTCAAGCAATGGTGCCGTTTCGTCCGCCGGCATCCCGATAATGTCTTCGATACGGATGGGATTAAGGTAGAGCGATTTGCGGCCGGATTCTGGATGCGTGCGGACAAGGGGATGGACGACGGATTTTGGCACCTTCTTTTGCTGCTCCGGCGTCAGGCCCATGAGCTTTCGGGTACTGTGTTTGCTTTGATAGACGTGCATGGCTTTGAGGCTGTCTATGCGCGCCTTCATCCCGTCCGGCAGATCATTGTAGGCCCGCTGCATATTGACAAACTGCGTGTCGCCGCCCCTGTCGGGTAATTCGACCGCGAACAAGATGGTGGCCTTGGGCGGCATGGCATCATTCGAATGATCGGTGTGGAATCCGTCACCGGGAATATAGCGTTTGCCGCTGGCGTAATGGTCTTGGTTCGAGAGGTAGTGAATTTTCGGACATTCAGGCAGGGCGAACCGCGTATTGTGCTGCTCGAACACCTCGCCAAAAATTTGCACGGCATCGAGGAGCTTCGCCGCCGAGAGGTCTTGATCACGAATAACCAGCACCGTGTATTCAAGAAATACGCGGTTGAGCTGTTCCCGTGTCGCCATATCTATCGGGCCCGACAGATCGACACCAAAAACTTCGGCCCCAGTATGGTCCGTTAACGGCACTATATTATAGTTCATTCGAGGCGACCGGTTTCCAACCCTTCGACGAAGACTATACAGATGGATTGCGCCCTGTCTAACGAGCCCCGCCCGCCGCAAGCAGACGCTCTTCGCGGCTACGTTGGGGCCGCGGTTGATGGCGCGGACGGCTCCCACTGTCCGGGCGACGGCAGCCGTCCGGACAAATTCCGATTAGGCAACAGGTGCGGTCTAGCCGAACTGGAAGAACACGGCCTTGTTGCCATCCGGGTCCCGGAAATAACCGCCGTAGAACATATCCGGGATGCGCTGGCCCGGGTCACCTACGTTGCTGCCGCCGAGTTCGAGCGCCTTTGCATGCAGCTTGTCCACCATCTCCTTCGATCCCGGGGCGAACGCAACCATGTTGCCGTTTCCAGGAGTGGCTTCGTTTTCGTCATGGGGAAGGCAAACAGCCAGCATCGGCTTGTCCATGGCGGTTCCGATCATCGCCAGCCGGCCAATGTCTATCTGTACGCTGCAACCTAGATCCGAGAGCAACTCGCCCCAGAACGCCTTGGCCTTGTCCATGTCCTTCACGCCAATCGTGCAGTATCCAATCATCGTCTGTTCCTCCACTGGTTTCGCTTTTCGAAGTGTCTTTCAGTATAGGGAACAGCCAGCCGGCGAGAAACCAAAGATCCAGTCTTATGGGCGACAAATACGGCGTCTACCTCATTAATACCGGACAGAACTGTCGGCATCGGCGGTCGTGGCCTCCAGGTCGAAGGCGGCGGCCATGAGGGCCTTGGTGTAGTCGGTTTGCGGGGCATCGAAAATCTGGTCGGCCTTGCCCTGTTCCATGACCTTGCCGTCGCGCAGGACAATGACTTCATCGGCCAGGGCGCGGACCACTTTCAGATCGTGGGAGATGAATAGATAGGCCAGACGGTGGCGCTGTTGCAGATCCCGCAGCAAATCAACGATCTGCGCCTGCACCGAGACATCCAGGGCCGAGGTGGGCTCGTCCAGCACCACGAAACGGGGCTGCAGCACCATGGCCCGGGCGATGGCGACGCGCTGGCGCTGGCCGCCCGAAAATTCGTGCGGAAAACGGTCCATGGCACTGGGCTCCAGGCCGACCTCCTCCAAGGTGCAGGCGATCAGGGCCCGGCGCTCTTCCGGGGCGCCGCCCTCGCCGTGCACCAACAGACCCTCCTCGATAATCTGCGCGATGGACATGCGCGGGGAGAGCGAGGAGAACGGATCCTGGAAGACGATCTGCATCTGCCGCCGCATCGGGCGCAGCGCCTTGCCGCCCAGGCCGTCGATGGCCTGGCCCTGAAAACGGATCGCGCCCTGGCTGGAGATCAGGCGCAACAACGCCAGGCCCAACGTGGTCTTGCCCGAGCCGCTTTCCCCCACCACGCCCACTGTGTGACCTTCGCGGACCTCCAGGCTGATCTCGTCCACGGCGCGCACATGATCCACGGTGCGGCGGAAAATGCCGGCCTTGATGGGGAACCAGACGCGCAGGTCCTTCGCCGTCATCACCATGGCCGCATCGTCGGGGGGGTGGGCCGGTTTGCCGCCCGGTTCGGCGGCGAGAAGATGTTTGGTATAGCTGTGTTGCGGATTTTCGAAGATATCGCGGGTTGCCGCCTGCTCGACAATCTCGCCCCCCGTCATGACTAGCACCCGGTCGGCCATGTGGCGGACCACGGCCAGGTCATGGGTGATCAGGATCAGGGCCATGCCCAGCTGGCCCTGCAGCTCCTTTAGCAGATTTAAAATCTGCGCCTGAATGGTCACGTCCAGGGCCGTGGTGGGTTCGTCGGCGATGAGGATTTCCGGCTCGTTGGCCAGCGCCATGGCAATCATCACCCGTTGCCGCTGGCCGCCCGAAAGCTGATGGGGATAGGCGTTCAGACGTCTTTCAGGCTGCTGTATGCCGACCAGCTCCAGCAATTCCAGAATGCGGGTGCGGGCCTGGGTGGCGTTCAAATTCTTGTGCAGGGTCAGCACCTCGCCGATCTGATGTTCTACCACGTGCAGGGGGTTCAGGGCCGTCATGGGCTCCTGGAATATCATGGAGATGTTGTTGCCGCGCGCATGCCGCAGGGTCGCCTCGTCCGCCCCCATCAGTTCCTGGCCCCGATACAGGATAGAGCCGGAAGGATGACTGGCGCTGGAATAGGGCAAAAGTTGCAGAATGGACAGCGCCGTGACCGACTTGCCCGAGCCGCTTTCCCCCACGATGGCCAGGGTTTCACCGGGGCTCAGATCGAACGAGACGCCCTTGACCGCATGCGCCTGCCCGCCCTCGACCCGGAAGTCGACGGAGAGGTTCTTTATTTGCAGGATCGCCCCAGTCATGTTGTGCTCATGTCGTCTTCTCCGCCGTGATCGGGCCAGCAGCCGCACCCTTTCGCGGGTCAAAGGCGTCGCGCACGGCCTCGAAGATAAAAATCAGCAAGGTCAGCATGATCGACAGCATGACAAAGGCGGTGATGCCCAGCCACGGGGCCTGCAAATTGGCCTTGCCCTGCTGCCGCATCTCGCCCAACGAGGGGGAACCTGGCGGCAGGCCAAAGCCGAGAAAGTCCAGCGCCGTCAAGGTGGTGATGGAACCCGACAGAATGAACGGCAGAAAGGTCAGGGAAGCCACCATGGCATTGGGCAGAACGTGGCGGTACATGATCATGACATCGGACAGGCCCAAGGCGCGGGCGGCGCGCACATAGTCGAAATTGCGGGCGCGGAGGAACTCGGCGCGGACCACGCCGACCAGGCTCATCCACGAGAAAATCAGCATGATGCCCAGCAGCCACCAGAAACTCGGTTCCACGAAACTGGCCAGGATGATCAACAGATACAAGGTGGGCAGGCCGGACCAGACCTCGATAAAGCGTTGGAACAGCAAATCGGTCCAGCCGCCGAAATAACCCTGCACCGCCCCCGCCGCCACGCCGATAATGGAGGAGAAGACGGTCAGCACCAGGCCGAACAGCACCGAGATGCGAAAGCCGTAGATCAGCCGCGCCACCACGTCCCGGCCCTGATCATCCGTGCCCAGCCAGTTCTCGCCCGACGGCGGGGCGGGTGCGGGGACGGGCAGGTCATAGTTGATGGTGCGGTAGCTGTAGCGGATCAGTGGCCAGATGATCCAGCCCTTGGCTTCCACGATCAGGTCGGTGACGAAGGGATCGCGGTAGTCGGCCTCCGTCTCGAACTCGCCGCCGAACGCGGTTTCGGGGTAGGTGAAGAACACGGGGGCGTAGATCTCCCCCTTAAAGCCGATCAGCAACGGCTTGTCGTTGGCGATGAACTCGGCGAACAGGGCCAGGAAAAACAGGCCCAGGAAAATCCACAGGGACCAATAGCCCCGCTTGTTGGCCCGGAAATTGCGCAGGCGGCGCCGGGTTATCGGGGTGATGGGCCGACCGAAGAATGTATCCGCCATGCCCTAGACCTCGCGGCTTTCGAAATCGATGCGCGGGTCGATCAGCATATACATCACATCGCCGATCAGGTTCAGGGCCAGGCCCATCAGGGTGAAGACGTACAGGGTGCCCATGACCACCGGGTAATCCCGGTTCAAGGCAGCCTCGAAGCCCAGCAGGCCCAGGCCGTCGAGAGAGAATATCACCTCAATCAACAGCGACCCCGTGAACAACACTCCGATAAAGGCGGAGGGGAAACCCGCCACCACGATCAACATGGCGTTGCGGAAGACATGGCCGTACAGCACCCGTGTTTCGCCCAGACCCTTGGCCCGCGCCGTGATCACGTAATGCTTGTTGATCTCGTCCAGGAAGGAATTCTTGGTCAGCATGGTCAGGGTGGCGAAGCCGCCGATGGCCATGGCCGTTATGGGCAGCACCATGTGCCAGAAATAGTCGGCGATCTTGGCCGGCCAGCTCATCTCGTCCCAGCCTTCCGACGTCAGGCCGCGCAGGGGGAAGAGATCCCAGAACGAGCCGCCGGCGAACAGCACGATCAACAGCACCGCGAACAGAAAGCCGGGAATGGCGTAGCCGACAATGATGGCGGTGGAGGTCCAGATATCAAACCGGCTGCCGTCGCGCACCGCCTTCGCTATGCCAAGCGGGATGCAGATCAGATAGGTCAGCAAGGTGGTCCAGATACCCAGGGATATGGAGACCGGCATTTTGTCCACCACCAGGCTGATGACCGATTGATCGCGGAAAAAACTCTCGCCGAAATCAAACCGGGCATAATTCCAGACCAGCAGGGCAAAGCGTTCATGGGCCGGTTTGTCCAGGCCGAACTGCCGCTCCAGATCCTTGATCAATTCCGGGTCCAGGCCCCGGGCGCCGCGGTATTTGGAAGATACCCCGGCCTCGGCGCCGCGCTGGCCGGCACCTTGCCCTTGCTGGCTGACCTCGGCGCTGCCGCCGCCCGAGATCCGCGCCGTGGCCTCCACCGCCGTGCCCATCAACTGCGCGATGACCTGTTCCACCGGGCCGCCGGGGAGGAATTGCAGCACGACAAAATTCAGCAACATGATGCCGAACAGAGTTGGGATCATCAGCAGCAGGCGGCGGATGATATAGGTAAGCATCTATTTTCGACCCAGCTTGCGGGCCTTGGCCCCATCCCACCACCAGGTATCGAGCACGCCGCGGGCATATTTCGGCTTGATCGCGGGCCGCCCGAACAGATCCCAATAGGCGATGGTGTGGGAGGCCTTGAACCATTGCGGCACCAGATTATGGGTCCACATGATGACCCGGTCCAGGGCGTGGGTGGCGTGGCGCAATTCGTCCCTGGTCTTGGCGGCGATGATTTTTTCAATCAAATCGTCCACGACCGGGCTTTTCAGGCCAGTGTAGTTGCGCCCGCCGGTCATATCGGCGGTCTTGGAATTCCAGGCGTTGCGCAGGCCCAGCCCCGGCGTCAGGGAGGATGAATTGCGGAAGGTGGTAATGTCGAAATCAAAATCCTGCAGGCGCCGTTGATACTGTGCCGGTTCCACCAGACGGAAGCGGGCGGCTATGCCCAGCCTTTCCAGGTTGCGCACATACGGCATGACGATGCGTTCGAACAATTTACTGTACGAGATAAATTCGATCTCGAACGATATGCCCTTCTCATTGACCAGCTTGCCGTCCTTGACGGACCAACCTGCCGCCTTCAACAGCGCCTTGGCGGCGCGCAACTCAGATCGGATAATGCCCGAACCATTGGTTTTTGGCGCCCGGTAGACGGGGCCGAAAACCTCCCCCGGCAGCGCCTTGCGCCAGGGTTCCAGCAGCGCCAGCTCGGCGCCCATTGGCGCGCCCGTGGCCTCCATGTCGGAATTCTGGAAGATGCTGTAGGTGCGCCGGTACAAGCTGTAGAACAGGTTCTTGTTGGTCCATTCGAAATCGAACACCAGGCCGATGGCCCGGCGGACCCGGCGGTCGGCGAACTTGGCCTTGCGGGTGTTGAGGAAAAACGCCTGGAAGCCGGAGGGGTTTTGATCGGGCAGGACCTCGCGGATCAGCCGCCCATCCTTGACCGCCGGGATGTTGTCATACCTGGTGGCCCAGTTGCGCGAGGTAAAATCCTCGCGGAAATCGATCCTGCCCGCGAACAGGGACTGTAGGGCGATATCCCGGTCCCGGTAATAATCCCAGGTGATGCGGCGAAAGTTGTGGCGGCCGCGATTGACGGCCAGATCCTTGCCCCAGTAATTATCCGCCAGCACATAAGTGATGGAGCGGCCGGGATCCACCTTGTCCACCTTGTAGGGCCCGCTGCCGAGGGGGGGCGTCATGGTGGTCTTGGTGAAATCGTTGGCCGTATACCAGGCCTTGGAGATGATGGGCATGCCGGCCGCGGTGGCTGGCAGGTCGCGGGTCAGGGCGCCGCTGGCGAAATTAAAGCGGATCTTGCGGGGACCAAGCACGGTCGTGCCGGTGATGTCGCGGAACAGAACCCGGAAAGCCGGGTGGCCCTTGGCTTTCAGAATATCGAAGGAAAACGCCACGTCATGGGCGGTGATCTCGCTGCTGTCGTGCCAGCGCGCCGCCGGGCGCAAGGTAAAGGTGATGGCTTGGCCGTCGTCGGGCCGCGCGACGCCGCCGGCAATCAGGCCGTAGAAGCTATCTTCTTCATCCCCCGATCCGGTCATCAGGGTTTCGAAGGTCAGCAGCCGGCCATCGACGCCGAAGGGATTGCTGCCCGCCGCCCAGCGGCCCTTTAGAATGAACGGATTCAAACTGTCGAAATTGCCATTGTACCACAGGCGCAGACGACCGGCTTTCGGGGCATCTGGATTGACGTAGTCGAAATGCCTGAAATCGGGGCCGTATTTCAGGCTGCCCAGAACGGCGAAACCGTGTTGCGGTTCGGCCGTGGCGATGCCAACCGGGGCCACGGCGAAGCCAAGCGAGGCGATGGCGAATGCCAGTATGAGGCCGAAGCAAATCGTGGTGCAACTCATGGTGCGAATCATGGGCGGATGATAGCAGATCGCTCTTAGTCCTGTCCCTTCAGGGTCGCCTTCAGGGCTTTTTCCTTGGCCGGATCGATCCACCAGGTATCGGTAAAGCCAAGGGCGTATTTCGGCTTCACCGGCGGGCGGGAGAAGCGGTTCCAATAGGCGATGCGGTAGCTGTTGATATGCCAGTTGGGAATGACGAAATGGTTCCACAACAGCACCCGGTCCAGGGCCCTTGAGGCCGCCACCAGTTCCGCCCGGCTGCCGGCGAAGATGATATGATTGATCAGCTTGTCGATTGCCGGGTCCTTGATGCCGATATAATTGCGGCTGCCCGGGCGCCCGGCCGCCGCCGAACCCCAGAAATCCCGCTGCTCGTTACCCGGCGACAGGGACTGCCCCCAGCCCCCGACAATGACGTCGAAATCGAAGGCGCGCAGACGGTTGATATATTGCGAGGTATCCACGACGCGGATATCCACCTTGACCCCCAGCCGTTCCATGGTGCGCTGGATCGGCGCCACGATCCGGGTAAAGCCCTGGTTGACCAACAGGAACTCAATTTCCATGGCGCGGCCGTCTTTCATCAAACGGCCGTCCTTGACAGACCAGCCGGCTGATTGCAGCAGATTTTTGGCCTGACGCAACTGCCGCCGTGATTTGCCTGAGCCATCGGTTTTGGGCGGTTTGTACGTTTCCGTAAAGACTTCGTCCGGGATTTGACCCTTCAGGGGTTGCAGCAGCTTCAACTCGGCCGGGCCCGGCAGGCCGGAGGAGGCCAGTTCGGAATTGGAAAAATAGCTGCCGGTCCGGGTGTATTGGCCAAAAAACAGGTTCTTGTTGGCCCATTCGAAGTCAAATGTCAGGGCCAGGGCCCGGCGCACGGCTCGGTCCTGGAATTTTGCCCGCCTGGTATTGAAGGCAAAGGACTGCATGCCCGTGGGACTGTTATTGGCCAGGTTTTCCTTGATCAACGTGCCCTTGGCGATGGCGGGAAACTTGTATTGCGTGGCCCAGACCTTGGCGGTGTTTTCCTGGCGGAAATCGAAGGCATTGGCCTTGAAGGCCTCCAGCGCGACGGTGGCATCGCGGTAATATTCATACCGCAGGGTGGCGAAGTTATAACGCCCCTTGTTGACGCCAAGGTCCCTGCCCCAATAATCCTCCACCCGTTCATAGGTAATACTGCGCCCGGGATCGACCTTGGTAATGCGGTAGGGGCCGCTGCCAAGGGGGGCCTTGAGGGTTGTCGCCTCGAACTTCCGGTCCCGCCAATAGTGCCGGGGCAATATGGGCAATTGCCCCATGATCAGCGGCAACTCCCGGTTCTTGCGCCCCTTGAAGACGAACTTGATCTTGTGCGGCGAGAGCACCTCGGCCCGGGCCACGTTGGCGTAGTAGAAGCGGTAGAATGGCGCGCCCTTGGATTTCAGGATGTCCAGACTGAAGGCGACGTCATCGGCGGTGATGGGCTTGCCGTCATGCCAGCGGGCCTCCGGGCGCAGATTAAATGTCACGGCGGAGATATCATCGGCCACCGTGGCGCTCTCCACCAACAAACCGTATTCGGCAAAGGCTTCGTCCCGGGAGGAGGTCATCAGGCTATCGTAGATCAGGCCCAGACCGGCGGCGGCATTGCCCTTGATGGTGAAACCGTTGAGGGTATCGAAGGTCCCCCGCGCCTCCATGCGCACCAGGCCGCCCTTGGGCGCGTTCGGATTGACATAGTCGAAATGGCTGAACCCGGCCGGGTATTTCAACGCTCCGAACATGGACATGCCGTGACGCCCGGCCTCCTCTGCCCCCGTGGTCAGGCTTAGAAACAACAGTCCGAGGGTGGCCAAAACGGCGCGCATGTGCGGTCTCCAGGCATTATTGATGCTGGCTGAAACGATGGCCGTTCAATGGGGCAATTTCAAGGCATTAAACCACCAGCGGACGATGTCGGTGGAATTGGGTCATCGCCCTAAAGGCCGGAGCCCTTCCAGGCCGGGTCCGGTTCGGCGGGGGCGGGGGCCAGGCCGGCGGCGTTGATGCCCTGAATGGCGCAATATTCGTCTTTTTCCGATGTGTCGCCGCTGATGCCCACGGCGCCAATCACCTTTTCATCGCCATCCAGCACCAAGACACCTCCTGGTACAGGCACGAAACGGCCGCTGGAGGCGGCGGCCAGGGCGCCTTGAAACGCCGGGCGGGCACCAAGGCGGTCGCGAATGGTGCGGCTGGGATTACCCATGCCCAGGGCCCCCAGGCCTTGCCCGTGGCGATATCGACCCGCAGGATGCCGGAGCCGTCCTGGCGTTTCAGCGCGACCACATGGCCGCCCGCGTCCAACACCACCACGGTCAGGGGCAGGAACCCCTCGGCAATGGCGGCGGCCAGGGCGCCGTCGATCATCCGCTCGGCCGCGGCCAGGGACAGATCCGTTTTCAAATCATAAAGCTGCGGCTCGGTCATGGTATCTACCGCGCGCGGTGGCGGTCCATCTCCGGGTTATCGAACGGTTGAAAGGCGGTCAGGTCCTTGGTCTCGTGGTAATGCCGCAAGGCCCAGACGCCGGAGGGGAAGGCGATCTCGTCCCAGGGGATTTCGTCCCAGGTGACCATCTTGACCTCCAGGCTTTCCTCGCCCGCGGCCATCTCGGGGCCGAGCATTCTGGCCCGGTACATCATGTGCACCTGGCTGATGCGGGGGATGTTGTAAATGCCGATCAGGGCATCCACCTCGATCGTCGCGCAGGCTTCCTCCAGGGTTTCCCGTATGGCGCCCTCGGCCGTGCTTTCGCCTTCTTCCATGAAGCCGGCGGGCACGGTCCAATAACCGTGGCGCGGCTCGATCGCGCGCTTGCACAGCAGGATTTTGTCCTCCCAGGTGCAGACCGCGCCGACCACGATCTTTGGATTGACATAGTTGATCCAGCCGCAATCGTCACAGACATGGCGTTCGTGGGTATCGCCGGCGGGCACCTTGCGGGCGAAGGGATAACTTGAAATAGGTCCGTTGTTCATGGTCCTAATTTGGCATCAAGGCGCGCGCACGTCCAGATACAGGTTATGCTGGCGCGGAAATTCATTCGAAAGGGAGACCATAATGGCTGATGCATTTAATCCACCAGGCGTGGCGGTGCCGTTCGGCGCCTTTTCCAACGCGGCCTGGCAGCCAACCGGCCGGGTCCTGCATCTGGCGGGCCAGGTCGGCGTGGACGCAGATTGGAACCTGGTCGGGCCCGGCAACATGGTCGCCCAGGCGCGCCAGACTTTGGAAAACTTGCAATCGATTTTGCGCAGTGTCGGCGGCGAAATGGATGATATCGTTTCGGTCATCGTCTATGTCACCGCGATGGAGCCATTGATGGCCGTGCACGAGGTGCGCAAGGAATTCTTTTCCGAACCCTACCCCGCATCCACCCTGGTACAGGTCGCCGCCCTGGTGAAGGACGAATTCCTGATCGAAATTTCCGCCGTGGCCGTCATTCCGGAAGATCGGGGATAAGCTGTCATGGACGTAGTCTGGCAAAGTTTCGCCACCGGCTTTCCGGTCCTGCTGCTGCATTTTTGCGTCACCCTAGCGATGTTGGCGGGCGGCGTGGTGCTGTATACCTTCACCACACCGCACAAGGATTTCGCCCTGGTCAGAAGCGGCAATCTGGCCGCCGCCGTGTCCCTGTCGGGCGCCATTCTGGGCCTGGCCATCCCCTTGGCCTTTTGCATGGCCTCGTCGGTCAGCGTGGGAGAAATCGTGATCTGGGGCGTGCTGGCGGTGGTGGTGCAGATTTTGGTGTTCCGCCTGAGCGATCTGCTGCTGCGGGATCTGTCGGCGCGGATCGAGGACGGCGAAATGGCTCCCGCCGTCCTGTTGGCGGGGATCAAGCTGTCCGTGGCCGCCATCAACGCCGCCGCCATTTCCGGCTAAACCGCGCCCAAGGCCGGTCATGAACCGCTTCACCTATCTGATCGCCATGCTGGCCGTCCTCTATGGCGTGGTCAGCGGCCTGATGGGTGCGGGCGACGGCCCCCGCCGGCCCGAGCCCGAAATCTCACCGCCGTCCCATCGTCCGCCTCTCCAGCAACCACGCCAGGCCGCGCCCCGTGGGCCGACCATCAAGATCGATGTGGGTGCCAAGGGGTCGAGCACCGGCACCGCCTTTGCCATTACCCACGACGGCTGGTGGCTGACGGCCCGGCACGTGGCCCATGGTTGCGATGCCATCTGGCTGCAAACCGCGCCGCGCAAGGGCTGGCGGGTCTTGGACGTTCACCTGCATCCCAACGCGGACCTGGCCCTGCTGCGCACCCGTACCGGCCGGGCGCCGCTGGGTCTGGCCAGGGCCATGCCGGGACGGGGCCAGGACGGCTTTTCCCTGGGCTACCCGCAAGGCCGGCCGGGCGATGTGCATGCCCGGGTCCTGGGCCAGGCCCGCCTGAAATCCGTCGGCCGCTATCGCATTGACGAACCCATTCTGGCCTGGGCCGAGGTGACCCGCCGCCCCGCCGACCTGTCCGCCCTGGGCGGTCTGTCGGGCGGGCCCATGCTGGATGATCAGGGCCGCGTGGTGGGCGTATTGGTGGCCTCGTCGAAACGCCGGGGCCGGGTCATGACCACGGCGCCATCGTCAATCTGGGAGCTGCTGGCGCAATTCCCCGAAGCCCAGCCCAACCCCGGCGCCCTGTCACGGTCCATCGACGACCGCAGCTTCACCACCCTCGGCAAAACCCTGCGCCGGGAGATGACCATCGCCAAGGTCCTCTGCAAGGTAAAGCAAACCCGCCGGCGCCCTTGAGACGGTATATTAGTTTGATCCGGGCGGCCTAGCGATTCGATGAAAATCGAAAATGCACTAGGCGGCAATAAGTTCGAATTTATCGACATCGACCAGGCCATGATCGGTGATTTTCAGATGCGGAATGACGCAGAGGGGCAGGAAGGCCATGTGCAAGAACGGCTCGGGCAGGGGACAACCGATATCCTTGGCGGCGCGGCGCAGTCGTTGCAGGGCGATGACCACCTCCGCCGCCGGTTTGTCGCTCATCAGACCGGCAATCGGCAAGGGCAGATCGGCGATCACCCGGCCGCCGCGCACCACCGCGAAGCCGCCCTCTATCTCGATCAGGCGGTTGACCGCGGCCGCCATGTCGCGGTCATTGTCGCCCACGACGATGACGTTGTGAGCGTCATGGCCCACGGAGGAGGCGATGGCGGCATCGCGGAAGCCAAAGCCCTTGATGAAGCCGCGGCCGATGTTCCGGTTGCCGCCATGGCGCTTCAGAACCACGACTTTCAGCACGTCGTTTTCAGGGTCCGGATGGCGCAGGCCGTCCGCAAAAGGCAGGTCCATGGTCAGATGCGTGGTGATCACGCCGTCGGGCACCAGGCCGATCACCGGCCCGGAGGGGCCAATGGCGGGGGTTTCGAAAATTGACGGCTCCACCCGGTCAAGTTTGATGGACTGCCGCCCCACGGAAAGATCCGGCCGGTGGCCGCTAAAGCTTTCTTCATCCACGGGTTGGCCATTGCGGATCACGGCGGCGACGGCGCAATCGGCCAGATCATCCAGCAACACCATGTCGGCGCGGTAACCCGGCGCGATCAGCCCCCGGTCACGCAGGCCAAAGCCCTGGGCCGCCGACCAACTGGCCGCGCGATACACTGCGCCCATGGGCGCACCGACCCGAATAGCGCTGCGGATCAGATGGTCCAGATGGCCCTCTTCGGCGATGTCCAGGGGGTTGCGGTCATCGGTGCACAGCGCCAGAAAGGGCGAGGTCAGATCGTTGATCAGGGGCGACAGGGTGACCACGTCCTTGCACAGGGACCCATCGCGGATCAGCACCTGCATGCCCTTGGAAAGTTTCTCGGCCGCCTCCTTGAGCGAGGTGCTTTCGTGACAATTCTTGATACCGCAGGCGCAATAGGCATTCAGGTCCCGGCCCGAGACCATCGGCACGTGGCCATCGATATGGGCCCCGAAAAAGGTGCTGAGTTTTTCCAGCACCGCCGGCTCCTTGTTTAACACGCCGGGGTAATTCATGAATTCCGCCAGGCCAATGCCCCGTGGATGATCGATGTAGGGGGCCAGGTCGGCGGCGGTGATCACGGCGCCGGAGGTTTCCAGATGGCTGGCCGGCACGCAGCTGGAAAGCTGCACCCACAAATCCATCGCCAGGTTCCCGGCGGCGGCGAAGAAATAATCCAGCCCCTTGGTGCCCAGGACGTTTGAGATTTCGTGCGGATCGCAGATCGCCGTGGTGGTGCCCCTCGCCAGCACTACGCGGTCGAATTCCCAGGGCGAGATGCAGGTGCTTTCCACGTGCACATGGGTGTCGATGAAGCCCGGCACAACCACCTTGCCCTGGCCATCAACCTCGCGAACCCCGTGGTAATCGGCCTGGACCCCGACAATTGTGTCCCCCGTCACGGCGATATCGCCGGCAACCATTCCGCCATCGATGACGTTCAAATAGCGGGCGCCCTTGATCACCAGATCGGCGGGTTCCCTGCCCATGGCCTGGTCAATGCGCCGCGCCAGGATCGCTGTCTTGTCATCCATCCGTTACCGCTCTCCCATCAAGTTAGCCACTTTATACCAACCGACGGAAATGACGACCCATTGAGACGTCTTTCGGGAGTTTTCGGGTAGGAGCGTGGCCAAAGATCTCGGGCGCGATACAAGGTATCGTTAGGCGTGCGCGACGCCATCCGAAAGCTCCCGAAAGACGCCTTCGGTCGCCTCCGGATATCGTCGGATGGTGTCGTAAAACCTTGACGATACCCCGCATCGCCGGAGGTTCCACTCCTACCCGACGAAATCCGGAGGCGATCTCAATGGGTCGTCATTTCCATCGGTTGGTATTATACCCCCGCAAGGTTGGCGGGAAGATGCACGGACCGGTTTTGAGAGAAAAATTTCAACTGCCATGATTTTAAAATTTGAATTTTACTTATCATTGATTTAGCATTCCGCCATGGGCAAGGCCGAAAAACAGTTATCAAAAACCGCGCTGGAAAACCGCATTCGGAAGCACTACGACGCCCTGCCCGAAAGCGAGCGCAAGGTGGGCGACCTGATCGTCGATTTTCCGGGCCAGATCGCCGCCTATTCCGCCACGGAACTGGCCGCGTTGGCCGGCGCCTCAAAGGCCGCCGTGACCCGATTGAGCCATCGCCTGGGCTATGACAATTTCGCCGCCATGCGGCGGGCGGCACGGGCCGGCCGGCAGGCTGGTTCGCCCTTGTATTTGTTATCGCAGGATCAGGACGGGCAGGATTTCAGCGCCTTGGCGGCGCGCCACCACAAACAAGACGGGGATTTGCTGAGCCAATCCCTTGATGGTCTTGACCCTGAAAGCTTCACCGCCTGCATCGCCGCCATTTGCCGGGCCGAGCGGGTTTTTGTCGCCGGCTGGCGCAACAGCCAATATCTGGCGGGCTATTTGCGCTGGCAGCTAATCCAGGTGCGCGACGATGTTCACCTGTTGCCCCGCGCGGGCGAAACCCTGGGCGAGTCCCTGGCGGACCTGAACAGCGATGACATGGTCATCCTGTTCGGTTTCCGCCGCCGGGTTGCCACCCTGCCGGCAACGTTGAAACTGGTCCTGGGCAGCGGCGCCCGAATTCTGTACTTCACCGATCAGGAACCCGGTACCGACGGCCCCGCCACCTGGACCGTTCGTTGTCCCATCCGCAGCGCCGATGCCCTGGACCGCTATGCGGGCGTCATGTCCTTGTTGCATTTCCATGCCATGGCCGTGTTGCGGGAGATGGGGGCCAAGGGCCGGGCGCGTTTGGCCCGGATCGAACAAGCCCACGAGGCGCTGCATGAGTTCGCCTGAGGTGTTGGCCGGAGAGATCATGTGCCGGATTGATCAATTGGCGGCGATCAGCGAGACGCCGGGCGCCCTGACGCGCCGTTACCTCACGCAGGAACACCGCCGCGCCAACCAACTGGTCGGCGCATGGATGGGCGGCGCCGGGATGGATGCGGTCCAGGACGCGGCCGGGAACATGGTTGGCCGCTATGGCGGCGCCAATGACAACAGCCCGGCGCTGATCATCGGCTCGCATCTTGATACGGTGGTCAACGCCGGCAAATTCGACGGCATGCTGGGCGTGCTGTGCGGCATTGCCTGTGTCCAGGCGCTGCGGGATGCCGGCCGGCGCATGGCCTATCCCATCAAGGTCATCGGCTTCGCGGATGAAGAAGGCGTGCGGTTCGGCACCACCTATCTGGGCAGCCGGGCCGTCTGTGGCTCTCTGGACCCCGCGACGTTCGAACAAACCGATGCTGATGGCATCACTTATCGCCAGGCATTGTTGGACTTCGGTCTGGATGCGGCGCGGATCGGACAGGCCGCGCACCGGGCCGGCGAGGTCAGGGCATTTCTGGAACTGCATATCGAACAGGGCCCGGTTTTGGAGGCCTTGAACCTGCCCGCCGGCGCGGTCACCGCCATCAATGGCCAGACCCGGTTGTCCGTGGCCGTAAAAGGTGAAGCGGGACATGCGGGAACGGTGCCCATGACCTTGCGCAAGGATGCCCTCGCCGCTGCCGCGGAAGGTGTTCTGGCGGTCGAGACCATCTGCGCCCAGGCCGACGACGTGGTTGGAACCGTGGGCATTTTGAGCACATCGCCCGGCGCCATTAATGTCATACCCGGTGATGTCAGTTTCACGGTGGATATCCGCGCCAGGGAGGATAAAGCCCGCCGCTACGCCGTGGCCACCGCAATCCGGGCCATCCGGGCGGCGGCAGAAAAAAGAAGCTGCATTGCCCAGGTAACGGTCCTGCATCGGGCCGTCAGCGCGCCCTGTTCCGAGCGCATGATCGCCATCATCGAACGCGCCATGACCGCGGCGGGTATCGAACCCTACCGCATGCTCAGCGGCGCCGGCCACGACGCCGCCGCAATGGCGGAGATATGCGATGTGGGCATGATTTTTCTGCGCAGTGACGGCGGCATCAGCCATAACCCGGCGGAACGGACCAGCCGGGAAGACATCGCCGCCGGAATTTCAATCATGTTGAACGTGCTGGACGAATTGGAAGGATGAGGCGGGATGACTGACAGGCACCAGATCGAGACCTGGCTGCACAGCCATCACGATGAACAGATCGCCTTTCTGGCGGAACTGGTCAAAGTACCCTCCGACAACCCGCCGGGCGATTGTGCCGCCCATGCCGCCCGCGCCGCTGAATTACTGGCGGCCATGGGCTTTGAGGTGGAAAGCCATTCCGTCCCCGAGGCCCTGTGCCGCGCCAACGGTATGATATCGGCCACCAATCTGGTGATCCGGCATCGTTTCGGATCCGACGATAGTGGCCCGGTGATTGCCCTGAACGCCCATGGCGATGTGGTCGCACCGGGCGAAGGGTGGCGCCATGACCCCTACGGCGCGGGAATTGTCGATGGCTGGATGTATGGCCGGGGCGCCGCCGTGTCGAAATCGGATTTTGCCACCTATGCCTTTGCCTTGAAGGCGCTGGTGGAGACCGGCGCCAATTTGCGTGGCGCGGTGGAACTGCATCTGACCCATGACGAGGAGGCTGGCGGCGCCATCGGCCCGAAATGGCTGATTGACGAAGGATTGTCAAAGCCGGACTACGCCATATCCGCCGGTTTTTCTTATGGCGTCATCACCTCCCACAACGGCTGTCTGCATCTGGGCATCGACGTCAGGGGCCGGTCCGCCCATGCGGCCAAGCCCGATACGGGGCACGATGCGTTGGCGGCCGCCAACAAGGTTCTGACGGCGCTTTACGGTTATCGCGGCTTGCTGGCCGAGCGGGTTTCGAAAATTGCCGGCATTGGCTCGCCGCAATTGAACGTCGGCTTGATTGACGGCGGCATCAACACCAACGTCGTGCCGGACCGGGTCAGCCTGCGCCTTGACCGGCGCATGATCCCGGAGGAGGACACAGCGGAGGTGGAGGCCGACCTACGCGCCCTGATCAATCGCGCGGTCCTGCATTCGGACGGCATCACGGTGGCGGTCGAGCGGATCATGCTGGCCGAACCATTGACGGAGGTGGGCGATGTGGACCGCCTGGCGGCGGCGGTGCAAAAACATGCCAGCGCGGTACTTGGCGAAGATATCCCCCGTGGCGGCGTGCCGCTTTACACCGATGCCCGGCATTACACCGCTCACGGCATCCCGACTGTTCTGTATGGCGCCGGCCCGCGCAGTATCGAGGAAGCCAACGCCCATCGGGCCGACGAGAGGCTGCCGGTGAACCTGCTGCGCGACGCCGCCTTGGTGATCGCGCTGAGCATTGCCGATATCCTGGCTTGAGCGGGGTGGCCTTATTTAGCGCTTTTTTGAATGGGGAAACTGGTTGATAGTTGTCAAAATATCAAGAAATCGCCAGCGGGCATCAGCCAAAATGGCGGCCAACAGGGTGGGAGCGGAATGATGGGTCGGTTGACCACGCATGTGCTCGATCTAACCACGGGGAAACCGGCGGCGGCGCTGGCGATCGAACTTTGGCGCCATGACGGCGATCATTCGGCGCACCTGAAGACTGTCCAGACCAACGTCGATGGCCGCATCGACCGCCCGTTGCTGGAAGGCGCGGCGCTGACATCGGGCACTTATGAACTGCGCTTCATGGCCGGGGATTACCTCAAGCGCCAGGGCGCGGAATTGCCTGAACCATTGTTCCTGGACATGGTTCCCATCCGCTTTGGCGTGGCGGACCCGGGAGCCCATTATCATGTGCCCCTGCTGCTGTCGGCGCACGGCTATTCCACCTACCGGGGCAGCTAGGATATGGCGCGGGGGGCGATAAAGTTTCTGCATCGGGGCGCGGTTGTTGAACTGTCCCAGGTTGGCACCAATGAAACCCTGCTGGACTATTTACGCCTGCGCCGGGATGCCTTCGGCACCAAGGAGGGCTGCGCGGAAGGCGATTGCGGCGCCTGTACCATCGCCCTGGGCAGCCTGCGGGACGGCCAGGTGACTTACCAGCCAATCAACGCCTGCATACAGCTGTTGGGCATGATCGACGGCAAGGAACTGGTCACGGTCGAGGACCTTGGCGGCGGGGAGGACGGTCTGCACCCGGTGCAGGCGTCCATGCTGCGCCATCACGGCAGCCAGTGCGGCTTTTGTACGCCGGGCATCGTGATGAGCCTGTTTACCTTGTATCACCAGGACGGCGCGGCGGACCGGGCCGGGGTGAACGACTATCTGGCCGGCAACCTGTGCCGCTGTACCGGCTATCGGCCCATCGTGGATGCCGGGCGGGAGGCCTGCGCCGGCACGCCAAACGATCAGTTCTCCGCCCGCCGGGCCGAGACATCCCGGCGGCTGGCGGCCCTGAATGACGGCGAAGATCTGTTCATGGGCGATGGGAAGGGCTTTTTTGCCGCGCCGGCGTCCATCGACAGTCTGGCCGAACTTTATCTGCGCCATCCCGATGCGGTCATCGTCGCCGGCGCCACCGATGTCGGTTTATGGATCACCAAGCAGATGCGGGTTCTGCCCAAGGTTATTCATCTGGGCCGGGCCGCGGGGCTTGACCAGGTCCGGGAGACGGCGAAAGGCTGCTATATTGGCGCTGGGGCAACCTATGTCCAGGCGGAGGGCGCCTTGGCCGCCATCGATCCCGATCTGGGCGAAGTTCTGCGCCGCATCGGCGCCAAACAGGTGCGGGCGGCGGGCACTGTGGGGGGTAACATCGCCAATGGCTCGCCCATCGGCGATACCCCGCCCGCCTTGATCGCCCTGGACGCCAGGCTGCATCTGCGCCGGGGTGATGACGAACGTTCCCTGCCGTTGGAAGACTATTTCATCGACTACGGCAAGCAGAACCGCCGACCGGGTGAATTTGTCGCCGGCGTTCAGGTGCCCCGTTTGGGGGCGGACGAAATATTCCGCTGTTACAAGATATCCAAGCGCTTTGACCAGGACATATCCGCCGTCCTGGGCGCTTTCAAGTTCAAGCTTGAAGGCAACAAGATCGCATCCGCCCGCATCGCCTTTGGCGGCATGGCGGCAACCCCGAAACGGGCGCCTGGAGTGGAAGCGGCGCTCAAGGGACTGGCCCTGGGCGACGAGGCGGCCTGGTTGGCGGCGGCGGAGGTTTTGGCCCGGGACTACACGCCCATCGACGATATGCGGGCCTCCGCCGTCTATCGCATGCAAACGGCCCAGGCATTGTTGCTCAAGGCCATGCATGAAGCCGGTGGCGCGGCCAGTGCCTCCATGCGGGTGATCGGACATCGAGTTGGACTGCGATTTGGGCAGCGAGTTGGACCGGGGCGGGAGGCAGCGGATGTCTGACATACAGCCGCGGCGAACACAAATCCCCGTTCCCGGGGGCGATCATGCGGTGGGCAATGCCCTGCCCCACGACAGCGCCGCCTGGCAGATCCAGGGCAATGCCCGCTATATCGACGATATACCCGAACCGGCCAATCTGCTGCACATGGCGCCGGGCCATGCCCCAAATGGCGCCAAGGGCAGGATCAGCCAACTTGATCTGGATGCGGTGCGGGCCGCGCCCGGTGTGGTGGCGGTGCTGACGGCGGAGGATATTCCGGGGCCGAACGAATGCAGCCCGTCCTTTGGCGGCGATCCCATTTTGGCCCATGGCGCCATCAGTTTTCACGGCCAGGTTATTTTCGCCGTGGTGGCGGAGAGCCGCGATCAGGCCCGCCACGCCGTCCGCCTGGCGCAGATCGAGGTGGGGGCGGAAGCGCCCGCCGTCTCGGTCGATGATGGGCTGCGGGCCGGCGACATGGTCTTGCCCGACTATCAGTTCCTGACCGGCACGCCGGAGGAGGCCATGGCCGAAGCCGGGCAACGGGCCAGCGGCACCATACGTGTCGGCGGCCAGGAACATTTCTATCTGGAAGGTCAGATCGCCCTGGCCCTACCCGGCGACGGCGGCGAGATGCATGTGCATTCCTCGACCCAGCATCCATCCGAGGTGCAGCACCTGGTGGCGGCCATGTTGCGGCTGCCCGAAGCGGCGGTGGTTTGCGAATGCCGGCGCATGGGGGGTGGGTTCGGCGGCAAGGAAAGCCAGGCCTCGCAATGGGCCTGTCTGGCGGCCCTTGGCGCGCACCTGACGGGCCGCGCGGTAAAGATCCGCCTGGACCGTGATGACGATATGATCATGACCGGCAAGCGCCACGATGTTCTGGTCACCTACAACTACGGCCATGACGCCAAGGGGCGTCTGGCGGCGGTGGACGTGACCTTCAACGCCCGCTGCGGCCATTCCGCCGATCTGTCCCTGGGCGTCTGCGACCGGACCCTGTTTCACACCGACAATGCCTATTTTTATCCCCATGCCCGCATACTCAGCCGCCGGGTCCGGACCAACACCGTGTCCAACACCGCCTTCCGCGGCTTTGGCGGGCCGCAAGGCATGCTGTTCGCCGAACGTATGATGGACGAGATCGCCATCCGCCTTGGCCTGGACCCGTTGGATGTGCGCAAACGGAACCTCTATGGCCCGGCCAAGTCAGGACGCGATATCACGCCTTATGGCATGAAGGTGGCCGACAATATCGCGCCCAATGTGGTGCGCCAACTGGAGAAGACCTCTGACTACCGCCAACGGCGCCGCGCGGTGCGCGCCTTTAACAAGGCTAATCGGTTCCTCAAGAAAGGTATCGCCCTGACGCCGGTGAAATTTGGCATCGCCTTCACCCTGAAACACCTGAACCAGGCCGGCGCCCTGGTGCATGTCTACACCGACGGCTCGGTACAGGTAAACCATGGCGGCACGGAAATGGGCCAGGGGCTCCACACCAAGGTCGCCCAGGTCGTGGCGGAAGAATTCGGTATCGATTTCGCCCACATACAGATCACCGCCACCAAGACCGACAAGGTGCCTAACACCACGGCCACGGCGGCCTCGTCCGGTTCCGACCTGAACGGCATGGCGGCGAAACGGGCGGCTGGCGCCATCAAGGACCGCATGACCAAACTGGCCCGCCGGCTGTACCAGGTCGACGGGGGAGCCGGTGGGGGAGAGGTACAGTTCGCCAACAACCGGGTACGGCTGGGCGCGCGGGATATTTCCTTTGCCGAATTGGCCAAGGCCTGCTTCCTGGAACGTGTCTCACTGTCTTCGACCGGTTATTTCGCCACGCCTAAGATCACCTGGGACCGGGAGACGGCGACCGGGCAACCATTCCTGTATTTCGCCTACGGCGCCGCCTGTTCCGAGGTCACCATCGATACCCTAACGGGCGAGATGCGGGTGGATCGGGTGGACGTGCTGCACGATGTGGGCGCCTCGCTGAACCCGGCCCTGGACATCGGCCAGATCGAGGGCGGTTTCGTGCAAGGCATGGGCTGGCTGACCAACGAAGAGCTGGTGTTTGACGCGGCCGGCCGGCTGCTGACCCATGCGCCGTCGACCTACAAAATACCCACCGCATCGGATGTGCCGGAAGATTTCCGCATTACCCTGTGGCAGTCCAAGGGCAACAAGGAGCCGACCATCTACCGCTCCAAGGCGGTGGGGGAGCCGCCGGTCATGTTGGCCATATCGGTGTTCTCGGCCATCACCGACGCGGTGGCCAGCCTGCGGCCCGGGCGGGTGCCGCAACTGGACGCGCCGGCCACGCCGGAAGCCATTGCCCGCGCCGTCCAATCCATGCGGGCGGAATGATCATGGCGGTCTGGACCACCATATGCGACAGCCTGGCGCGGGGCGACTATTGCGCCATGGTCAGCATTGTGGCCTCGGCCGGTTCAGCCCCGCGGGAGGCGGGCGCGCGCATGGCCATTCGCCATGACGGCGGCTTCACCGGCACCATCGGCGGCGGCGCCCTGGAATGGCGGGCCATCGCCGATGCCCGCGCGGCGATCGGCAAGTCCGCGGCCAACCACGGGGTACCGCCCGTACGTCAGTCCCGCCAAGCCCTTGGCCCCGATCTGGGGCAATGTTGCGGTGGCTCCGTGCGTCTGCTTTTGGAGGTTTTCGATCCCGCCCGCCTGACCGAATTACAGGCATTGCGGGAGGCCGAACAAAACGGCGCCTTCGCCACGGAAGGCCGGATAGGCGCGCATGAAGTCGCGCGGACCATACTCGCCGCCGGCCAACCGCCCGCGTCGGGACTGCTGTGGGAACAATTTGGCCAGCCAAAACAGACCCTGGCGCTGTTCGGCGCCGGCCATGTGGGCCGGGCCCTGGTGCTGGCA